>JAWKYB010000006.1 GCA_041396705.1 Alphaproteobacteria bacterium
GCGAAGCCACGGGTTGCAACGGTGTGCGAAAAAATCCTGTACCGCCCCCTTTGCGGGCGCCGCCGGCACGCCATATTACATGCAATCCAGACAGCGGCGGAAAACGCGCGCAGCGGCCGGACCGGCAGGCTGCAGGGCGGCGGCGCATGGCAGCCCGTGCAAGGGCCATGCCGGTGCGATTTTTTTGGGCACGGTAAATACCTCATTAATCTCAGGCATTTATGGAAACGGCAACCGAGTCGACATCCGATCGTGAGTCCGTGTATTTTTCGCGGCCACGTTTGGGGGAGCGTCAATGCTGCGTGAGCGCATCCACGAGTCACTGAAACAGGCGGTCGAGCTTGGCGACGACCGCGCAGTGGCGACCATTCGCCTGATCCTGACCGCGATCAACGACCGCGACGCGACCGCGCGCGCCCGCGGCCGGCAGGCGGTCAGCGACGACGACATCGTGGCGATGCTGAACACGATGATCGCGCAGCGGCGCGAGAGCATCGACATGTACGAGAAGGGCGGCCGGCTGGAACTGGCCGAGCAGGAGCGCGACGAGATCGCGGTGATTTCCCGCTTCCTTCCCGAACAGCTGAACGAGGGCGAGCTGGGCGGCGTGATCGATTCGCTGGTCGGCGAGCTCGGCGCCAAGGGCCCGAAGGACATGGGCCGGGTGATGACCGTGATGCAGGAGCGCTATCACGGCCGGATCGACCCACGAAAGGCGTGCGGTTTGCTGCGCGAGCGGCTAGCCTGACCCGGTTCCCCTGCCCCGCGCGACGGCCACCGGCCCGCGCCGCGGCATGAACGCCAAGAGTTCCAGGATCCCCGCCCGGCCGGCCTGATCCACCGGCCAGGACAGAGCGATGGCGACGTTCGGGCCCGACTTCCTGCAGGAGCTGCGCGACCGCCTGCGGCTCAGCGACTATGTCGCCCGCCGCGTACAGCTGCGGCGCAACGGCTCGGAAAGCTCCGGCCTCTGCCCGTTCCACAACGAGAAGACGCCGTCGTTCACGGTCTCCGACGACAAGGGCTTCTATCACTGCTTCGGCTGCGGCGCGCACGGCAGCGTCATCGACTGGGTGATGGAGACCGAGGGCCTGGGCTTTCCCGAGGCGGTGCGCCGGCTGGCCGCGGACGCCAACCTGGCGGTGCCCGAGGACCGGCCGGAGGACAAGGCGGCGGCCGCCCGCCGCCAGAGCCTGCACGACGTGCTGGAGACCGCCTGCACCTGGTTCCAGGCCCAGCTGGCGGCGCCGGACGCGACGAACGCGCGGGCCTATCTGGCCGGCCGCGGCCTCGATGCCGAGGCGATCGCCGCCTTCCGGCTCGGCTTCGCGCCGGACGGACGCGGCCGGCTGAAGGCAGCGCTGGCCAAGACCGGCATCGGCGACGACCAGCTGGTCGCCGCCGGCCTGATGAAGCGGCCGGACGACGGCGGCCCGCTGCGCGACTATTTCTTCGACCGCATCACCTTCCCGATCGCCGACGAGCGCGGGCGGATCGTCGGTTTCGGCGGCCGTGCGCTGGGCGATTCGCCGGCCAAGTACCTGAACTCGCCGGACACCGAGGTCTTCCACAAGGGCCAGCTGCTGTACAACCTGCAGCGCGCCCGCGCCGCCGCCCGCGGCGCCGGAACGGTGATCGCGGTCGAGGGCTACATGGACGTGATCGCGCTGCACCGGGCCGGCTACCCGCACGCGGTGGCGCCGCTGGGCACGGCAATGACCGAGCGCCAGCTGGAGCTGATGTGGCGGATGGCGGACGAGCCGGTGCTGTGCTTCGACGGCGACGCCGCCGGCCGCCGCGCCGCGGCGCGGGCGGCGGAGCGCGCACTGCCGCACCTGAAGCCGGCCAAGTCGCTGCGCTTCGTCGCGCTGCCGCCGGGCGAGGACCCGGACAGCCTGCTGCGCACCGCCGGGGCCGCCGGGCTGGCGCGCGCGCTCGGCCGCACTGCCCCGCTGCTCGCCCTGGTCTGGGGCGGGGCGCTGGCCGGCCGCCGCATCGACACGCCGGAACAGCGGGCCGCCGTGCAGGCCGAGCTCGGCCGCCGCGCCGCCCGCATCGCCGATCCGGCCGTGCGCCAGCACTACGACCGCATGCTGCGCGACCGCTTCTACACGCTGCTGCGCGCGCCGCGACGCGGCATCGGCCGCCCGCGCCAGCCGGCCGCGGCGCCGCGGCCGGCTGCCATCGCCCGTCCCGACCGCGACCAGCGTCTGGCCGACCAGCGCAGCCGCCCGGTACGTGCGGCGCTGGCGGCGCTGATCAATCACCCCGAAATCGGCGAGGCGGTTTACGAGCCGCTGTCCGGCCTGCCGATCGCCGACGCGGAGCTGGCGCGGCTGCGAGACGCCATCGTCGCCTGGCTGGGCCAGGACCACGGTGTGGAAAGTGGCGCCGGCGGCGAATCTCGGATTGACAGGTCCGCGCTTGAAAACCATCTAAGGCGATGCGGTTTCGATCGGACCGTCGACAGTCTGACAGGTCGTACGACCCGGGTACCCGACCGATTCGCGTGGCGCGAGGCCACGGCGGAGGAAGCGGTGCGCGGGTGGTATGCCTGTTTGCGCGACCTGGAAGCGAAGAGTGAGGAATCGACCCTGGACCAGGCAAGGAGCGATTTCCGACGGGATTTCGACCAGCGGTCGATGCTTCGCCTCGACGCGGTGGCCCAGGCGGTGCGCCGCGGGCGCGCGGCCGGCTCCTCCGATCAGGACGCCGGGCCGATCCACACATCGGGCAAGCAGTAACACGGACCAGCACGGCCGCGTGCGGCCGTGCATTTCGATTGGCAAGGCAGGTAACGAATATGGCAAGCAAGGCTGCGACCAGCGCTGAGACGCCCGAGACCCGCGAGGACAGCGACGGCCCGCTGATGGATGCCGCCGCCGCGGTGAAGAAGCTTGTCCAGCGCGGCAAGGAACGCGGCTTCGTTACCTACGACGAGATCAATGCGGCCCTGCCCTCCGACCAGATGAGCGCGGAGGAGATCGAGGACACGCTGGCGATGCTGTCCGAGCTGGGCATCAACGTGGTCGAGGGCGAGGCCGACGACGGCGCAGCCAAGAGCGACGAACTGGCCGAGCGTTTCGAGGCCAAGGCCAGCGACGGATCTGGGCCGTACCGACGACCCGGTCCGCATGTACCTGCGTGAGATGGGTTCGGTGGAGCTGCTGTCGCGCGAGGGCGAAGATCGCCATCGCCAAGCGCACAGCGAGGCCGGCCGCGAGAGATGATCGGCGGCATCTGCGAGAGCCCGCTGACCATCCGCAACCTGCTGTTCTGGCGGGACGCCTGCTGGAAGGCAAGATGATGCTGCGCGACATCATCGACCTGGATGCCACCTATGGCGGCGGCCAGGGCGGCGGCGGGCCACAGCGGCGGCGCCGGCACCCGCGCCGGCACCGGCCGCCCGGCCTGCGGCGCCGGCGGCCCCGGCCCCGGCGAGCCCCGCCAACGACATGGCGGTCGACGCCGACGGCGAGCCGGTCGCCCGGCCCGAGGACGACGAGGACGACGAGGCCGACGAGGCAACATCTCGCTTCGCGCCCGATGGAAGCGGCGCTGGCGCCCAAGGTGCTGGCCAACTTCGACCAGATCGCCTCGACCTATGCCAAGCTGCACAAGCTGCAGGAACAGCGGCTGGAGGCCGCCCAGGCCGGCGAGGAGACCGGCAAGAAGCTCGAGGACAAATACGCCAAGCTGCGCAAGCAGCTGGTGACGCTGATGGAGGACGTGCACCTCAACAACCAGCGCATCGAGCAGCTGGTCGACGAGCTCTATGGCCGCAACCGCCGGCTGGTGACGATCGAAGGCCAGCTGCTGCGCCTCGCCACCCGGTGCAGCATCGACCGCACCGCCTTCCTCGATTCCTATTTCGGCAGCGAAAGCCGACCCGAACTGGGCCGAGCGCATGGGCGAGGTCCGGCGAGAAGAACTGGAAGGCCTGTATTGGAGCGCCACGGTATCTCCGTGGCGCGCTGCGCCAGCAGGTGGCCGAGATCTCCGCCGCCGTCGGCCTGCAGGTCGGCGAGTTCCGCCGCATCGTGCAGACCGTGCAGCAGGGCGAGCGCGAGGCCACGGTGGCGAAGAAGGAGATGGTCGAGGCCAATCTGCGCCTGGTGATCTCCATCGCCAAGAAATACACCAACCGCGGCCTGCAGTTCCTCGACCTGATCCAGGAAGGCAACATCGGCCTGATGAAGGCGGTGGACAAGTTCGAGTACCGCCGCGGCTACAAGTTCTCGACCTACGCGACATGGTGGATCCGCCAGGCGATCACCCGCTCGATCGCCGACCAGGCCCGCACCATCCGCATCCCGGTGCACATGATCGAGACGATCAACAAGCTGGTGCGCACCTCGCGCCAGATGCTGCACGAGATCGGCCGCGAGCCGACGCCCGAGGAGCTGGCCGAGAAGCTGATGATGCCGCTCGACAAGGTGCGCAAGGTGCTGAAGATCGCCAAGGAGCCGATCAGCCTGGAGACGCCGATCGGCGACGAGGAGGACAGCCACCTCGGCGACTTCATCGAAGACAAGAACGCGGTGCTGCCGCTGGACGCCGCCATCCAGGGCAACCTGCGCGAGACCACCACGCGGGTGCTGGCCACGCTGACCCCGCGCGAGGAGCGCGTGCTGCGCATGCGCTTCGGCATCGGCATGAACACCGACCACACCCTGGAAGAGGTCGGCCAGCAGTTCAGCGTCACCCGCGAGCGCATCCGCCAGATCGAGGCGAAGGCGCTGCGCAAGCTGAAGCACCCCAGCCGCAGCCGCAAGCTGCGTAGCTTCCTCGACACCTGAGCCGACGCGCCTGCCCGCAGGGCGCCGCTTTTCCCTCAGCTCGCCTCAGAACCGCAACGCCTCGGGATCGCGCAGGGCCTCGGCGACGAAGCCCTCGGGATCGGCGATGAAGGCCCGATAGAGCCGGAAGTGCCGGGTCTGCGCCAACGCGATCTCGGCGATTCCGCGGCGGGTGATCTCGAGCAGGCGGGCCCCAGGCAGGGCCATCAGGATCGGCGAGTGCGTCGCCATGATGACCTGGGCCCGTGCGCTTCGCTGCACGCCGTCGAGGACGCGGAGCAATTCGATCTGCCGGGTCGGCGACAGCGCGCTTTCCGGCTCGTCCATGAAATAGATGCCCTGGTACCTCATCCGCTCCTCGAAGAAGCGAATGAAGCCCTCGCCATGCGACCACGACAGGAAGTCGGGCGGAACGGCCGACGGGTCGTCGAGCGCGGCCTCGTCGAGATAACGCGCCACCGAGAAGAAGGATTCGGCGCGGAAGAACCATCCATTGGTGACCTTCGGCAGCCAGGCCGCGCGCAGCGCAGCGGCCAGCAGGCCGCCGTTGCGGTCGATCGCCCGGCTGTGGTCGACCGGACGGTAGCCCTTGCCGCCGCCGGCCTCGTCATAGCCGGCGACGGCGGCGATCGCCTCGATCAGGGTCGACTTGCCGGTGCCGTTCTCGCCGATGACGATGGTCACAGGCGTGGTGAAGGCGAGCGTGAATGCCGGGTCCTGCAGCCAGGGCAGGTCGAAGGGATAGCCCGTGTTCGCCGCCATCGCATCGGCCCTGAGACCGATGGTCTTCAGGTAGGGGGCCGGCAGTCGGGTCGTGCGGTTGCGTCGCGCCATCGTCATGCCGTCTCGACAGCGGGACCTGCGCCGGCGCAGCCCGGCCGCCGCGGTCCCGACATCATCCGGTAAGCTGTCACACCGGCCGCGCCCCGGCGGCCGGCTCGAACGCCACCGTGCTGCGGTATTTCGCCATCAGGTGCGGGCCGGAGCGGACCGGCGGATGGCGCGGCGTCTCGCCGGGCGCCAGGCAGGACGGCAGGCAGGCGATCTCGGCATCCCAGTTCGGCTGGTGGAAGAAGGCGATCGACTGGCGCCGGCTGCGGCCACGGGCATCGGGCGGCGGATTGACCACCCGGTGCAGGGTCGACCGCCAGCGGTCGTTGGTCCAGCGCTGCATCAGGTCGCCGAGGTTGACCACATAGCCGTCGTCGAGTGCCGGCACGTCCAGCCAGCCCCCGTCCGGCCCCTGCACCTGCAGCCCGCCGGGCGCCGCCTGCTGGCGCAGCACGGTGAGGCTGCCGTAGTCGGTGTGGGCGCCGGCGCGGATCTGGCCCGGCGCCGGCGTCCGCTCCGGCTCCGGGTAGTTGAGGATGCGCAGCGCGCTGATGTGGCGGTCGATCGCGGGCGCGAAGAAGTCGTGCGGCAGGTCGAGCGCCAGCGCGAACAGGCCCATCAGCCGCGCGGCCAGCGCCGCCATCGCGCGGTAGTAGGCCTCCATCGCGGCGGCGAATCCCGGCAGCGCGGACGGCCACAGATTGGGGCAGTGCGCGAAGGTAGCGTCGGGGTCGGCCGTCGGCCCCACCGCCGCCGCGACGAAGGCGCAGGAGAAGCTTTCCTTCAGGTCGGGCGGGGTCGCCTCGCCGCGCGAATAGGCCAGCCCCTCGCCGAGATAGGGTACATAGCCATAGGGATAGCCGGGATAATGCACCTGCGCCGCCAGGCGGTCGGCCAGCGGCAGGTCGAAAAAGGCGCGGGCGGCATCCCACGCGGCGGCCTCCACCGCGCGCGGCACGCCGGCATTGACGATGGCGAAGAACCCGACATCGCGGCAGGCCGCGCCGATCCGGTCGGCGATCTTGCGGGCGTCGGGGCCGGCGGCGCCGGCCAGGTCGACGACCGGGATCGCCATCCCCGCCTCAGAGCGGCGGCTGCGGCGGCGCGGCCAGCGAGGCCGGCGCGTCGATCACCGCGGTACCGTCGAAGAAGCTTGCCGCCCGGTTCAGTGCCATCGCACCGACCTCGCGGCCCATTTCCTGGCCGCGCAGGTTGGCGTCCTGGATATGGATGCCGCCGTAGAGCCGAGAGTCGCCGGCCTGGCGGGCGGCATCGAACAGGGTCGGCCAGATCAGCACGAGGTCCGGCCCGTCATAGCGCTCGAACGCCAGGTCCGAATCGACGAAGCGGCCGAGCACGTCCGGGCCGGGCTCGTCGTCGAGGTCGAGCACGATCTCGGTCGGGTTGTCGGGGTCGTAGAACCGGTCGGTCCCGGCAAAGCTGGCGATCACCGTCGCCGCCGCCATGCTGAAGGTGCTGTGGCCGGAGACGTATTCGGGGAACGGCGGGGTCAGGAACGTCGGTTCCTGATAGGGCAGCCAGTCGGCGCCGGGCATGGCGTGGACGCCGCGGTTCGGGCCGACCCAGGACACCACCGTCTGATCGCCCCATTCGTGCCTGATCGCGGTGATCGGCCGGTCGGAGTCGTAGTGGAACTTGGCGTCCCAGGCGGCGATCGCCGCGTCGTGCAGCGCGCCGGTCAGGGCGAAGTACAGCAGCGCGGCCTCGCCGATGCCGTAGCCGTCGCGCAGCGCGATGCCCTGCGCGATCTGGTTCCAGTGACCCGGCGGCGTATCGGAGCGGGGGCCGTCGGCCCAGAACTCGGCGATGCAGCGGCGCGGCGCGCCGGTCTGCGGGTCGTCGAGCGCACCTGTCAGCACCAGCACCTCGCCATACTGGTCGAGCCAGGCCTGGTGGTTGGTGGTCTCGCGGCCCAGCGCGTCGACATAGGGGCTCATGTCGCCATAGACCGGCGGGGCCGGCGGCCGCACAGCGTCGCCGCTGGGCATGGCGAACGGCCGCACCTGGCCCCATTGCGGCGTCAGCGCCGCCTGCACCCGGAAGGATGCCGGGTCGGCGGAGACGACCGGGTTGCCGTGCTCGTCGCGCACCGACCCGGTCGGCACGATCAGCGGCTGCCAGCGATTCGGATCGAAGGCGGCGTCGGTGGGCGACAGCTCGGGCGCGTTGACCGGCGCATAGCCGGTGGTGTCGGCGAAGTTGTTCTGCCAGTTGGAGCCGTCCTCGGCCCAGTAGGCCAGCACCGCGTCGGCGGCCAGGTTGCCCACGCCGGCCGGCGTCGCCGGGTCATGGTCGGTCCGGTCCGGCTGAAGGCCCTGGGCGGCCATCATCGCATCGAAGATCGCCTGCTGCTGCGGATAAAGTGCGGACGCGGCGCGGTGCGCGGCATAGCTCAGCGCCGCCGCCATGTTGGCCTCGGTCCGCTCCGCCGCCGGCCGGCGCAGCGCATCGCCGTAGCGCGTGCCGAGCGCGACCGCGTCATAGGCGGCCCAGGCGTCGTAGATGGCGGTGTGCACGATGTGCAGGTTGCGCGCGGTGACGGTCGGCCGCGGCGGGTTGGCCCGCACCGCCGCCAGCATCGCCTCGTTCCAGTTCAGCACGATGTTGTCGTAGAGCAGCGGCTCATGCTCGCGCGCCGCGTGCGGCGCGGACCCGGAGCCGGGGGCGGCCGGAGGCGGCGTCGCCGCCCCTGTGCTGCCGGCAAACGCGACGGCGGCGATGGTGGCGACAAGGATGTTCCGCAACGCCATGGCTGCATTCCCTTCCGCGAGGCCTGCCGAGTGCGCGGCGCGCGCCGGTGGCAGGCTTCGGCCCCTCAATATCCGCTCGCCGCGTCGGCTGTCGATGCTGATCGGATCACATTAAGGCGCGGTGAAGGCGCGGATTCGCCGGAGCGCCCGACGACAGCGTCGGCCGCGGCACGGATCCTACAGGTCCGCCCACTGGCGCAGCAGATCCTGGTAGCCGCACGAGGCCAGCTGCTGCAGCTCCTCGTCGGCCTCGGTCTCGGCCAGGCGCCGGCGCAGCAGGTTGAGGTCGCTGACGATGCGGCGCTGTTCGGCATTGCGCACCATCGACTGCACCCAGCCGAAGGCGGCCAGCCGCGCGCCGCGCGTCACCGGCGTGACCCAGTGGCGCAGGTTGCCGGGATAGAGGATGGCGCTGCCGGCCGGCAGCTTGATCTCCTGCTCGCCGAAGGCCGTATCGATGTGCAGCACGCCACCGTCGTAGTCGGTGGGATGATTGAGAAACAGGGTCATCGAGATGTCGGTGCGCAGCGCCCGCTCCATGCTGGCGCCGACCACGCCGGCGTCGAAATGGGCGCCGTATTCCATCCCGGGCTCGTAGCGGTTGAAGGCCAGGTGCAGCCGGCGCGGCACGGTCAGCCGGACGAACTCGTCGCTGGACAGCACCGCCTGCTGCACCATCACGGCCGCCTGCTGCGCCGGTTCGCCGGTCGCGCGCATCTGCAGATTGCGCTTGCGGCCGGCCGCGATCCGGCCCGACGTCGCGGACCCGTCGTCGAACTGGGTCTGCGTCACCAGCCCGCGCAGGCGTTCCAGCTGCTGCGGGCTCAACAGTCCGTCGATCTGCGCGAACATCCGCGCCCCCCTTTTCTCGCTGCCTCCGTACCGAAGGCATCCTAGCGGGGGCGGCCTAGGGCACCAATGCGACCAGATCGATCGGCTGGTCGATACCCTGCACCCGGCGCTGCGGCCGGCGCTCGATCGGGCCGGCCGGTGCGAAGCCCTGGGCGACGGCGATGTCGTAGGCCTCCGCCGTGGCCAGGGCGCGCACCGCCTCTGCCTTGGCATGCTTCTCCAGCTTTGCCGCCAGGTTCACCGCGGCGCCGATCACGGTGTATTCCAGCCGGGTGGCGTCGCCGACCGCGCCGAACACGACACGGCCGGACGCGACCGCGGCATTGACCACGATCGGGCGGTCGCCGGCGGCGGCGCGCTCGGCGTTCCAGCGGTCGACCGTGACGATCACCGCCTCGGCGGCGCGCAGCGCGTCGGCGGCGTAGGTGGCGCTGTCGGCGGCGATGCCGAAGGTGACCATGACGCCGTCGCCGAGGAACTTGTCGATCAGCCCGCCATGGGCCTGGATCACCGGCACCACGCGGGCCTGGTATTCGGCCAGCAGCCGGATCAGCGCGGTCGGTTCGTAGTGGGCAGACAGGGCGGAGAATCCGCGGATGTCGATGAACATCACCGCGCCGTCGCGGGCCTGGCCCTCGCCGGCGGCGATCTCGGTCTCGGCGCTGCGGATCTGGGTGGCGAGGCTGGAATCGAAGAAGCGCGACAGGTCCGCCGCCGCCTGGCCCTCGGCCACCGCCTGCACCAGCAGGCGGCGGGCGCGGACCTGGGCCACCACCAGGATCCCGGTCACCACCAGGATCGAGATGATCTTGTCGAACTCCGCCCCGATCAGGATCGCGTTCTGGGTCATGTATTCGACGAAGTCGCGGGTGACCATGGTGCCGCCCTCGTCGTAGGTCGCGGCATAGGCGACCAGAATCGCCCAGCCGGCGGCCGCGGTGATGCCGGCGGCGGCGACGAAGCGCGGCTCGAAGCGGAGCGTGCGCAGCGAGATGAACATGAACACGTAGAGCAGCGTCGGGATCTTCAGATAGAAGCTGGGCGGCTGCACATATTGCAGGTGGAACGACCAGATCAGCGTCATCAACAGCCCGATGTCGATCAGGATCGACAGCATCAGGAACCAGTCGGGCAGGCGCAGCCGGAACGAGAGCGCCACCCGGATCAGCGTGAAGCAGAAATACAGCGCCAGGGCATAGGGCACCGGCACGAAGCGCACGTCGGCGGGATAGGTGGTCGGCGACAGGAAATAGAGCACGCCGAACATGACGACGACGCCGAGCTGGACCAGGCCGATCAGCCGCTCCGCCCGGTCCTGCTGCCGGCCGATCGCGGCGCGGATGCGCGCCGGCAGCGCGGTGCTGCGGCGATCGCCCAGGATCATCCGGAAGCCGGCAGGCCGCGGCGAGAGCTCGTTCATCGCGCGCATGTGGCGATCCGGCCCCCGCAATGCCCGTCACAACGCTTCATATTGCAGTGACGGGGCCGCGGGCGGCAACCGGTCGCCGCAGGCGCGGCACACGGCGCCTAGACGTAGCCGCCTTCGACCAGGTGCTGGACGACCAGCTCGGCCAGCTCCTCGGGCGGGCGCGATCCGCCGTGCAGGTGGATCTCAGGCTGCTCCGGCGCCTCGTAGGGCGCGCCGATGCCGGTGAAGTTGGCGATCTGGCCGGCGCGCGCCTTGGCATAGAGGCCCTTGGGGTCGCGCCGCTCGCAGACCTCCAGCGGGGTGTCGACGAACACCTCGACGAAGCTGCCCTGCGGCACCATCTCGCGCACCATGCGCCGGTCGCTGCGATAGGGCGAGATCAGCGCCGCGATCACGATCAGGCCGGCGTCGACGAACAGGTGGGCGACCTCGCCGACCCGGCGGACGTTCTCGACCCGGTCGGCCTCGGTGAAGCCGAGGTCGCGGTTCAGGCCGTGGCGCACGTTGTCGCCGTCCAGCACATAGCTGTGCCGGCCCATCGCGTGCAGCCGGCGCTCGACCAGGTTGGCGACGGTCGACTTGCCAGCGCCCGACAGGCCGGTGAACCACAGCACGCAGGGCCGCTGGCCCTTCAGCCGCGCCCGCTCGGCCACGGTCACGTCCAGCGCCTGCCAGGTCAGGTTCTCGGCCCGCCGCAGCGCGAAGGCGATCATGCCGGCGCCGACGGTGCGGTTGCTGACCCGGTCGATCAGGATGAAGGCGCCGGTGGTGCGGTTGTCGGCATAGGCGTCGAAGGCCACCGGGCGGTCCAGCATCAGGTTGCAGAAACCGATGTCGTTGGCATCCAGCGTGCGCGCGGCCTGGTTGTCCAGCGTCTCCACGTCGATGCGGTGCTTCAGCGTGGTGACCTCCGCACCGGTCTCGGCGCCGGAGCCGAGCTTGATGCGATAGCGCCGGCCGGGCAGCATCGGCTTCTCGTCCAGCCAGATCAGGGTGGCGGCGAACTGGTCGGCCAGGTGCGGCGCGTCGTCGGGCGCGGCCAGGATGGCACCGCGGCCGATGTCGACGTCGTCGGCAAGCTCCAGCGTCACCGCGTCGCCCGCCTCGGCCGCCGCGCGCGCGCCTTCGAAGGCGAGCACCCGGGCCACCGTCGTCTCGCGTCCGCCCGGCACCACCGTGACCCGGTCGCCCGGCGCCACCCGGCCGGCGGCGACGGTGCCGCAATAGCCGCGGAAGGCGACGTTGGGCCGGTTGACCAGCTGCACCGGCATGCGGAACGGCCGCTCGGTCCGGTCGGATCCCGGTGCCGGCCGCAGCAGCGCCTCCAGCACCGACGGCCCGTCGTACCAGGCGATGCCGCCCTCGTTGCGCACGATGTTGGCGCCCTCCGGCGCCACCACCGGTACCGCGGCGATCTGCGCGATGCCCATCCGCCCGGCATGGGCGCGGTAGTCCTCGACGATCCGGTCGAACGCCGCCCGGTCGCGGCCGACCAGGTCCATCTTGTTCACCGCCAGCACCACCGCGCGCACGCCCAGCACCGAGAGGATGTTGGTGTGGCGCCGGGTCTGGCGCACCACGCCCTGGCGGGCGTCGACCAGCACGATCGCCACCTCGGCCTGCGAGGCGCCGGTGGCCATGTTGCGGGTGTACTGCTCGTGGCCCGGCACGTCGGCGATGATCAGGCGGCTCGCGCCGACGGCGAGATAGCGATAGGCGACGTCGATGGTGATCGCCTGCTCGCGCTCGGCCAGCAGACCGTCGAGCAGCAGCGAGTAGTCGAGCCCGTCGCCGGCGCGACCGAACTTGGCGCTGTCGCTGCGCAGCTTCGCCGCCTGGTCGTCGGGCACCACGTCGCAGTCCCACAGCAGGCGGCCGATCAGGGTGCTCTTGCCGTCGTCGACGCTGCCGCAGACCACGACGCGGACCAGCGCGGGCGCGTCGGCGACCGTTATGGGTGCAGCCGCGGCGGCCATCAGAAATAGCCCTCCTGCTTCTTCTTCTCCATCGAGCCCGACTGGTCGTGGTCGATCAGCCGGCCCTGGCGTTCCGACTGGCGGGTGGCTTCCATTTCAGCGATCACCTCGGCCAGCGTGCGCGCCTCGGACTCGACCGCGCCGCTGAGCGGATAGCAGCCGAGCGTGCGGAACCGCACCGCCCGCATCTGCGGCGTCTCGCCGGGTTCCAGCGGCAGCCGCTCGTCGTCGACCATGATCAGCGCGCCCTTGCGCTCCACCACCGGCCGGTCGGTCGCGAAATACAGCGGCACCACCGGGATGTCCTCGGCGGCGATGTAGCGCCAGACGTCGAGCTCGCCCCAGTTCGACAGCGGGAACACGCGCATGCACTCGCCGGGCGCCAGCGCGGTGTTGGCCAGCTGCCACAGCTCGGGCCGCTGCTGGCGCGGGTCCCAGCGGTGGTTGGCGTCGCGGTGCGAGAAGATCCGCTCCTTGGCGCGCGACGCCTCCTCGTCGCGGCGGGCGCCGCCGATGGCCGCGTCGAAGCGGTAGAGGTCGAGCGCCTGGCGCAGCGCCTGGGTCTTCATCACGTCGGTGTAGGTGACCGAATCGTGGGTGACCGGCGACAGGCCCTCGGCGCGGCCGGCCTCGTTGGTGTGCACGATCAGCCGCACGCCCAGCTCCGCCGCGGTGCGGTCGCGGAACGCGATCATGTCGCGGAACTTCCAGGTGGTGTCGATGTGCAGCAGCGGGAACGGCACCGGCGCGGGGTGGAACGCCTTGCGCGCGAGGTGCAGCAGCACCGAGGAATCCTTGCCGATCGAGTACATCAGCACGGGGTTGGCGAAGCCGGCCGCCACCTCGCGCAGGATGGCGATGCTTTCGGCCTCGAGCATGCGCAGATAGGGGTGCATGGATTCCCGCCCTTCGGGCCAGCGATGCGACGGCCGACCGGCCGCCGGCCGCGTCAGGCCGCGACCAGATGTTGCGGCAGCGCCGCCACCTTCACGGTGCGCTGCAGCAGGTCGAGCAGCACCCAGATGCGGTCGCGCGGGTCGATGGCGACGATCCGGCCGACCAGGTCGTGGAAGGCGGTGCCGTCGAAGCGCACCTCCTGGCCCAGCCGGAACCGGTCGCGCACGCCGTGGGCGCGCAGGTCGCCCTCGGCCTCGCGCGCGCGCAACGTCTCGACCAGGCCGGCCGGCACGATGCCCAGCCGCTCGCCGAAGCGCACCACCGCACGCACGCCGACGGTCGACATGATCGGCCGCCAGATCCCGTCGCGGCTGGCGACGTCGACGAAGACATAGCCGGGGAAGAACGGCCGTCGCACCGTCTCGACCTTGCGGGCGTGGCGACGCTGCACTGCAACCTTGGGGCAATAGCAGGCATAGGCCTGCCGCTCCAGGTTGCTGATGGCGGTGTCCTCCGCGTTGGCATGGGTGTTGACGGCAAGCCACATGGGCGATCTTCCCGGAACCTAGTGGATGAAGGGGGGGATGAGCAGCTGCTGCGCGTCGAGCGCCAGAGCCGTGCGCAGCGCGTCGAGGTCGTAGCGCTTCGGCAGCCGCACCTCGAAATGGGTGCCGACCAGCGCATCAAGCCGGCCGGCGGGCATCTGCGCCAGCACCTGCTCCGGCCCGGTCACGACCGGCAGCCCGGCGCAGCGGCTGCGCGTGGAGCGGGGATCGAGCACGCAATGGGCGCGCACGGTCTCGCTGCGCGACATCACCAGCATCGCCAGCTCCGCCAGCTCGCTGTCGCCGAGCAGCGCGACGTCGGACCAGCCGTTGGCCTCGCACAGCGCGGTCAGCGCCTCGTACTGCTGGCGGCCGACGCGCAGGATGTCGAACGACACCCGCAGGAACTCGGCGGTCAGCCGCGCCTTCTCGCCGAAGCCCTCGGGCGTCAGGTAGTACAGGTAGCGCTTGACCGGCGCCTGGCGCAGCTTGATCCAGCCCTTGCCGGCGCAGCGCTTCAGGTGCCAGTTGACCGAGCCGATCGACAGGCCGAGGCTGGACGCCAGCTTGCGTTGCGAGACGGCCGGATCCTGCTGGATCTCCTCCAGCAGCTGCCGCAGCACATTATCCTGGGACATCGGGATTCCAGGCCCTTCCGGCGCCGACGCGGTCCATGTTCAGAAATTGAACTACACCCCGGCTCCGCGTCGTGTCAACACGACCGCCGGCGCGGCGCACCGGCCCGCGACCGCCCGTCTCCTAAAGGCCCAGGCGCGCCCGCTCGGCTTCGATCGCCGCCTTCAGCGTGTCGTAGCCGACGTCGCCGACCAGGATGCGGCTTCCGATCACGAAGGTCGGCGTGCCGTCGGTGCCGAGGTCCTGGCCGAGCCCGAGGTTGGCGTTGATCTGCGGGTCGAAGCGGGTGAGCGGCCCGCCGGCCGCGACGTCGACGCCGACCAGTTCGGCGATGGTGTCGACCAGCTCCCGGTTGCGGGCGCCGACGCCGAACATCGCCTCGTGGAATTCGCCGTACAGGCCCTGCTCATTGGCGGTCAGCGCCACCTGGGCCGCATACCAACTCTCCGGCGCCAGGATCGGCATCTCCTTGTAGACCAGCCGCAGCTCCGGCTCCTCGGCCATCAGCCGCTTCAGCGCCGGCAGCATCGCCCGGCAATAGGGACAGTTGTAGTCCGAGAACTCGACCAGCACGATGCGGCCGTCGGGATTGCCGCCGACCGGGTCGCCCGCCGTCGCGAACAGCGCGTCGCGGTGCGCCGCCACCTTCTGCGCGCCCTCGTAGCGGTCGATCGCCTCCAGGATCACGTCCGGGTTGTCGAGCAGATAGCCGATGACCGCCTCGCGGTCGAACTCGGTGGCGCTGGCGGCCGGCGGCGCGGCGAGCGCCGCGGCCGCCAGTAAAAGGCTGGCAAGGGTGCGAATCATCGCCGGATGCAACCAGATGGCCGGGCGCCGCGCAAGCGGCTGCGCGCTCACTTCTGCGCGCGGACGGCGCGATCCGGAACGGTTTCGACCCGCCCGGGAACGGCCCGCCGGCTGGCGCGTTCTGCCAGCACCACGACAATTGTGCAGGCAGGGAGGACGCGATGGCATCGACGGCCGGACGGGGCGGCAAATCCGGGGCTGGAGGCAAGGCGGCGGGCAAGGTCGGAGAAGGCGGCGAGATCCACCAGACCGCCGGCCGCGACGTACCGGCGCTGACGACGCAGCAGGGCGTGCCGGTCGCGGACGACCAGAACTCGCTGAAGGCCGGCGGGCGCGGCCCGACCCTGCTGGAAGACTTCCACCTGCGCGAGAAGCTGTTCCACTTCGACCACGAGCGCATCCCCGAGCGGGTGGTGCACGCCCGCGGCTATGGCGCGCACGGCTATTTCGAGACCACCCGGGCGTTGGCCGACATCACCGCCGCGGACATCTTCCAGCGCAAGGGCGAACGCACGCCCGCCTTCGTGCGCTTCTCCACCGTCGCCGGCAGCAAGGGCTCACCCGACCTGGCCCGCGACGTGCGCGGCTTCGCGGTCAAGCTGTACACGCGGCAGGGCAACTGGGACATCGTCGGCAACAACATCCCGGTATTCTTCATCCAGGACGCGATCAAGTTCCCCGACCTGATCCACGCCGCCAAGGCGGAGCCCGACCGCGGCTTTCCGCAGGCGCAGACCGCGCACGACAATTTCTGGGACTTCATCTCGCTGACGCCCGAGGCGATGCACATGGTGATGTGGATCATGTCCGACCGGACGATCCCCCGCTCGCTGCGGTTCATGGAGGGCTTCGGCGTCCACACATTCCGGCTGGTCAACGCCAAGGGCAGGTCGACCTTCGTCAAGTTCCACTGGAAGCCGAAGCAGGGCATGCAGTCGGTGGTGTGGGACGAGGCGGTCAAGATCAACGGCGCCGACCCCGACTTCCATCGCCGCGACATGTGGGATGCGATCGGCGCGGGCGACTTCCCCGAGTGGGAGCTGGGCCTGCAGCTGTTCGACGACGACGCCGCCGAGCGGTTCGGGTTCGACGTCCTCGACCCGACCAAGCTGATCCCGGAGGAGGAGGTGCCGATCCGCATCGTCGGCCGGCTGGTGCTCGACCGCGTCGTCGACAACTTCTTCGCCGAAACCGAGCAGGTCGCCTTCTGCACCCAGAACATCGTGCCCGGCATCGACTTCACCGACGACCCGCTGCTGCAGGGACGCAACTTCTCCTATCTCGACACGCAGCTGAAGCGCTTGGGCAGCCCGAACTTCACCCACATTCCGGTCAACGCGCCGAAATGCCCGATGCACAGCTTCCAGCAGGACGGGCACATGGCGATGGCCAACCCGCAGGGCCGCGCGAACTACGAGCCGAACAGCTGGGGCGGCGCCGAAGGCGGGCCGCGGGAGGACCCGAACACCGGCTTCCGCTCGTTCGAGGCGGCGGTGACGGGGCCGAGGCGCCGGGTGCGGTCGGAGACCTTCGCCGACCACTACAGCCAGGCCCGCCAGTTCTACCGCAGCCAGACCGCGCTGGAGCAGGCGCACATCGCCGACGCACTGGTGTTCGAGCTGTCGAAGGTGAAGACCGTGGCCATCCGCGCCCGCATGGTCGGCCATCTGCGGGTGATCGACGAGACGCTGGCACGGCGCGTGTGCGACGGCCTGCGGCTGGACGCGATGCCGGCAGCCGCCAGGCCGGCGCGGGCCGTGGTCGACCTGCCGGAGTCGCCGGCGCTCAGCATCCTCCGGAACGCCGCGGGCAGCTTCGGCGGGCGCAAGCTCGGCATCCTGGCCACCGACGGCGCCGACGGCGCGCTGCTCGCCGCGCTGCGCGCGGCGGCGGCCGACGCCGGCGCCACCGTCGCCATGGTCGTGCCGCAGGTGGGCGGCATCGAAGCCGCCGACGGCAGCCGGATCGCCGGCGACGAGAAGATCGGCGGCGGCCCGTCGGTGCTGTTCGACGCGGTGGCGATCGTGCCTTCCGCGGATGGCGCGCGCCAGCTCGCCGACGACCCGGCGGCCTGCCAGTTCGTCGCCGACGCCCACGCTCACCTGAAGTTCATCGGCTACGGCGCGGCTGCGGGACCGCTGCTCGAGAAGTCGGGCGTGGCGGATGCGCTGGACGACGGCTGCCTGCGCCTGACCGGGGCGGCGGACGCGCAGAAGTTCCTGAAACTGTGCCGCGAGCTGCGCTACTGGGCACGGGCGGACGGCTGAGCGGCCGGTCGCCCCCGGCTCAGAACGGTTCGTCGACCTGCCAACGCCGCAACACCGGCGCCGGGTAGGTCGGCGGCTGGCCGAGCCAGAACAGCGCCGGGGAGTCCGCGCCGAAGGCCCACAGCCCGCGGCCGCGCATCGGCACCGCCGCATCGGTGCCGACGGCAGCGCCGTCGCCGGCCGCGATCAGCGCGCCGTCTACGAAGTCGCCGGCGATCATCCGGCCCCAGGGGCTGGGTTCCAGCCCGGCCGCGGTCTCCGGGTCGAGGCCGCCGCGCAGGTCTGTCACCGCGCCGCCGAAACCGAGTCGGACGAGCCGGCCGTCGGCGGTGACCGCGATGAAGTCGGGTGCGCCGACCCAGTCCAGGTGCAGCACCGGTGCGGACAGGCCGAAGGTCTCCAGCGGGCCCTCCTTGCCAGTCAGCTGATACAGCGTCACGGTCTCGGCCGGGCCGCGGGCGGCCGGCAGCGCGCTCGGCGCGAACACCGCCAGCTCGCCGCCCGGGTCGATCGCCGCGCTCTGCAGCGGCCGGTCGCCGAGCAGCGCGGTGCGCGCCGGCCCGTCGCCGGACAGCGACCAGACCGGGCCGCCGGCCTCGCAGGCGCCGACCAGCATCAGGCCGTGGGCCGAGAAGTCGAGCTGCCGGCAACCGCCGGTACCGGCATCGGCATAGAGCAGTGCGCCGGAGGCCGCGTCGCGGATCTGCATGCCGGCGGCCGGCGCCGGCCCGTCGCCGCCGTCGAGCGCGATGGCCAGCCGCTCGACATCGACGAAGACCATGTCGGCGATGCAGCACCCGTCGATTGCGAAGCTGGCGACCGGCCGGCCGTCGGCGGCATCGAGCACTGCCACGGTCGTCGCGTCCGCCACCGCGACGCGGACGCCGGTGGGATCGGCGGCCAGGGCCACCGGTGCGCCGATGGCGAGGTCGACCTCGAACAGCATCTCGTCGGCCTGCGCCGGCCCGGCGAGCCCGAGGCCCAGGGTCAGCCAAGCCAGCGCGGGCCGCTTTGCGAATCGCATGCGTCACTCCTTGCAGGCGCCGCGCCCTGCCGGGCGGCGCGAAGCCCCCGCATAGGCGACGATTCTGGCGAGATCTGGGTTGGCGATGCGCGGCCGGCCGCGGAGCCTATGCGCCGACGGCGCGCTGGGCGGCGACGATGACGTCGAGCTTGTCGTCGAGGGCGATGCGCGCCGGCGCCACGCCGGCGGTGCGCTGGCGATAGCAGCGCAGCGGCTCGGCCAGGATCGCGTCCAGGCTTTCGGCGCAGGCGAAGTCGCCCGCCACCGCCCTGACCTTGCTGTTGTCGAACACGACCGAGTGGACCTTGTCGCCCAGCAGCGGCCCGGTCCACTCCGGATCGAAGCGGACCAGGCTGTCGGTGGGGACGTGAACGATGTCGGGCTGTGCGCCGACGCCGCGGCCGATGGCGGCATAGATCTGGTCCCAGGTGAACGCCCGGTCGCTGGTGATGTGGAAGGCCTCGCCCAGGGCCGCCGGCTTGCCGAACAGGCCGACGAACGGCACCGCGAGGTCCTCCGACCGGGTCAGCGTCCACAGGCTGGTGCCGTCGCCGGGCACGATCACCGGCAGGCTCAGCCGCATCCGCGTCGCCGCGTGGTCGCGTTCCGAAAGCGCGGTCGGCAGCTGGGTGCGGACCGTGTGGCTGGGCCGCACGATGGTGTACGGCACCGCGTCCTGGCCGACGATCGCGGCCTCCGCCTCGGCCTTGCGGCGGCTGTATTCCCAATAGGGGTTGACCAGCGGCACGTCCTCGGTGATCGGCCAGACGTCGACCGGCTTCTTGTAGGCCGACGCCGAGGAGATGAACACGTACTGGGCGGTCTGGCCGCGGAACACGGCGAGGTCGCGGCGCACCTGCTCGGCGGTGAAGGCGATGAACTGGCAGACCACGTCGTAGCGCTTCGCCGCCTCCGCGCGATACTGCGAGTCGTCGTTGAGGTCGCCGCCGACGGTCGCCACGCCGTCGGGCAGGGTCGCCGCTGTGGTGCCGCGGTTGTACACGGTCACGCGGTGCCCGGCCGCGACCGCGGCCTCCACACAGGACAGCGATATCTGTCCGGTGCCGCCGATGAACAGAACGTTGAGCGTCATGGGCCGTCCCGCTGCGGGCCGCGGCGCGACCCGCCGATGCCGGTACCGGCCACAGGGCCGGTGCGCATCCGGGCGCCCGAGGCGAGGTCAGGCAATGGTGCGGATGGAGAGACTCGAACTCTCACTCTGTTACCAGAACCAGATTTTGAGTCTGGCGCGTCTACCGGTTCCGCCACATCCGCGGCCAGGCCGTCGCCCGACGGCCAAGGCAGACAAATAGACAAAGCCTTCCCCGCTGACAACCACGCGCCTCAGCGGGCGATGCGGCCGGCGGCGGCTCCGCCGCGGTTCCACGAGCCGCCGGCGTCGGGCCTTGCGGCCCGACGATGCGACCCCCAGACACAAAATGCGCCGGCGTTCCCCAGAATACGCCGGCGCAATGGCCTTACCGAGTGTGTCGCTGCGACTTCAATGTGCGGCCGCCTGTGCGATCTCGTCCTTGATTTTCAGCTTTTGTCGCTTGAGCTCGTGCAGTTTGAGCGTGTCCGGAGCAAGGCGCCGCTCCTCCTCCTCGATCATCGTGTGCAGCTGTGCGTGCTGATCGCGGAGCGCGGCCAGATTGCTTGGTTCGCTCATCCGTGGTCTCCTTCCGACAAAGTTGGACCCAGCAATCATATTCTAGGCACTCGTAAAAAAATTGCCATATCCGTGTCGTTCACAATTGGCGGCACCGGCCCTGACGACGCCATACAGGCCGACTCAGCCGAGCCCGGTCCGCGCCAGGACGAACGCCGCGATCGCCGCGTCGTCGTCGCGGTCGAAGGCCGGGATCGCGACCGCCGGCGCCGGCGGTGGGCAGGCCAGCGCCACGACGTGCGGATCGTCGCGGCACAGCGGTGGCCGCCCCAGCGCCGGATCGTGCACCTCCAGCTTGGCATGGTGGGCGAACTTGAAGCCCTCGACCAGCACCAGGTCGACCGGGATCAGCCGGGCCAGCAGTTCGTCCAGCGTCGGCTCCGGCGCGCCGCGCAGCTCGCGCACCATCGCGACGCGGGCGCGCGAGGCCACCATCACCTCCTGCGCGCCGGCCTGGCGGTGGCGATAGCTGTCCTTGCCCGGCCGGTCGATATCGAAGGCGTGGTGCGCGTGCTTGATCGTGCTGACGCCGATGCCGCATGCGACGAAGCGGGCGATCAGCTTCTCGACCAGCACGGTCTTGCCGCTGCCGCTCCAGCCGACGATCCCGAACACCTGCATGTGCGCGGTCAGCCCCCGGCCCGGTCGCGGGCGACGACATGGGCGATGCCACGGCGCAGATAGTCCGCGCCGGTGACGGCGGTTGCCGCCGCCGCCGCCCACAGCAGCACCAGCCCGACCACGTGCACCGCCTGTCCGGTCATCGGCGCCACCATCAGCACGACGATGGCGACCAGCTGCACCGTGGTCTTGCACTTGGCGAGGAAGGTCACCGGCATCGCCACCGAGTCGCCGGCGAGAAACTCGCGCAGGCCGGCGACCAGGATCTCGCGCGCGACGATCACCAGCACGGCGACCACGTGGACGTGCGCCACCGTGCCGTCGGCGACCAGCATCACCAGCACCAGGATCACCAGCACCTTGTCGGCGATCGGGTCGAGGAAGCGGCCGAAGGCGGAGGTCTGGCCGCGGGCGCGGGCCAGCCAGCCGTCGAACCAGTCGGTGACGGCGGCAGCGGCGAACAGCAGGGCCGCCAGCCAGCGCACCGCGTCTGACGGCACGAACATCAGGCCGACGATCACCGGCACGGCAACCACCCGGCCGAGGGTGAGCAGGTTCGGAAGCGTCCACAGCATGACGGCCAGCCTAGGCGCTCACTGCCGTTCGTGGAAGAAGTCGTAGACCTTGCGGGCCACCGTCTGGCTGATGCCGGGCGCCTTCTCCAGATCCTCGATGCCGGCGCGTTCGATGGTGCGCACCGAACCGAAGTGCAGCAGCAGCGCCTTCTTGCGCTTGGCGCCGATGCCGGGGATCTGGTCCAGCGCCGACTTGGCGATCTGCGCGCTGCGCTTGGCCCGGTGCGTGCCGATGGCGAAACGGTGCGCCTCGTCGCGCAGCCGCTGGATGAAATAGAGCACCGGGTCGCGCTCCGGCAGCAGCAGCGGCTGCGCGCGGCCGGGCAGGTGGATCTGCTCGCGCCCGGCGTCGCGGTCGGGCCCCTTCGACACCCCTGCCACCGCCACGTCCTCGATGCCGAGCTCGCCCATCGCCTCCAGCGCCGCGCCGAGCTGGCCCTTGCCGCCGTCGATAAGCAGCAGGTCCGGCCACTGGCCGCGGCTGCGGTCCGGGTCCTCCTTCATCGCCCGGGCGAAGCGGCGCTCGATCACCTGGCGCATCATCGCATAGTCGTCGCCGGCCGCGATCTCGTCCGGCAGGCTGGCCCGGCCCTTGGCGGCGACGTTGCGGATGGCGAACTTGCGATAGGCTGCCTTGATGAAGCCGTCCGGCCCGGCGACGATCATCGCGCCATAGGGGTTGGTGCCCTGGATGTGGCTGTTGTCGTAGACCTCGACCCGCTCCGGCGCCGCATCCAGCTCCAGCGTGTCGGCCAGGCCCTCCAGCAGGCGACGCTGCGAGCTGCTCTCGGCCAGCCGCCGGCCCAGCGCCGCCTCGGCATTCTGCAGCGCATGGGCCACGGCGTTGTGCTTCGGTCCGCGCTTCGGCAGCTCGAAGCGGATGCGCCGCTCCGCACGCAGGCTCAGCGCCTCGGCCAGCAGGTCGGCCTCGGCCGGCTCGTGCGACAGCAGCACCAGCGGCGGCGGGCTCACCGTCTCGTAGAACTGGCCGACGAAGGCGGCGAGGACCAGGTCGAGCGGCTCGTCCTTGTCGTGGCGCGGGAAATAGGCCCGGTTGCCGTAGTTGCTGCCGGAGCGGAAGAAGAACACCTGCACGCAGGTGTGTCCGCCGGCCTGGTGGGCCGCGATCACGTCGGCCTCGTCCAGGTTGCCGATGTTGATGTCCTGGTGGGCCTGGATCTGGGTCAGCGCGCGGATGCGGTCGCGATAGGCGGCCGCGGTCTCGAACGCCATGGCCGCGCTGGCGGTCTGCATGGCGTCGGCCAGCCGCGCCTGCACGTCCTGGCTCTTGCCGGCCAAGAAGGCGCGCGCCTCGGCGACCAGCTCGCCATAGGCGGCGGTGTCGATCCGGTCGACGCAGGGCGCGCTGCACCGCTTGATCTGATAGAGCAGGCACGGCCGCGACCGGGTCGAGAACACGCTGTCGGAGCAGGAACGCAGCAGGAAGACGCGCTGCAGCGCGTTCAGCGTCCGGTTGACCGCGCCGGCGGAGGCGAACGGGCCGAAATACTCGCCCGGCTGGTTGCGCGCGCCGCGGTACTTCATCACCCGCGGGAAGCGGGCCGGCGCGTCGGGCGCGGCCCCGGCGTCGGCATCGCGGATGAAGATGTAGGGGAACGACTTGTCGTCGCGCAGCAGCACGTTGTAGCGCGGCCGCAGCTGCTTGATCAGGTTGATCTCCAGCAGCAGCGCCTCGACCTCGGTATGGGTGGTCACCACCTCCAGCGCCTTGGTCTCGGAGACCATGCGCTGCAGCCGGTGCGGCAGCTTGGCGAGCTGGGTGTAGTTGGTGACGCGCCGCCGCAGGTTGCGGGCCTTGCCGACGTAGAGCGCGTCGCCATGGCCGTCGAGCATGCGATAGACGCCCGGCGTCTGCGGCAGCGTGCGCAGCTTGGCCTGGATCAGTGCGCGGCCGCCCGCCATCGTTGCCGCGTTATTGGTCGCGACCGCCCCGTTTTCATGTGCGGAACTCATCGCGCGATCATAGGGCGGTACGGGCCGGCGGCGAAGCGGCGCGACGGCGCGACGCCGGAAAGCGCGGATCGCCTGGAGCCGCCGCCGTTATCCACGGCAACTGTGGATAAGCCTGTCAGCGAATCCGTCGGCATCGGGCGAATCGGGCGGAATTCCGATGGTTTCACAAAATTGAACAAATTTTGTGCAACGGAATAACATGTTGATTTTATTTGTATTTTTTCTTGATCAAGGTGAAGAAAGCGTTTCATTTCGTTGACACAAGACGGGTGCCGTAATCGTGAACGAATCCTGACGGTTGTGCATAAGCGTCGGCAATGCCGGCGTTAACCCGGGTTACCGGGCGCAGTCGTTGCGGCTTTTCACCCTTGCAGGATGTTAATATTGGCGCGGTCAATCGAACGGGTTGATCGCCTGGCCGGGCTGGGCCCAGCCGAGATGCTGGCCGCCGTCCACCGTGATCAGCGCGCCGGTCACCGACGGCGCCGCCAGCAGATACAGCACCGCGTCGGCGATCTCGTCCGGTTCGGCGCCATGCTCCAGCGGCATCGACCGGTTCTGCCGGTCGAAATGCGCCTGCTCCTGCTTGGCCCCCTTCAGGGTCGGGCCGGGGCCGATGCCATTGACCTGGATGCGCGGTGCCAGGCCCAGGGCCAGCGTGCGCGTCATCGCCCACAGACCGACCTTGCTGATCGAGTAGCTGGTGAAGAACGGGGTCAGGTTGAACACCCGCTGGTCGACGATGTTGACGACGTGGCCGCGCCGGTCGGCCGGCAGCTGCCGGGCGAAGGCCTGCGTCAGCACGAAGGGTGCGCGCAGGTTGACCTCCATGTGCAGGTCCCAGCGCGCCCGGTCGGCGCTCAGCGCGTCGTCGAACTCGAATGTCGAGGCGTTGTTGACCAGGCAGCCCAGCGGTCCGAGCGCCTGCACCACCTGCGGCACCAGGCCCTGCATCGCCCGCTCGTCGGACAGGTCGGCCCGGAATGCCTGCGCCCGCCCGCCGGCGGCGGCGATGCCGGCGACCACCTCTTCCGCGGCGTCGGCGGAGCCGTTGTAGTGCACCGCCACGGCCCATCCGTCCGCGGCCAGCCGCTCGGCGATCACGCGGCCGACCCGCTTCGCCGCGCCGGTGACCAGGGCCGTGCGCGGCATCGGCAGCAACTCGTAGCGGCGGGCCTTTTCGGACATGGCGGCGTCCCTCCCCCTGTTTCCGCCGGCTAGGACCCGTCGAGAACGGGTTTGCCGAGGAAGTTTATGGCGACGAAGGCGACGAACAGCGTCAGCAGCACCACGCCTTCCGGGCGCGACATCCGCCGCCCGCTGGCCGCCAGCGGCAGCAGCAGCAGGGTGACCCCGACCATGACCAACAGGTCGAAGCCGATGGCGGCGAGATCGACCGGGATCTGCGCCACCAGCGCGGTCACCCCGAGGATGCCGAGGCAGTTGAATATGTTGGAGCCGACGACGTTGCCGAACACCATGTCGGTGTGGCCCTTGCGCGCCGCCACCACCACGATCGCCAGCTCGGGCAGGCTGGTGCCGACCGCGACCAGGGTGACGCCGATGATCTCGTCGGAGACGCCGAGCGACCGGGCGATGTCCACCGCGCCGTCGACCAGCCATTCCGCACCGAGCACCAGGCCGACCAGGCCGAGCACGATGAACTGCAGCGCGCGCAGCAGCGACTGGGCCGGCGGCGCCGTCACATCCGGCAGCGCCCGCAGCGCGGCGTCGCGCATGTCGTGCCGGTAGCTGACGATCAGGTAGAGCGTCAGTGCGGCCACCATCAGCCCGCCCTGCCACCAGCGGAACACGCCGGACCAGCCCACCGCCGCCACCACGACCGAGGCCAGCAGCACCATGCCGCCGTCGCGCAGCAGCGAGGCGGCCTGGGCCGGCACCGGCCGGATCACCGCGCCCAGGCCGAGGATCAGCAGGATGTTGGAGATGTTGGAGCCGACGACGTTGCCGATGGCGATGCCGGGGCTGCCGTCGAGCGCGGCGTCCACCGACACCACCAGCTCCGGCGCCGAGGTGCCGAACGCCACCACGGTCAGGCCGATCAGCAGCGGCGACATGCCCAGCCGGTGCGCGAGCGACGCCGCGCCGCGCACCAGCAGCTCGCCGCCGATCAGCAGCAGCACGAAGCCGGCGACAAGGAAGACGATGCTCATGCGGTCCGGCTCATCGGTCGCCCGCGCCGGCCGGCGCCGGTCGCACGGCGCGGCGGGCAGCCGGCGCGGCGGCTGTTGGTCTGGCGGCGGTCACAAGCGTTCCGTCTGGCCCCGTGCGATTCGGCGCGGTCGTGGAAAGGCGCGTGGGTTGTAACCCTACCCGTCGCCGCTGGCCAGATGTGCCCGGCGTGCGGCCGGTCAGTCGCCGTCCGACTCCGGCTCCAGCTTCAGCGAGGCCGAGTTCATGCAATAGCGCTGGCCGCCCGGGCCGGGCCCGTCCGGGAACACATGGCCCAGATGCACCTTGCAATTGCCGCAGACCACCTCGGTCCGCACCATGCGATGGCTGACGTCGACCCGCTCGGCCACCGCGCCCTCGCTCGCCGGCTCGGTGAAGGACGGCCAACCTGTGCCGGAATCGAACTTGGTGTCGGAACTGAACAGCAGTGCGCCGCAATTGCGGCAGCGATAGTCCCCGGCGGTCTTGCAGTCCCAGTACTCGTTGCGGAACGGCCGCTCGGTATCGCCGTCGAACATCACCCGCCGCTGCAGGTCGGTAAGGTCGTCGCGGTCGTCTGGATCGGGCATGCCGGCCATGTGGTGCCTCCGAGATGCGGCGCCGGCGGGCGCCGGTGCGGGGAAGCCCTCAATATTGGGCCGCGCCGGCCGATTGGCCAGTGCGGCGCGCGCGTTCGTGTTGTCGCGCGGTGGAAGCCGTCCTATTGTGCCCGATACGGGGCTCACGCGGTGGCCCCGTCAGGCGCAAGCCCAAGCACCGCTCCGCAGTCGATTTGCCGGAGCTTTGGCCATGGGCGACTACTTCATCTCTTCCGAACGACTTTGGAACCGGGCGGGCTCGGCCGACGCCCCCGCCGTGCTCGACGTGCGCCGCCGCGCCGTGTTCGACGCCGACGATGCGGCAATTCCCGGATCGCTCTGGTGCGACCCCGCCGCCGCCGTCGCGCTGGCGCGGGCTTGGCCGGCGACACGGCCGGTGGTGGTCTCCTGCGCCCATGGCCACCAGTTGTCGCAGGGCGTCGCCGCGAGCCTGCGCGCGGACGGCCGCCCGGCCGCGGTGCATGACGGCGGGTTCGCGGCCTGGCGCGAGGCCGGGCTGCCGGTGCTGCGGCCGAGCGGCCTGCCGCAATGCGCGCCGGGCGCCGCCAGCCTGTGGATCACGCGGCGCCGGCCGAAGGTCGACCGGGTCGCCTGCCCCTGGCTGATCCGGCGATTCGTCGACCCGCGCGCCGCCTTCCTGTTCGTCGAGCCCGACCAGGTGCTGGCGCTGGCCGACGAGACCGGCGGCATCGCCTTCGACATCGACGGCGCGCCCTACAGCCACGACGGCGCCCGCTGCAGCTTCGATGTGCTGCTGGCCTGCAGCGGCATCGCCGATCCGGCGCTGGCCGACCTGGCCACGATCGTCCGCGGCGCCGATACCGCCCGGCTCGATCTGGCGCCGCAGTCGGCCGGGCTGCTGGCGATGGCGCTGGGGCTGTCGGCGCTGGCCGGCGACGACGACCGGCGCGCGCTCGAGGCCGGCATGACGCTCTACGACGCGCTCTATGCCTGGCGGCGGCACGCGCCGGGCGAGCGCCACAGCTGGCCCGCGGCGGCGGCATGAGCGCGCCGACCTTCGCCGAGGCCGTCCGCGTCTGGGCGCGAATCGGCTGCCTGTCCTTCGGCGGCCCGGCCGGCCAGATCGCGCTGATGCACCGCGAGATCGTCGAGCAGCGCAAATGGCTCGACGAGCCGGACTACCTGAATGCCCTCAACTTCTGCATGCTGCTGCCGGGGCCGGAGGCGATGCAGCTCGCCACCTATGCCGGCTGGCGCCTGCACGGCGTGCGCGGCGGGCTGGCGGCCGGCCTGCTGTTCGTGCTGCCGGGCGCGCTGGTGGTGCTGGCGCTGACGATGGCCTATGCCGCCTTCGGCCGGCTGGCGCCGGTCGAGGCCGCCTTCGTCGGCATCAAGGCGGCGGTGCTGGTGATCGTCGTCGAGGCGTTGCTGCGCATCGCCAGGCGGGCGCTGCACGCCGCCGCCCATTGGACCATCGCCGCCGCCGCCTTCGTCGGCATCTTCCTGTTCGAGGCGCCTTTCCCGCTGATCGTCGGCGCGGCTGCCGCGATCGGCTTCGCCCTGGCGCCGCAGCGCCGCGCCGACGGCCCGGCCGAGCCCTGGCCGTCGCCGCGGCGCACGCTGGCGACCCTCGGGCTCTGGCTCGCGGTGTGGCTGGTCCCGCTCGGCCTGCTGTGGGCCCTGCTCGGCGGCGGCCATGTGCTGGCCGAGATCGGCGCCTTCTTCTCGATGCTGGCCGTGGTGACCTTCGGCGGCGCCTATGCGGTACTGGCCTACATGGCGCAGGCGGCGGTTGAAACCCACGGCTGGCTCGACGCCGGCGAGATGCTGGACGGACTCGGCCTTGCCGAGACCACGCCCGGGCCGCTGATCCTGGTTACCGAGTTCGTCGGCTATCTGGGCGCCGCCCGCAGCGGCGGCGAGGCGTCGTTGCTGCGCGGGCTGGCCGGTGCCGCCGTGACGCTGTGGGCCACCTTCGCCCCCTGCTTCCTGTGGGTGTTCGCCGGCGCGCCCTATGTCCAGCGCATCGCCCGCGCGCCGCGGCTGCGCGCCGCGCTGCAGGGCATCACCGCCGCCGTGGTCGGGGTGATCCTCAACCTGTCGCTGTGGTTCGGGTTGCACGTGCTCGCGCCGGGCATCCAGGAACGCGCCACCGGTCCGCTGCGCTGGTGGACGCTGCCGCCGGACGGGATCGACCCGGTGGCGGCGGTTCTGGCCGCGGTCGCCGCCGTGGCGCTGCTGGCACTGCACCAGGGCGTGCTGCGCACGTTGGTACTGTGCGGCGGGCTGGCGCTGGCGTGGTATGCGCTGCAAGCGCCGGGCTAGCGATCCAGCGTCGCCGCCAGCCGCTTCGGCGCGACCGCGCGAAAGCTCTGGTCGATCCACTCGCACAGCATGGCCAGCGGCGGCTCGTCGTCGGGCCCGAAGCTGGCGGTGACCCAGCCGGAGCGGCCGAGACCGTAGCCGGTGGGCGCGACGAAAGGCAGCGTCAGCGCCATCTCGGCCGACACCGGCAGCTTCACGGTCAGCCGGAGCCCGCCGTCGTCGCCGGCCCAGACAAAGGCGAACACCTTGCGCCGCACCTTGAACGCGCGCTCGCCCCAGGGAAATTCCTCCACCGCCTCGGGCAAGGCCAGCGCGTGGCGGCGCAGCGCCGCCACATGCGGCCCGTTGCCACGCACCGTCGCGCCACGCAGGCCGTCGTCGGCCATCGCCACCTCCAACCGTCGCTGCCGCAGCTTCGCGGCGCCGGCGCGGCGTCGTCAAGACGCGCCACCTTGCGCCGGCCGGGCCATCGCCTAATCTGGCGGCATGACCGTCATCGGACTCGACCACGTCCAGATCGCCATGCCGCGCGGCGCGGAGGCCGCCGCCCGCGCCTTCTACGGCGACCTGCTCGGCCTGGCGGAGATCGCCAAGCCGGCGAAGCTGGCGGCACGCGGCGGCGCCTGGTTCCGGCTCGGCCCGCTGCAGTTGCACCTCGGCGTCGAGGACGACTTCCGCCCGGCACGCAAGGCGCATCCGGCGCTGGTGGTGACGGACCTGGATGCGCTGCGCGCGCGGCTGGAAGACCGGGCGCTGGCGGTGCGGCCGGACGACCGGTCGACGGCCGCGCCCGCTTCTTCGTCGACGACCCGTTCGGCAACCGGCTGGAATTCGTCGCGGCGACGGCGGGGCAGAGCGCATGACCGCCCGCCTGGGGTCGCCGGCGTCGGCTGGTGGGCCGCGTTCAACCATATCCCCGCGCTGGTCGACAGTGCCGACGCCGCGGTGGTGGCGCTGGCCGACCCGGACACGGCGCGGGTCGCCCAGGTCGGCGACCGCTTCGGTATCGCCGGCCGCTACGGCGAGGTCGCGGCGATGGTCGCCGCCGAGCGGCTGGACGGCGTCGTCGTCGCCTCGCCCCATGTCGCCCATTTCGACAACGCGATGACCGCGCTGACCGCCGGCTGCCACGTCATGGTCGAGAAGCCGATGACGACGACCGCGGCCGATGCGCGGGCGCTGGAAGCGGCGGCCGCCGCTGCCGGCCGGCAGGTGCTGATTCCCTGCGGCTGGAATTTCCGCGCCTACACCGCCGCGGCGGCGCGCTGGGTGGCGGAGGGCCGGATCGGCCGGGTGGAGCATGTGGCGTGTCAGATGGCCTCGGCGCTGGACGACCTGTTCGCCGGCCGGCCGATGGCCGAGACCGCGGACCACATGTTCCGCCCGCCGCCGTCGACCTGGGCCGACCCGGCGCGGGCCGGCGGCTATGGCTGGGGCCAGATGTCCCATTCGCTGGCCTGGGTCTATCGCGTCGCCGGCGTGCAGCCGGCCGCCGCCTTCTGCTTCGCCGGCCAGTCGCCGGCCGGCGTCGACTATTACGACGCGGCCGCGGTGCGGCTCGACGGCGGCGCGACCATGGCGCTGTCCGGCGCCTCGACGGTGCCGAAGCACTGCGGGTTCCAGCTCGACATCCGCATCTTCGGGTCGGCGGGGATGATCCTGTTCGACGTGGAGCGCGAGCGGCTGGTGCTGCACCGGCGCGACGGCGCCGACGACGCGGTCGCGTTGGCGCCGGGCGACGGCGGCTATGACGGCGCCGCCCCGGTGCATCGCTTCGCCGCCCTGTGCGCCGGCCGCGCCGTGGCCAACGACGCCGACGCCACCGTCGGCCGCAGGGTGGTGGAGACGCTGGACGCGCTCTATCGTTCCGCCGCCTCGGGCCGGGCCGAGGCGGTCTGAGGCCGGGGAGGTTCGGGATGAAGCTGTCGCTGACGTCGTGGTCGCTGCGCGCCTGCTCGCTGGAAGAGGCGGTCGGGCTGAGCAAGGTGCTGGGCGTACACGCACTCGACCTCGGCTATTTCTACGGGCCGGCGCTGGACAAGGCGGCCCTGCTGGCCGACCCGGACGCGATGGCGGCGAAGGTGCGCGCCCTCGACATCGCCGTGCCCTGCTTCTACCACCTGTTCGGCGCCGGCCTCGCCGACCGCAACCTGGCCGACCCGGCCAGCCTGGCCGCCAACCTGGCCGACTTCGCGCAGGTGATGCGCTTCTGCAAGGCGGCGGATATCCCGACCGTGTTCGTCCTGCCCGGCGTGGTCAATCCCGGCCAGTCGCGTGCCGAGGCGCTGGCGGTCTCCGCCGATGCGCTGAACGCGCTGAAGCCGATCGCCGACGATGCCGGCGTGACCCTGACGGTGGAGCCGCACGTCCATTCCTACCTGGAGAGCCCGGACATCACCCGCCGCCTGCTCGAGCGCGTCGACGGGCTGAAGCTGACGCTGGACTACGCCCACTATGTCTGCCTCGGCTGGCGGCAGGAGGAGATCGACCCGCTGGCGCCGCACGCCGCCCACGTCCACCTGCGCCAGGCCAGGCCGGGTGTGCTACAGACCAAGATCGACCTCGGCACCATCAACTTCGGCGCGCAGTTCGGCACCCTGCGCGACGCCGGTTTCGACGGCTGGCTGGCGCTGGAGGTGGTGCACCAGGACTACATGGGCACGCTGTACGACGACGTGCTGACCGAGACCGCCGCGATCCGCGACCGGTTCCGGGCGTGGCGCGGCAACTGAGACTGCCGGGACAACCGCAGAGGGGGGACGGGTTCGAATGGGCAACTTCGCCTGGGTGCTGGAGGTCCGGCCGGGCTGCGAGGACGAATACAAGCGGCGTCACGACCGGATCTGGCCGGAGATGGTCGACGAGCTGCGCGCCGCCGGCATCCGCAACTACTCCATCTTCCGACTGGGCCTGACGCTGATCGGCACGTTCGAGACCGACGACCTGGCGAAGACCATCGGCCATCTGCGCAACAGCGACGTCAACCGGCGCTGGGCGGACTATATGGGCCCGATCATGAAGATCGAGGTCGACGACCGCATCGGTTTTCCGTTCCTGCTGCCGTTGCAGTGGCATATGGACTGACCGATGACGGGATTGGACGGCAAGGCGGTACTGGTCACCGGCGGCTCGCGCGGCATCGGCGAGGCGATCGCGCGGGCGATGGCGAAGGCGGGCGCGCGGGTGGCGGTGGCGGCGCGCAATATCGAGGCCTGCCGCAGCGTGGCGGCCGAGATCGTCGAGGCCGGCGGCGAGGCCGTCGCGCTGCCGCTGGACCTGGGCGACGCCGCCTCGGCGCAGGCCGCCGTTGGCCAGACGCAGGCCAAGCTCGGCGGCCTCGACGTGCTGGTCAACAACGCCGGCACGATCGATCCGATCGGCGGCATCGACGCGGTCGCGCCGGCCGACTGGGCGCGCTGCGTCGCCATCAACCTGACCGGCGCCTATGCGACGACGCACCATGCCTTCCGCGCGATGCGCGCCGGCGGCGGCGGACGGATCGTCAACATCTCGTCGGGCGCCGCCCGCCGCCCGCTGGAAGGCTGGAGCGCCTATTGCGCCTCCAAGGCCGGGCTGGCGATGCTGACCCGGTCCACCGACCTGGAGGGCCGCGCGCACGGCATCCGCTGCTTCGGCTACGCCCCTGGCGTGGTCGACACCGCAATGCAGGCGACCATCCGCGCCAGCGGCGTCAACGAGGTCTCGCGCATCCCGCGCGCGGCGCTGGATCCGCCCGACGATGCCGCGCGGCTGGCGGTGTGGCTCGCCTCCGGCGCCGCCGACGACCTGGCGGCGGAGGCGCTCGACATCCGCGACCCGGCGCTGCGCGCCCGCGCCGGGCTGGCGCCGCGCTGACATGTTCGCGCTGGCCGAACCGCTCGCCCGCGACAGCGTGCCGGTACTGCCGATGCTGTACATCAGCCAGGTCCGGCTGATGGACGATGCCCGCTATCCCTGGCTGCTGCTGGTGCCGGAGCGCGACGGCGCGGTGGACCTGCACGACCTCGACGCGGCCGACTGCGGCCTGCTGGCGCTGGAGGCGCGGCTGTGCTCGCAGGCGCTGGCGGAACTGTTCGACCTGGCCAAGACCAATGTCGCCACCCTGGGCAACATGGTGCCGCAGATGCATGTGCATGTCATCGGCCGGCGGCGGGACGACCCGGCCTGGCCCGGCCCGGTCTGGGGCGTCGGCACCGCCGTGCCCTATGCGGCCGCCGAGCGGGCGCGGCGGGTCGGCGCGGTCGCCGAGCGGCTGCAGGCGGCGTGCGCCGGCACCGCGCGACCGAGCCTCTAGGCTTGGCCGCGAAACCGCCCTACTCTGCCGGTGCGCCGTTCGGCGCGCCCTGTCCAACCTGTCGGTAGCCTCGGCGATGAGCGATCCTCGACAGCGGGCCGCGAGCCTGCCCTGCTGGTCGGCGGCGGTAGCGCCGGAGCCGCTGAGCGGCGGCATCACCAACACCAACTTCCTGGTCGAGGACGGCGGCCGCCGGTTCGTCGTGCGGATCGGCGCCGACATCCCGGTGCACCAGATCATGCGGTTCAACGAGCAGGCCGCCAGCCGCGCTGCCCATGCCGCCGGCCTGTCGCCGGAGGTGGTCTACGCCGAGCCCGGCGCGATGGTGCTGGCCTTTGTCGACGGCCGGGTGCTGGGGCCGGCCGATTTCGCCGACCGCCGTACCCTGCGCCGTGCGGTCGACCTGATGCTGCGCTGCCACCGCGACCTGCCCGCCTTCCTGCGCGGCCCGGTGCTGGCCTTCTGGGTGTTCCATGTCGTCCGCGACTATGCCGCCACGCTGCGCGAGACCGGATCGGCCTACGAATCCATGCTGCCCGGTATGCTGAAAACGGCCGAGCGGCTGGAACGGCTGGTCGGCCCGATCGACATGGTGTTCGGCCACAACGACCTGCTCGCCGCCAACTTCATCGACGACGGCGAGCGGCTGTGGCTGATCGACTGGGACTATGCCGGGTTCAACAGCCCGCTGTTCGACCTGGGCGGGCTCGCCGCCAACAACGCGCTGCCGCCAGCGCTGGAACGCTGGCTGCTGGAGGCCTATTTCAACCGGCCGGTCGGTGACGAGCTGATGCTGCGCTACCAGGCGATGAAGTGCGCCGCGCTGCTGCGCGAGACGCTGTGGAGCATGGTCTCCGAACAGGTCTCGACCCTGACGTTCGACTACGCCGCTTACACCACCGAGAACCTGCAGCGGTTCAAGGCCGCGCTGGCCGTGCTGGACGGGATCGCACGATGACGCAAGCACCTGCATCGGCCCGCGTCGTCATAGTCGGCGGCGGCATCGTCGGATGCTCCGTGGCCTATCACCTGGCCAAGCGCGGCGTCGACGAGGTGGTGCTGCTGGAGCGGCACCGGCTGACCTCCGGCTCCACCTTCCACGCGGCGGGACTGGTCGGCCAGCTGCGCACCAGCGCCAACATCACCCAGATGCTGGGCTACTCGGTGGCGCTGTACGACCGGCTGGAGGCGGAGACCGGGCTGGCCACCGGCTGGAAGCGCAACGGCGGGCTCAGGCTGGCCTGCAACGCCGACCGCTGGATCGAGGTCAAGCGGCAGGCGACCACGGCCCATTCGTTCGGGCTGGAGATGCACCTGCTGACGCCGGCGGAGGCGCAGGCGCTGTGGCCGCCGATGCGGGTCGACGACGTGGTCGGCGCCGCCTTCCTGCCGACCGACGGCCAGGCCAACCCCAGCGACATCACCCAGGCGTTGGCCCGCGGCGCCAGGCGCGGCGGCGTGCGCATCCTGGAGGACACGGCGGTCACCGCGATCGAGCGCGACGAACAGGGCCGGCTCGCCGCCGTGGTCACCGACCGCGGCCGCATCGCCTGCGAGAAGGTGGTGTGCTGCGCCGGCCAGTGGTCGCGCGCGCTCGGCCGGCTGGCCGGCGTCAACGTGCCGCTGGTGTCGGTGCAGCACCAGTACATGGTGACCGAGCCGATCCCCGGCCTGCCGACGGGCCTGCCGACCCTGCGCGACCCGGACCGGCTGACCTACTACAAGGAGGAGGTCGGCGGGCTGGCGATGGGCGGCTACGAGCCCAACCCGAAGCCGTGGGCGGTCGAGGGCATCCCGCCCGGCTTCCACTTCACGCTGCTCGATTCCGACTTCGACCATTTCGAGCCGATGATGGAGCGGGCGCTGGCGCGGGTGCCCGCGTTGGAGACGGCCGGCGTGCGCCAGCTGATCAACGGGCCGGAGAGCTTCACCCCCGACGGCAACTTCATCCTGGGCGAGGCGCCGGAATTGCCCGGTTTCTTCGTCGGCACCGGCTTCAACGCCTTCGGCATCGCGTCGGCCGGCGGCGCCGGCATGGTGCTGGCCGAATGGGTCGCCGATGGCGAGCCGCCCTACGACGTCTGGCCGGTCGACATCCGCCGCTTCGGCCGGCCGCACCTGGACACCGCCTGGGTGCGCCGGCGCACGCTGGAAGCCTATGCCAGGCACTACACCATGGCCTGGCCGCACGAGGAGTTCTCCAGCGGCCGGCCGCTGCGGCGCTCGCCGCTGTATCCGCTGCTGGCCGAGGCCGACGCCTGCTTCGGCGAGAAGATGGGTTGGGAGCGGCCGAACTGGTTCGCCGACCGCAGCGCCGGCGAACTGCCGCAGGACAGCCACAGCTTCCGCCGGGCGAACTGGTTCGAGGCGGTGGCGCGCGAGCATGCGGCGACCCGCCAGTCGGTGACGCTGTTCGACCAATCCTCGTTCGCCAAGTTCCGCCTGGTCGGCCGCGACGCCGCCGCCGCGCTGGCCTGGATCTGCGCCAACGACACCGACAGGCCGGCGGGCAAGGTGATCTACACCCAGCTGCTCAACGACCGCGGCGGCATCGAGGCCGACCTGACCGTGACCCGGCTGGCCGAGGACGATTATTACATCGTCACCGGCACCGGCTTTGCCACCCGCGACTTCGACTGGATCCGGCGCAACATCCCGGCCGGCTGCGACGCGCGGCTGATCGACGTGACCAGCGCCAACGCGGTACTGGCGCTGATGGGACCGAAGGCCCGCGCCGTGCTGCAGGCGGTGACCGAGATCGACGTCGGCAACGCGGCCTTTCCATTCGCCTCGGCGCAGACGCTGCCGATCGCCGGTGCGCCGGTGCTGGCGGTGCGCATCACCTATGTCGGCGAACTCGGCTGGGAGCTGCACTGCCCGGCTGAGAGCGCGGTCTCGGTGTACCGGGCCCTGATGGCGGCGGGGGCGGAGGCCGGCATCCGCAACGCCGGCTATCGCGCGATCGAATCGCTGCGGCTGGAAAAGGGCTACCGCGCCTGGGGCGCGGACATCGGCCCGGACCACAGCCCGGTGGAGGCGGGGCTGGGCTGGGCGGTGCGCAAGGCGGGCGGGCGGCCCTATCGCGGCCAGGCAGCGGTCGAGGCCCAGCGCCGCGACGGCGTGCGCAAGCGGCTGGCCTGCTTCACGGTCGACGACCCGGCGGTGGTGCTGCTGGGCCGCGAGACGCTGTATCGCGACGGCGAAAGGGTCGGCTGGCTGACCAGCGGCGGCTTCGGTCACAGCGTCGGCCGGCCGATCGGCTTCGGCTATGTGCGCAACCCGGACGGGGTCGACGAGGGCTGGCTGACGTCCGGCGACTACGCGCTCGAGGTCGCGACCGAGCGGCTGCCGTGCCGCATCCATCTGCAGCCGCTGTTCGATCCGGGCAATGCGCGCGTGCGGGGCTGACCCGCCGATGACGCCGCCCGCGGCTGGCCCATGTCGCCATCACGCGGCCACAATCCGCTGGCACCAGGGGGCATGGCCCGTTTTGGCATGCTAGCACCGGTGGCACTGCTTGCCGCGCAGCGGACACGCGCGCTCGCGGTCGGCCTGGGCCTGACCGCCTTCGCGACGGCCGACGCCATCGGCCAGGACCGCTCGCTGACCGGCGAGGGACCGGTGCTGGCGCAGCAATGCGTGTCGTGTCACGCCGACGCCGCCGTCGGCCGCCGCATCCCGCCGCTGTGGGGCCTGGACCAGAGCCGCATCCTGTCGGCGCTGGAGGCGTTCCGCGACGGCAACCGCGACAACCCGGCGATGATGAGCGTGGCGCGGACGCTGACCACCCAGCAGATGCTGGACATCGCCCGCTATTTCGCCGGCCAGCCGGTCGGCGGGAACTAGCCGCCGCGATCCCCTAGACGGTCAGGTGCCGCCTGACCGCCTCCTCGTTCGCCGCCAGCGCGGCGCGGTCGCCGGACAGCACCACCTCGCCGCGGTCGAGCACGACGAAGTCGTCGGCCAGGTCGCGCGCGAACTCGAAATACTGCTCGACCAGCAGCATGGCGATGTCGCCGCGCGCGGCCAGCATGCGGATGATCTCCTCGATCTGCTTGATGATCGACGGCTGGATGCCCTCGGTCGGTTCGTCGAGGATCAGCAGGCTGGGGCGCGTGACCAGGGCGCGGCCGATGGCGAGCTGCTGCTGCTGGCCGCCGCTGAGGTCGCCGCCGCGCCGGCGCAGCATGTCCTTCAGCACCGGGAACAGCGCGAACACGTCGTCGGGTATGCTGCGCTGCGACCGCGGCAGCGCGGCGAACCCGCTGCGCAGGTTCTCCTCGACCGTCAGCAGCGGGAAGATCTCGCGCCCCTGCGGCACGTAGCCGATGCCCCTGGCGGCGCGGCGATGCGCCGGCAGGCGGGTGATGTCCTCGCCGTCCCAGGTCACGCTGCCGCGCGACGGCGTCTCCAGCCCCATGATCGCCTTCAGCAGGCTGGACTTGCCGACGCCGTTGCGGCCGAGCACGCAGGTGACGCGACCCTTCGCCCCGCTGAGGTCGACCCCGCGCAGCGCATGGCTGGCGCCGTAATGGAGATGCAGGCCGGAGACGGTCAACATGGCCGGGAAGCCCTCGTCCCGGCCCGCCCCCATCCGCGGGGCAGCAGGTGCAGCCGAACGGTGTGCGGAACGGCGCTCATCGCCCGAGATAGACCTCGATCACCCGCGGGTCGCTCTGCACGCGGTCGAGCGGGCCCTCGGCCAGCACCGAGCCCTCGTGCAGCACGGTGACCCGCACGTCGAGCGCACGGACGAACTCCATGTCGTGCTCGACCACCACAACCGAATGCTTGCCGGCGATGCGGCGCAGCAGTGCGGCGGTCTGCTCGGTTTCCGCATCGGTCATGCCGGCCACCGGCTCGTCGAGGAACAGCAGCTCAGGGTCCTGGATCAGCAGCATGCCGATCTCCAGCCACTGCTTCTGGCCATGCGAGAGCGTGCCGGCCGGCCGGTCGCGGCGGTCGGTCAGCCCGACGATCTCCATCACCTCTTCGATCCGCGCCCGCCGGCTGCCGTCGAGCACGGCGAACAGCGTCGCCCGCACGCTGCGCTTGCCGGCCAGGGCCAGCTCCAGGTTCGCGAACACGCTGTGCTGCGGAAAGACGGTCGGCTTCTGGAACTTGCGGCCGATGCCGGCCCGCGCGATCGACGCCTCGTCCAGCCGGGTCAGGTCGAGCCGCCCCTTGAACAGCACCCGGCCGGTGTCGGGCCGGGTCTTGCCGGTGACCACGTCCATCATCGTGGTCTTGCCGGCGCCGTTCGGGCCGATGATCGCGCGCATCTCGCCGGTGTTCATCACGAAGCTGAGCCCGTTCAGCGCGCGGAAGCCGTCGAAGGCGACGGTGACGTTGTCGAGATAGAGCAGGCCGGCGGGCTCGGCCTCGGCGTCGGCAGCCGTGGTGGCATAGCTGCTCATTCGGCCGGCTCCGCGGCGACGTGGCGCGCCGCGGCGGACCCGCCGCGCCGGTCGCGCCAGGCGCGCCACCAGCCGGTCGCCGAGCCGAGGATGCCGTTCGGGAAGAACAGGGTGACGGCGATGAACAGGCCGCCGAGGATGAACAGCCACGCGTCCGGCGCCGCCCCGGTGAAATAAGTCTTGCCGTAGTTGATCAGCACGGCGCCGAGCGCGGCGCCGACCAGGGTGGCGCGCCCGCCGACCGCGACCCAGACGATGATCTCGATCGAGTTGGCCGGCGAGAACTCGCCCGGATTGATGATGCCGACCTGCGGCACGTAGAGGGCGCCGGCGATGCCGGCCAGCACCGCCGACAGCACGAAGGCGAACAGCTTGTAGTGTTCGACCCGGTAGCCGAGGAAGCGGACGCGGCTTTCCGCGTCGCGCACCGCCATGATCACGCGCCCGTATTTCGACGTCACCACCAGCCGGCAGGCGAGGAAGCCCAGCGCCAGCGCCACCGCGCTGGCGACGAACAGCCAAGCGCGGGTGCTGTCGGCCTGGATGTCGTAGCCGAGCAGGTCCTTGAAGTCGGTCAGCCCGTTGTTGCCGCCGAAGCCGGTGTCGTTGCGGAAGAACAGCAGCAGCAGGGCATAGGTCATCGCCTGGGTGATGATCGACAGGTAGACGCCGGTCACCCGGCTGCGGAAGGCGAACCAGCCGAACACCAGCGCCAGCAGGCCGGGCACCAGCACCACCATGACCATGGCGAAGCCGAAGCTGTCGAAGCCGTGCCAGTACCAGGGCAGCTCCTTCCAGTCGAGGAACACCATGAAGTCGGGCAGGTCCGGGTTGCCGTAGACGCCGCGGTCGCCGATCTGGCGCATCAGGTACATGCCCATGGCATAGCCGCCGAGGGCGAAGAACGCGCCGTGGCCGAGGCTGAGGATGCCGCAGAAGCCCCAGATCAGGTCCACCGCCACCGCCAGCAGCGCATAGCACAGGTACTTGCCGAACAGCGGCACCAGCCAGGACGGCAGGTGGAACGGCGACGAGGCCGGCAGCGCCAGGTTCAGCACCGGCACCAGCACCGCGGCCAGGGCCAGGATGGCGAGGAACACGCGCCCCGGCGCGTCGATCCGGGCCAGCAGCGGCACGTGCCCGGACGGATGGGTCGCCGACGCCATCATGCCTCCACCGCCCGGCCCTTCAACGCGAACAGGCCGCGCGGACGCTTCTGGATGAACAGGATCACCGCGACCAGGATGATGATCTTGCCGAGCACGGCGCCGGAGTAGGGCTCCAGCAGCTTGTTGGCGACGCCCAGGCTCATGCCGCCGGCGAATGTGCCCCACAGGTTGCCGACGCCGCCGAACACCACCACCAGGAAGGAATCGATGATGTAGGACTGGCCCAGGTTCGGGCTGACGTTGTCGACCTGGCTGAGCGCGACGCCGGCCAGCCCGGCGATGCCGGAGCCGAGCCCGAAGGTCAGCGCGTCGATGCGGCCGGTGCGGATGCCCATCGCCTGGGCCATCGGCCGGTTGGCGGTGACCGCGCGCATCTGCAGCCCGAAGCTGGTGCGCTTCATCATCACGATCAGGCCGACGAAGACGATAAGGCAGAAGGCGAGGATGTACATGCGGCTGTAGGTCAGGGTCAGGCCCGACGCCGTCTCCACCGCGCCCTGCATGAAGCCGGGGTTGCCGACCTCGCGGTTGGTCGGCCCGAAGATCGTGCGCACCGCCTGCTGCAGGATCAGGCTCAGCCCCCAGGTCGCCAGCAGGGTCTCCAGCGGCCGGCCGTAGAGCCAGCGGATCACGCTGCGCTCGATGGCGATGCCGAAGGCGCCGGCGACCAGGAAGGCGGCCGGGATCGCCACCGCGATCGACCAGTCGAACAGGCCGGGGAACGAGGTGCGGAAGACCTCCTGCACCATGTAGGTGGTGTAGGCGCCGATCATCATCATCTCGCCATGGGCCATGTTGATGACGCCCATCACGCCGAAGGTGATGGCCAGCCCGATCGCCGCCAGCAGCAGGATCGAACCCAGCGACAGGCCCTCGAACAGGCTGCCGGCGAAGCGCCACAGCTCGAGCCGGGATTCGATGGATTCCACCGCATCCGCCGCCGCCGCCCGCACTGTCTCGTCGGGCTCCTTGAAGCCGTCGCCGTCGGGCAGCAGCAGGGCGGTCAGCAGCGAGCGCACGGCCGGGTCGCCGAAGCCTTGCAGCGTGGTCACCGCCTCCAGCCGCACCGCGGGATCGTCGGCGGTGAGCAGCACCGCGGCGCGGGCGCGGACCATGGCGTCGCGCACGGCGTCGTCGGTCTCGGCGGCAAGCGCGGTCTCCAGCGCTTCCAGCGCACTTGGGTCCTGCGCGCCGAACACGGTGTTCGCCGCCGCCAGCCGGGCGGCCGGGTCGGGCCCCATCAGCGTCATGCCGCCCAGCGCCTCGCGGATCGCCTTGCGCAGGCCGTTGTTGGTCTTGACCTGCTCGATCGCATCCTCGTCGACCACCGCAAGCTCTTGGAGGGTCAGCGGATCGAGCAGCCGATAGCCGTCGGCGACCTCCTCGGCGATGACGACAGTGCCGTCGTCGACGCGGGTATAGAGCCGGCGGTCGCCCATCGCCTCCAGCACCGGAATGGCACGCGGGTCGCCGGTCGCCGCCAGCGCGGCCACCGCCGCGCCCTTGTCGCCGTAGCCGCCCGCGGCCAGGGCCGGCAGCAGGGCGCGCAGGGCCGCATCGTCGAGCTGGGCACGGGCCGGGCTGGTCAGGGCGAGCAGCACCGCTGCGACGGCGACGGCGAGCCGGACCAGGCCGACGCGGCGCCGACGTCCGGCCTGCCGGTTACGGGCGGGGATCATGGGACCTGTCTTTCGTCGGAGACGGCGGGGCGCGGCTTGGGCGCACCCCGCCGTCCGCTCCTGTGGCGGCCTTACTTCTCGACGAAGTTCGGCTCCTCGCAGCCGCCGCAGACCCACGGGAAGGTCCAGTCCGCGACCAGCTTGGCGCTCTCCGGGATGTAGTCCGACCAGGCGTCGCCGACCACGACGTCGTCGGTCTCCCAGACCACGTCGAACTGGCCGTCCTCCAGGATCTCGCCGATCAGCACCGGCTTCGACAGGTGGTGGTTGGTGTTCATTACCGCGACGCCGCCGGTCAGGTTGGCGACGGTCTGGCCGTACATGGCCTGGCGCACCGCGTCGACGTCGGTGGTGCCGGCCTGCTCGACCGCCTGCACCCACATGTTGAAGCCGATGTAGTGGGCCTCCATCGGGTCGTTGGTCACCCGGGCGTCGTCGGCGATATAGGCGTGCCAGGTGTCGATGAACGCGGCGTTCTCGTCCGTTTCCACCGACATGAAGTAGTTCCACGCGGCCAGGTGGCCGACCAGTGGCGCGGTGTCGAGGCCGGCCAGCTCTTCCTCGCCGACCGAGAAGGCGACCACCGGGATGTCCTCGGCGGAGATGCCCTGGTTGGCCAGCTCCTTGTAGAACGGCACGTTGGCGTCGCCGTTGATGGTGGAGACCACGGCGGTCGGCTTGCCCTGGCTGGCGAATTCCTGCACCTGCGAGACGATGGTCTGCCAGTCGCTGTGCCCGAACGGGGTGTACTCCTCCATGATGTCCTCGTCGGCGACGCCATGGGCGTTGAGGAAGGCGCGCAGGATCTTGTTGGTCGTGCGCGGATAGACGTAGTCGGTACCCAGCAGCACCCAGCGCTCGGCGCCGCCGCCCTCCTCGCTCATCAGATACTCGACCGCGGGGATCGCCTGCTGGTTCGGCGCGGCGCCGGTGTAGAACACGTTGCGCGAGGATTCCTCGCCCTCGTACTGCACCGGATAGAACAGCAGGCCGTTGAGCTCCTCGAACACCGGCAGCACCGACTTGCGCGACACCGAGGTCCAGCAGCCGAAGACGACGTCGACCTGGTCCTGCTCGATCAGCTCGCGCGCCTTCTCGGCGAACAGCGGCCAGTCCGACGCCGGGTCGACCACCACCGCCTCGAGCGGCCGGCCGAGCAGGCCGCCGGCCGCGTTCTGCTGCTCGATCAGCATCAGCATGACGTCCTTCAGCGTGGTCTCGCTGATCGCCATCGTTCCGGACAGCGAGTGCAGGATGCCGACCTTGATCGGCTCGCCTTCCTGGGCGAGCGCGCTGCCGGCGAACGGCACCAGTGCCGTCCCCGCAAGCAGCAGCGCCGCGACCTGCCCCCGAAATGCCTTCCTCATTGTTGCCTCCGCTTCATGTTTGTTGCACTGCAACAGCGGAGAGCAAGGCGCGTGCCAGCCCGCAGGCGCCGGCGCCGGCAGCGATCCCCCGGGCGCACGGCGTCGCGGCGGCCGCCCGCGACGTCCCCCGTCGACCGTCTCGCACGAGCGCCAGGAGACCGGCGAATGCGTCAGCAATGCTGCCAATAATTTGACCGGAGACGGCGAGGCAGGCTGCCTGTTTTCTGCTCAACCGGCGCGCGAATCCGCCGGCCGCCGCCACGGGAATGCCCAGATTGGCTGGGCCCGCATCCATTGACAGGTCTGCGCCGCCTGCCTATGTGTCCAGGCGCTTGATCGCCGCATCCACGCTGCCGCCGACGGCGGCGGGCGGGATATTGCATCTCGCGGCCGGATGACATCCCATTCCGGACAACCAGCAAGGCGGACCATGCCCATGTTCGGCGCCGTTGCCCGAAAGCTGTTCGGCACAGCCAACGACCGTTACGTCAAGTCGCTCGGCCCGATCGTCCATGCGATCAATGCGCGCGAGAGCGAGATGGCGGCGCTGTCCGACGAGGCGCTGCGCGGCCAGACCGACAAGCTGAAGGCGCAGCTGGCCGCCGGCAAGACGCTGGACGACGTGCTGGTCGAGGCCTTCGCCACCGTGCGCGAGGCGGCCAAGCGCACGCTGGGGCAACGCCACTTCGACGTGCAGATGATGGGCGGCATCGTGCTGCACCGGGGCATGATCGCCGAGATGAAGACCGGCGAAGGCAAGACGCTGGTCTCCACCCTCGCCGCCTATCTCAACGCGCTCAGCGGCAAGGGCGTGCACATCGTCACGGTCAACGACTACCTCGCCCGGCGCGACGCCGACTGGATGGGCCAGATCCATCGCTTCCTCGGGCTTTCGGTCGGCGTGATCGTGCCCGGGCTGATGGACGAGGAGCGGCGCCAGGCCTACGCCGCCGACATCACCTATTCGACCAACAACGAGCTCGGCTTCGACTATCTGCGCGACAACATGAAGCTCAGGCTGGAGATGATGGTCCAGCGCGAGCCGAACTTCGCCATCGTCGACGAGGTCGATTCCATCCTGATCGACGAGGCGCGCACGCCGCTGATCATCTCGGGCCCGGCCGAGGACTCCTCCGCGCTGTACCGCGCGATCGACAAGGAGATCCCGCACCTGGAGCCGAGCGCCTACGAGATCGACGAGAAGACCCGCTCGGTCACCCTGACCGACGACGGCATGGAGGCGATCGAGGAGCGGCTGCGCCAGGCCGAACTGATGGAAGGCGGGCTGTACGACAGCCAGAATGTCACCCAGCTGCACCACGTGATGCAGGCGCTGCGCGCGCACAAGCTGTTCCGCCGCGACACCGAATATGTGGTCAAGGACGGCAAGGTCGTCATCATCGACGAGTTCACCGGCCGCATGATGGAGGGCCGGCGCTATTCGGAAGGCCTGCACCAGGCGATCGAAGCCAAGGAAGGGGTCGAGATCCAGGGCGAGACCCAGACGATGGCCTCGATCACCTTCCAGAACTACTTCCGGCTCTATCCCAAGCTGGCCGGCATGACCGGCACCGCGATGACCGAGGCCTCCGAATTCGGCGAGATCTATGGCCTGGACGTCATCGAGATCCCGACCAACGTGGCGGTGGCGCGGTCCGACGCCGACGACGCGGTCTATCGCACCCGCGCGGAGAAGGAAAAGGCGATCGTCGAGTCCATCGTCGACTGCCAGCAGCGCGGCCAGCCGGTGCTGGTCGGCACCACCTCGATCGAGAAGTCCGAGGAGCTGTCGGCCCTGCTGAACCGGAAGGGCATCAAGCACAACGTGCTGAACGCCCGCTATCACGAGGCCGAGGCCTATATCATCGCCGACGCCGGCATTCCGGGCGCGGTGACGCTGGCGACCAACATGGCCGGCCGCGGCACCGACATCCAGCTTGGCGGCAACCTGGAGATGCGCATCCGGCGCGAGCTGGGCGAGGTCGAGGACGAGGCGGAGCGCGGACAGCGGATCGAGACGATCAAGGGCGAGATCGCCGACAAGCGCAAGCAGGCGCTTGACGCCGGCGGGCTCTACGTCATCGGCACCGAGCGCCACGAGAGCCGGCGCATCGACAACCAGCTGCGCGGCCGCTCGGGCCGGCAGGGCGATCCCGGCCGCTCGGCCTTCTTCCTGTCGCTGGAAGACGACCTGATGCGCATCTTCGCGGCCGACAAGATCGACGCGATGCTGAAGCGGCTGGGCGTGAAGGAAGACGAGGCGATCTCGCACCCGTGGGTCAACAAGGCGCTGGAGAAGGCGCAGGCCCGGGTGGAACAGCGCAACTTCGAGATCCGCAAGCACCTGCTGCGCTTCGACGACGTGATGAACGACCAGCGCAAGGTGATCTACGAGCAGCGCAAGGAGCTGATGCGCGCCCAGGAGGTGCACGACACGGTCGTCGACATGCGCGAGGAGACGCTGGACGCGCTGATGAGCGGCTATGTGCCGGAGAAGGCCTATGCCGAGCAGTGGGACATCGAAGGGCTGTCGCGCGAGGTGAAGCGCATCTTCAACCTGGAGCCGCCGATCAAGGACTGGGCGGCGGAGGAAGGCGTCGCCGACACCGAGATCCGCAAGCGGCTGGCCGACCTGGTCGACGCCAAGATGGCGGAGAAGACCGCCAATGTCGGCCTCGACGCCATGCGCATGATCGAGAAGAACCTGCTGCTGCAGCTGCTGGACTTCCACTGGAAGGAGCACCTGCTGCACCTGGACCAGCTGCGCCAGGGCATCAACCTGCGCGCCCACGCCAACCGCAATCCGCTGGACGAGTACAAGCGGGAGGCGTTCGACATGTTCGAGACCATGCTGGCCCGGCTGCGCGAATCGGTCACGCGCGTGATGGCGAATGTGGAGATCCGCGCCGCCGATCCGCAGGCCCAGGCCCGCGCCGCCGGCCTGGTGCCGGCCGCGGCGCCGGCCGCGCAGATGGTCGAGAGCCGTGTCGACCCGGCCGGCGCCCCGCCGGTGGCCGACGACGAGGACCTGCCCGGCCCCGACGGCGGCGATGCCGCCGTGGCGACGCGGCCGCGGCCGGTGGCGGCCGTCCCGGCCGCCAGCGCCAAGGTGCCGCGCAATGCGCCCTGCCCCTGCGGGTCTGGCAAGAAATACAAGCACTGCCACGGCAAGACGGCCTGATCCGACCGATCTGACCTGATGCCGCGTCGCCTGAGCCGCGGATCGCGACGGATTCCGCGGTGCGCGCCGCCGAGTCCGATCGGCCGGCGGGTCCGTGCTACGACCGCCAGGGCGGCGTAGCGGCCTGGTGCCCCGCCCGACCGGGCGCCCGCGGCATAACCAACAATTAGCGAATATTTAGCCGTTGCCGGCCATTCTGCGTGCTGGCCCCGCGCGGGCCGTCCAGCCGGTCTCAGGAATCATTTTCGGGTCAGATCATGCTCAAGACGTTCTCCGGTTCCGCAGCGGGCGGCAAGTTGTCGATCGCAGCCAAGATCCCGCTCGCTATCGTCGCCAGCGGCCTCGCCGTCATGCTGGCCGTCGCCGGCGTGTCCTACTGGCAGGCGCGCGGCAGCCTCGTCGAGGATGCCACACAGAAGCTGGACGCGGTGGTGGTCAACCGCGCCTCCGCCCTGCACATGTACCTGGATTCGATCGTCGACGACCTGCTGGTGCAGGCCGACAACCGCACGGTGCGCGAGGCCCTGCGCGCGTTCGACAGCGCCTGGGACGAGCTGGGCGGCGAGCAGACCGAGACCCTGCATCGACTCTACATCGAGGACAACCCGAACCCGCTAGGCGAGAAGCACCGTCTGGATTTCGCGCCGGACGGCTCGCAGTACAGCCGTGTGCACGCCCAGTATCATCCGTGGATGCGCCAGCTGCTCGAGGCGCACGAGTATTACGACATCTTCCTGTTCGATATGGACGGCAACCTCGTCTACACCGTGTTCAAGGAGTTGGATTTCGCCACCAACCTGAACAGCGGCGAGTGGAAGGATACCGACCTCGGCAATGCCTTCCGCGCGGCCCGTGACGGGGCGGCCGACGGCGGCGCCTATTTCTTCGACTTCGAGCCCTATGCGCCGAGCCACGACGTACCGGCGGCCTTCTTCTCCGCCCCGATCCACGACGAGGAGGGCCGCACCATCGGCGTGCTGGCCTACCAGATGCCGATCGCCCGCTTCACCCAGGTGATGGGCAGCACCGACGGACTGGGCGAGACCGGCGAGACCTATATCGTCGGCGAGGACTTGCTGATGCGCAGCGACGCCCGCGCTGCCGCCGAATCGACCATCCTGGCCGTGACGGTGGACAACGAGGCCGTCCGCAACGCTCTGGCCGGCCAGAGCGGCGACACGATGGGCGAGACGCCCACCGGCGAGTCTGCTGCCTTCGCCTTCGTGCCCTTCGACTTCCTCGGCACCCACTGGGCCTTCATCGGCAGCCAGAACCTGTCGGAGATCACGGCCGCCGCCGACAATCTGGCCCTGGTCGTGGCCGCGATATGCGTCGGCGCCGCGCTGCTGCTGGCCGCCGTCGGCCTGTTCATCGGCCGCGGAATCAGCCGTCCGATCACCGTGCTGTCCGGCCGGATGGGCGATCTTGCCGGCGGCAACAGCGCGATCGACGTGCCCTATGAGGGCCGCGGCGACGAGGTCGGCCTGATGGCGCGCGCGCTCGGTGTGCTGAAGAAGAACACCCAGGAGGCCGAGCGGCTGCGCGCCGAACAGCGGGTCCGCGACGAGGACGCCCGCAAGGCCCAGCGCGCGGCCCTGGAGCAGATGGCCCGGACGATCGAGGCCGAAGCCGACCAGGCGGTCAGCGGGGTATCCGCCGGCAGCGACGAGATGACGGGCACGGCCACGCACCTGTCGGAACTGTCCCGCGAGATGCAGGGCAATGCCCAGGCGGTGGCCGCCGCCAGCGAGGAGTCGCTGGCCAGCGCGGAGACCGTCGCCGCGGCGATCGAGGAATTGAGCGCTTCGATCGATCAGATCCGCCAGCGCGCCGCCCATTCGTCGACGGTTGCCGGCAATGCCAAGCAGATTTCCGACGAGACGTCCGGCATCGTCGCCAGCCTGGGCGAGGCGGCCAGCCAGATCGGCGAGGTCGTCGCCCTGATCTCGCAGATCGCCGAGCAGACCAACCTGCTGGCGCTGAACGCCACGATCGAGGCGGCACGGGCCGGCGAGGCCGGCAAGGGTTTCGCGGTGGTCGCGGCGGAGGTGAAGAACCTGGCCACCCAGACCCAGCGGTCGACCGGCGACATCTCCGCCCATGTCGCCACCGTTCAGGCCGTCGCCGACAAGGCGGTCGACGCCATCGCCCGCATCCAGAAGACGGTGGACGAGATGAGCGTCGCGTCCGGCGACATCAGCGACAGCGTCAACCAGCAGAGCGAAGCGGTCGGCGCGATCGGCGAGAGCGTGCGTCAGGCCGCCGCCGGCGCCCGCGAGGTCGCCGCGCAGATCGGCCAGGTCACCCGGCAGATCGGGGATGCCGACCACATGGCCGAAGCGGTCGCGAAGACCGCGGCCGAGCTGCGCCAATCGGTCGACGCGCTGAGCGGCTCGCTGAAGCAGTCGGTGCGCGCCGCGGTCGGCTGATCGCCGACCGCCACGGGCGGCAAGAATCTGAACGGAAAGCGCGCCGCGCTAAGGCTTCGTTAACCCTGTCGGCGCATTCTCGGCTTGCGGGCGGCGGTGGTTCCTCATGCATCGCCGCCCTCCGGCTTCCGCCGTCGATCGGGACCTGTCCTCCCGCCCGATCCGGCGACCGGACCCTCTCTCACATGTCGCCTTGTCCGGCCCGGGTGTTACCCGGGCCGATTTTTTTTGCCCTGCGCCTATTCGGTCGCCACGCAGGGCGCCAGGCTCGCCGCCATGCCGTCGAACAGCGGCATCAGGCGGTCTTCGGGCAAGGCGGCGCCGACCGCCAGCCGGCCGACGGTGAAGGCGGTATCGCCGAAATGCAGGGTCAGCAGGGCCGCCGCCGGTTCCCCGTCCACGTCGATCGGCGCACGCGCCAGGGCGATGCCGAACGTCGCTTCCGCGCCGCGACAAGCCACCACCATGCGCTCGGTCGCGACCGGCGCGTCGGCGACCGGCTGCGGGCCGGTGACCGCAATCGCGGCGGGCTCGGCGCAGTCCATGGCCGCCTGGATCTGGGTCGCCAGCTCCGCAAGCGACGGCACGCCGCGCAGCGTCGGCGCAAGCAGCTCGCCAAGGTCGACGCCGTCGACCGTCCGCGGCTCGACGCCGGCGCCAAACGAGATGATCTCGACGCCGTCCGGTACGACCAGCGCCACGCCGCGGACGCAATAGGTGCCCGGCCCCGCCCATTCGCCGAGCGGCGGCTCCTGCTGTGCGTAGGCCGCCGGTCCGGCGGTCAGGCCGGCGACCAGGGCCGCCGTCGACCTTCGGAGCGGGCGGTGCCGACCGCTCAGGGCGCGCCCGGTTTCGCGCGGTGGACCTGCCATCGCCGCAGCCGCCCGAGTGGGCGCTCAGGCGGCGCTGGCGCGCACCGATGCCGCGTTGGCATCCTTGCGCTGGACCAGCGCGTCGAAATCGGCCACCAGCGCGCGGCAGACCTCGCCGACCTCGAAGCTGTAGTCGCCGATCTCGCGCACCGGGGTCACCTCGACCGCCGTGCCGGTCAGGAACACCTCCTGGGTGTTGGCGAACTCCTCCGGCATGATCGCGCGCTCGACCACCTCGTAGCCGCGGGCACGGGCCAGGTCGATGGCGGTGCGCCGGGTAATGCCGTCCAGGAAGCAATCGGGCTTCGGGGTGTGGATGGTGCCGTTCTGGACCAGGAAGATGTTGGCGCCGGTCGCCTCGGCAACCTGGCCGCGCCAGTCCAGCATCAGCGCGTCGTTGTAGCCCGCCCGTTCCGCGGCGTGCTTCGACAGCGTGCAGATCATGTAGAGGCCGGCCGCCTTGGCGTGCACCGGCGCGGTTTCCGGCGCCGGCCGCCGCCACTTCGCGAACTGCATGCGGATGCCCTGCAGCCGCGCCTCCGGCGTGAAATAGGCCGGCCAGTCCCAGGCGGCGATCGCCACGTTGATCTTGTTGGCCTGCGCCGACACGCCCATCATCTCGCTGCCCCGCCAGGCGACCGGACGGACATAGCCGTCGACGATGTTGTTGGCGCGGCAGACCGCGTTGCAGGCCTCGTCGATCGCCTCGACGCTGTAGGGGATCTCGAAGTCCATCATGCGGGCGGAGGCAAACAGCCGCTCGGTATGTTCGCGCAGCTTGAAGATCGCGCCGCCATAGACGCGCTCGCCCTCGAACACGCAGCTGCCGTAGTGCAGGCCGTGGGTCAGCACGTGCACCTTGGCCTCGCGCCACGGGACCAGCGCGCCATTCTGCCAGATTTCGCCTTCGCGGTCGTGGAACGGGATAAGGGCCATTTGCTTCGCGTCCGTCAGTTGGTTATGGGATCGGACGACGAACCTCTTCAAACTGCGCCCCGCGCTGCGGATTCCGGCCGGAGTCGGTCATCTTCTTGCCGGATCGCGGCGGCGCGCGATCGAATATGTCCGTCACTTGCGGCTGGTTATAACATCCTGACGGCAAATATGTCAACATGACTGACGTAAAATTTCCGTCCAACCCGCTGTTCCTCCGCGACGAGGAATTGCGGCTGGGGATCGAGCTGCTGTTCTACGCCTATCGCGATTTCACCGGCGAGCCGGACTCGATGCTGGCCCGGCTCGACCTCGGCCGCGCCCACCACCGGGTGATCTATTTCGTCGGCCGCTATCCCGGCATCACCGTCAGCGAGCTCTTGATGGTGCTGAACATCACCAAGCAGAGCCTGTCGCGGGTGCTGAGCCGTCTGCTGAAGGATGCCTATGTGGAGCAGCGCACCGATGCGGACGACCGCCGCAAGCGCCTGCTTCACCTGACCGACAAGGGCGCGGAACTGGAGCGCCGGCTGACGGCGAACCAGCGGGCGCGCATCGCACGCGCCTATCGCGAGGCCGGCGCCGATGCGGTCGAGGGTTTCAAGAAGGTGATGCAGGGGATCATGGACAGCGGCACCCGGGCGCTCAGCCAGAGCGGCCCGCGACCGACGGAGCCGAAGGCATGGCGTCGCGAGAGCTGAGCGCCGCCGCGGCCGAGCCCGCCGGCGACGCCGGCGGCGCCCACGTGCTGGTGGTCGACGACGACCAGCGGCTGCTGCGGCTGCTGCAGCGCTACCTGACCGACGCCGGCTTTTTCGTCACCACCGCCGCCGATGCCGCCGACGCCCGCGCGCAGATGGACCGGTTCAGCTTCGACCTGATCGTGATGGACGTGATGATGCCGGGGCAGAGCGGCCTGGCGCTGACCCGCGCGCTGCGGGCCGAGCGCAGCCCGGTGCCGATCCTGCTGCTGACCGCGCGCGGCGAGCCGGCGGATCGCATCACCGGCTTCGAATCCGGCGCCGACGACTACATGCCGAAGCCGTTCGAGCCGCGCGAGCTGGTGCTGCGCATGCACTCGATCCTGCGCCGCGCCGCGCCGGCGCCGGCCGCTCAGACGGCGCCGCCGATCCTAAGGCTCGGCGCCTTCGTCTACGACACCGCCCGCGGCATCCTGCACCAGGGCGAGCTGCAGATCCGGCTGACCACCGGCGAGCATGCCCTGCTGCGCGAACTGGCCGGCTCGCTCGGCCAGCCGGTGTCGCGCGACGACCTCGCGACGCGCTGCGAGATCAACAGCGGGCGCGCGGTCGACGTGCAGATCACCCGGCTGCGCCGCAAGATCGAGCACAACCCCCGCGAACCGCGGTACATCCAGACCGTGCGCGGCACCGGCTACATGCTCGTGCCCGACTAGCCGTGCGCTGGCTGTCCCGCAAGATCAAGGCGATCCTGCCGCACACGCTGCTCGGCCGGGCGCTGATGATCATCGTCACGCCGGCGATCCTGCTGCAGCTCCTGCTGCTGGTCATATTCTACGAGAACCACTGGGACCTGATCGCCCGCCGGCTGGCCGCCGCGGTGGTCGCGGAGATCTCGGCGATGACCGCGGTACGCGACATCGTCGACCTGACCCATCCGGGACAGACCGAGCGGATCGCCTATCAGACTCTCGAGCTCCGGCTCGACTTCCGTCCCGGCGAGGCGCTGCCCCGCCCGCTGCCGGAACCGGACGGCGACATGCTGTACCAGAAGCTGGCCGCCGAGCTGGAGGACCGCATCGGCCGCCCGTTCGTCATCGACGTCGACTATACCGAGCGGCAGGTGAAGATCGCGGTGGAATATCCCGACGGGGTGCTGAACGTGATCGCCCCGCGCGAACGGCTGTTCACCTCGACCAGCTACATCTTCGTGTTCTGGATGGTCGGCGCCTCGGTCGTGCTGTTCACCATCGCGATCATCTTCATGCGCAACCAGATCCGGCCGATCCGGCGGCTGGCGCGGGCGGCCGACCGGTTCGGCAAGGGCCAGGACGTCGGCGAGTTCAGGGCACAGGGTGCCTCGGAAGTACGCCAGGCCGCCCGCGCCTTCAGCCTGATGCGCGGCCGCATCATGCGCCAGATCGCCCAGCGCACCGAGATGCTGGCCGGCGTCAGCCACGACCTGAAGACCCCGCTGACCCGCATGAAGCTGCAGCTCGCCATGCTCGGCGACGGGCCCGATGTCGCCGACCTGAAGGCCGACATCGAGGAGATGGAGCACATGATCGGGGGCTATCTCGCCTTCGCGCGCGGCGAGGGCGAGGAAACGCCGGTGCCGACCGACATCGACAGCCTGCTGGAGGAGGTGGTGGTCAGCGCACGCCGGCAGGGCGGCGAGGTCGCCTTCGACGCGCGCACCGGCCTCAACATGATCGTGCGGCCGAATGCGCTGAAACGCTGCGTCGCCAACCTGGTGTCCAACGCGGTGCGCCATGCCGAACAGGTGCGGGTGACGGCGCGCGCCAGCGCGACCGTGCTGGAGGTGCTGGTCGAGGACAACGGACCGGGCATCCCCGAGGACCAGCGCGAGGAGGTGTTCCGCCCGTTCTACCGGCTCGACCCGTCGCGCAATCCGAAGACCGGCGGCGTCGGCCTCGGCCTCAGCATCGCCCGCGACATCGCCCGCGGCCACGGCGGCGAGCTGAGCCTGGGCCAGTCGACGATGGGCGGCGTGCGCGCGGTGCTGCGCCTGCCGCTGTAAGCGGCGTCAGTAGATGAAGACGAAGAAGATCAGCGCGCCGAACACGACGTATTTATAGGCGTAGTACAACCCGCGGTTCCAGCGCTTGAACGACTTGCTCCAGCGCCGCACCGCATAGACATACTTGAAGATCTTGTTGAACACGCCGACGCGGTCGCCCTCAGCATTGCGGGTCTGGGTGGCGCGCACGAAGAAGAAGCGGAAGAACCGGTTGATCGCCTTCGCCACCGGCCCGCGCATCGGTCGCTCGATGTCGGCGAACAGGATGATCCGGTCCTGGTCGGATTCGTTGAGCGCGCGGTGGATGTAGGTCTCGTCGAAGACGATGTCCTCGCCGTCGCGCCAGCTATAGGGCTCGCCGTCGATGTAGATCCGGCAGCTGTCGCTGTTCGGCGTCTTCAGACCGAGATGGTAGCGCAGCGACCCCGCGAACGGGTCGCGGTGCGCCACCAGTGCGCCGCCGGGCGGCAGCAGGGCGAACATCGCCGCGTGCACGCTGGGGATGCTCTCCAGCAGCGCCACCGACTTCGGGCACAGCTCGCGCGCCGACGGCAGGTAGTCGCCGTACCATTTCAGGTAGAAGCGCTTCCAGCCGCGCTTGAAGAACGAGTTGAAGGCGAGGTCGTCGTGCTGGGCCGACGCCTTGATGTGGCCGACGTCGTAGAGCTTCAGCGCCTCGTCGCGCAGCATCTCCCAATTGTCGCGGATCGGCTGCAGATCGTCGAACTTGCTGGAATCGAGGATCGGCCGGTTGGGGACGCTGGACAGCCCGTACATCAGCAGGTTGATCGGCGCCAGGAAGGTGGAATGGTCGGTCAGCTGGCGGGTGAACCGATGGCGCACCTTGCCGCGATAATGGATGACGATCGCCGAGAGGATGAAGACGTAGAGGACGATGAACTTGGCCGAATAGAGCTCGCGCAGCGTCTCGAATGACCAGAAATCGTCCATCGGCCTTCCCCCCGGCGTGCGCCCTGCGACGCGGGCCGGATTATACGCCCGTTGCCGATCCGGCCGCCAGCCTACTCCCCCGCCGGCGCATTCTGCCGCGCCAGGGCCGCGGCGTGCGCCTCGGCCACCATCGCCGCGGTCATCCGCGCCGCCAGCCGGTCGCGCAGGTCGGCCGCGCCCGCCACGCCTTCGGCAGCGGCGAGATCGAGCCACATATAGGCCTCGACGTCGTCGAGCGGCGCATTGCTGCCGGTCGCCAGCAGGCCGCCCAGGTTGTATCGCGCCGCCGCCAGCCCCTGCTCCGCCGCCGCCCGGTACCAGCGGATGGCACCGGCCTCGTCGGGCGCGACCCCATCGCCGCCCTCCAGCGCGATCGCCAGGTTGTACTGGGCGTCCGCGACCCCCTGCTCGGCCGCGGCGGTCAGCCAGCGCACGGCCTCGGAGCGCACGCCCGGCCCGCTCGCCTGCGCCTGCAGCAGCAGGGCCAGCCGGAACTGGGCCAGGGCGTAGCCGCTGTCGGCCGCGGCCCGGTACCAGCGCTCCGCCTCGGCCATGTCGGGGACGCCGCCGCGCACACCCTGTTCGTACTGCAGCGCGAGCATGAACTGGGCCTCCGCGTCGCCGTTCTCGGCCGCGTTGAGGTACCAACGAAACACCGCGCCGTATCCGGACGGCGCGGCGGCATTGGCGGACAATGGCAGGGCCAGCAGTGCGGAAAGCACCGCGAAGGCTAGACGAACTGGCGTGTTCACGGCGCGGACGTTACCGATCGATGACGCGGAAATGCAAGCGCAACTTGCGCGCAATCGGCAGAAATCCGCGCATTTCGGCATTGGAGGACCGGGTTGTGCGGCCGCATCGGTCCGACAGCACGGCGCGCGGGGCTGCGCTCAGAACGCGACGTCGCCCACGCCCGGGTAGGAAATCACCACCAGCCGGCCTTCCTCGCCGGGCTGCGGCTCCATGAAGCACTCCGGCGGGCCGAGCGTTCGATAGCACCAGTATTCGCTGACCTCGTCGCCGGGCAGCAGCACCGTGTCCGGTACCTCGTCGCTGCTGTAGCCGCATCCGGCCAGCCCGAGCCCGATCGTCGCCAGCACAACAGCCATCCTGGCCATCGCCGTCTCCATCGTCGTCCGCGCGCAGCATAGCACATCCCGCGTCGCGTCGCACGGCTGCGCTCAGTCGGGCATCTCCAGGCCGACGGCGGCCATCGCGGCGGCCTGGCGGGCGGCCAGCGCGTCGGCGTCGAAGCCTTCGATCAGTTCGTGGAACAGGCGGTACCAGTTGATCTCGGCGCTGAGCCGCAGGAACACCGAGCCGAGGCCGATCGCCGCCCGGTCCATGAACACGAACTCCCGCGGCGGCGTCACCCCGCCGATCCGGCGCAGCTCGGCATGGACCTTGGAGGCCACGTCGGCGCCATAGCGGGTGGCGTTGGTCTCCTCGATCCGCCGCGCCTTGTCCTCCAGGATCGGTGCGAACACGAAGCCGGCCCACATGTTCAGCACGTCGATCAGCTCCTGCGACAGGTCGGTGAAGCCCCAGGTGCGATAGGCGTGGGCGGCGCGGTCGCGGTCGCCGTCGCGCACGGCGAAATAGAGGTCGATCACGCCGCCGACGAACCGGGCATGGAAGATACGCACGCAGCCGAAATCGAGCAGGTTCAAGGAGCGGTCGGCCCGCACCGTGTAGTTGCCCAGATGCGGATCGCCGTGGATGACGCCGTAGTCGTAGAACGGCACGTACCAGGCGCGGAACAGCGCCATCGCCACCGCGTTGCGGTCCTCGGCCGGCGGCGCGGCGTCGATGAAGGCGCCCATGCGCTCGCCCTCCTGCCACGTCAGCGTCAGCAGGCGGCGGGTGCTGAGCGCATCCAACGGCTCCGGCACGTGCACCCGCGGCTCGTCGGCCAGCATGGCGCCGTAAAGGCGGGTGTGCCGGCGCTCGCGGTCGTAGTCCAGCTCCTCGCGCAGGCGCGCCGCGATCTCGGCATGGATGCGCTCGGTCGAGATCGCCTTGTCGGTGCGTTCGTACAGCGAGAAGATCAGCCGCAGCTGCTTCAGGTCGGCCTCCACTGCCGAGGCCATGTCGGGATATTGCAGCTTGCAGGCGACATTGCGCCCGTCCGGCAGGGTCGCGCGGTGGACCTGGCCCAGCGAGGCGGCGTGGGCGGCCTCGTGGCCGAAGCTGGCGAAGCGCGCCTGCCAGTCCGCGCCCAGCTCGCTCGCCATCCGCCGCTTGACGAACGGCCAGCCCATCGGCGGCGCGTCGGCCTGCAGGTGGGCCAGTTCGCGGGCATATTCCGGCGGCAGCGCGTCCGGAATGCTGGACAGCAGCTGCGCCACCTTCATCAGCGGCCCCTTGATGCCGCCCAGCGCCGCGCGCAGGTCGGCCGCATGCTTGGCCCGGTCGATCTTGATGCCGAGATAGCGGTCGCCGGCCATCCGCGCCGCCAGCCCGCCCATGGCGGAGCCGACGCGGGCATAGCGGCGCACGCGCCCGCTCAGTGTTGCGTCGTCGCCCTGGGCGCGCCGCGTCGTGCGGTCATCTGGCATCCGCATGCTCCCTGCCACGGCCGGACGGACGGCGGCAATGGCTCAGCCGTCGAGACCATTATCTGGGTTGGCGAGCCAGCCGAGCAAGCGATCGGCGACAATCTGCCAGCCGTGGTCCAGCATCAGGCCGTGGCCGAGCCCGGGCAGGATCTCCGCCTCGGCCTCCAGCAGCCCGGCGGTCGCATGGACGAATGGCGGCGGGATCAGCGCATCGCGCTCGGCGCCGAGCACCAGCCGCGGCAGGCCGCGCAGCGGCGCCAGGTCGAAGCGGGGCGGATGCTGCAGCTCGATGCCGGCACGTAGCGATTCGGCCGCCTGCGTCGCCCACTCCTGCTCGGCCATGCCGGGCGGCAGCGCACCGGCGAACAGGGTCTCGCGCATCACGCTCGGGTCGACCGCGGCGTCGCCGTGGGCGAACACGCGGCCGATGCGGGCGGCGAGCAGCGGGTTCCACACCGCCAGCGACAGGTTGGCTGAGGCGAGGCCGAACGGCGGCACCGGGCACATCAGCACCAGCCCGGCCACGGCGCATTCGGTCGCGGCACGCATCGCCAGCCAGCCGCCCATCGAATGCCCGACCAGCACCGGCGGCCGGTCGAGCCGGTCGATCTCGTCGACGAGGTCGTCGAGATAGGCATCGAGGCCGTAGTTGTCGCGCACCACGTCACCCGGGCTGGCGCCGTGGCCGCGCAGGCTGAAGGCATGCGACCGCCACCCCGCCGCGGCACAGGCCGGCATCAGGTGCGTCGCCCAGCACTGGCCGCCGGCGAAGGCGCCGTGCACGAACAACAGCGGCGGTCGCCGCGGGTCCGCAGCGCCGGCCGGCGCCATATGAAATCGCTCGCGCTGCAACGACGGCTTCCCCCGGCCCTGTCCCCGCACCGCCACCGTCCTACCACCGACGGGCGCCGGCGAGAAGCGGAGTGCCCCGGCGCCGGCGCGCCGAAATCGGCAGGATCAGGTCGGGATGAAGATCGCGAACACGTCGACCAGCACGGCACTCGTATCCACGGCGCCCTCCACCCGTCGCTATCGCGCTGCCGCCTGCTGCAGTGCGGCCGCGAACCGGCCCAATATGCCATCGCGGTCCCATTCCTGCACCGCGCGCAGGCGCGCCGCATGGCCCAGCCGCGCGCGCAGGCCGGCGTCGCCGGCCAGCGCAACCACGGCGTCGGCGAGCGCGCCGGCATCGCCCGGCGCCGTCGTCAGGCCGCAGCCCTGCACGGCATCGTGCACCTGGGTGCCGGCGGCGGCCGAAGCAACCACCGGCCGGCCGCTGGCCAGCATGCCGCCCAGTTTCGATGGCATCACCAGGTCGGCGGCATCGGCCCGCTGCGGCAGCAGGTGGATGTCGGCGACGTTGAGCAGGTCGTTGAGCCGCTCGGCCGGCTGCAGCGGCCCGAACCGCAGGTTGACCAGACCCGCAGCAGCCGCCTCGAGGCGCGCCCGCGCCGCACCCTCGCCGCACAGCAGCCAGACAAGATCGGCGCGCCCGGCGCCCTGCCGTGCCGCCTCGACCAGCACCTCGATCCCCTGCTTCTCGCCCATGTTGCCGGAATAGAGCGCCACCACCGCGTCCGCCGGCACGCCGAGCGCAGCGCGCAGCGGCGACGGACGGTCGAGCGGCCGGATCGCGGCGGCGTCGACCCAGTTCGGAAACTGCACCGCACGCGCCGGGTCGAGCCCCTTGTCGCGCAGCCGCCGTCCCATGTTTGGCGTGATGGTCGAGACGCGGTCGAAGCGGCGCAGGAAGTGGCGTTCGAAGGCGAAGGCCAGGCGCGCCGCGCGGCCGCCCTCGCCGCCGATCACACCAAGCTTGAAGGCGGCATCGAACTCCAGGTCCTGCACGTGCAGCCAGGCGACGGCACCGCCGAAGCCGGCCGCGAGCAGGGCCATCGGCTGCACCAGCGCGGTCGGCTCGACCGTGACCACCACGTCGGGCCGCCAGGTCAGGCCAGACCACAGCGCCGGCAGCGCGCTCGTGGCGGCGAAGCTGGCCAGGTGCAGCATCCGCGTCTTGCCGGTGGGCCGCCGCGGCACATAGAGCGGGCACCGCAGCACGCGCGCACCGCACAGCCACTCACGCCGCCACCACCGGCGCCGATGGCCGGCGTGCACCCGCCACTCCGGGTAATAGGGCGGCGCCGCGATCACCCGCACGTCGTGGCCGGCGTCGGCCAGATATTGCACGGTCTCGCCGCTGAACTTGCCGATGCCGGTCAGTTCCGGCGCGAAGTTGAGGCCGTAGAACAGGACCTTCATGCGCGGACGCCGGGCCGCGGTGCCAACGGCCGGTGGGCGCGCGAAGCCAAGCGGGCCTCAGCTCGCCCGCGGGCCGCCGGCCGGCCAGAGATTGATGGCGATGGAGATGCGGACGCCGTCGCCCAGATAGGGCCGCACCGAATGGCTGACCCAGGACGGGAACATCATCAGGTCGCCCGCGGTCGGCTGCACCAGTTCGCTGGCGCCGAAGGCTGCCCCGCCGGGCACTGCCGGCACCAGGTCCGGCGCCAGCATCGCCGGGGCAACGCCGCGCGGGTCGTGCACCTCGAACGCGCCGCCCAGCGCCGGGTTCACCGCCGCGCCGCCGTCGTCGACCCAGTAGACCGCCGACCAGACCGAGCCTGGATGGGTGTGCGCCTCGTTGGCGTTGCCCTTGCGGTTGACGTTGGCCCAGGCGTTGTGCGCCCATTCGATGCCGGCCGGCGTGCCGTCGCTGCGGCGCATGGTCATGCGCGAGGCGGCATTGCGGGCCAGGTCGAGCAGCCGCGCCATCGCCGGGCCGCCCCACTCGGCGATGTCCCAGCTGGACTGCCAGCCGCCCAGATTGGAGTGGTCGTTCGACGCCTCCGCCTCGGCGCGGGCCAGGATCAGCTTCCGCAACGCCGCGTTCAGCGATGCCGCCTCGGGCACCCGCAGCATCACGACGGGAGTGGAGAACAACTGCTGCACGTTGATCTGGATCGGATGAGCTTCGGCCATCGGATTCGAGTCCGGTTGTTGCCCCTTGCTTCGACCTAGGCGCTCGGCGCAGGCGGCGCAAGGCTGTCCAGCGGCCAGCGCGGCAGCGGGCGGAAATCCAGCCCGTCGGCCTGGCCCGCCCGGAACCGCTCCAGCCCGGCCCAGGCGATCATGGCGGCGTTGTCGGTGCACAGCGCCAGCGGCGGCGCGACGCAATCCAGGCCGTTTTCCGCGGCCAGCGCCTGCAACCGGGCGCGCAACGCGCGATTGGCCGCGACACCGCCGGCGACCACCAGAGTGGGCCGCGCCGGCCGCAGCGCCAAATAGTCGCGGATGCCGTTGCGGAGGCGATCCGCCACCACCTCGCCGACCGCCGCCTGGAAGGCGGCGCACAGATCGGCGACGTCGCCCGGCGCGAGACTGCCGGCCTGCTCGACCGCGCGCCGCACGGCGGTCTTCAGGCCGGAGAAGGAGAAATCGCAACCCGGCCGGCCGACCATGGGCCGCGGCAACGCGAACCGGGTCGGATCGCCGCCCTCGGCCGCCCGCTCCAGCGCCGGCCCGCCGGGATAGGGCAGGCCGACCAGCTTGGCGGTCTTGTCGAAAGCTTCGCCGATGGCGTCGTCGATGGTGCTGCCGAGCAGGCGATGCCGGCCGAGGCCCTCGACCACCAGCACCTGGCAGTGTCCGCCGGACACCAGCAGCAGCAGATACGGAAAGGCGACGTCGTCGGTCAGCCGCGCCGTCAGCGCGTGCCCCTCGAGATGGTTGACCGCCACGAACGGGCGTCCGCTGCCCAGCGCCATCGCCTTGGCGTGGCTGACCCCGACCAGGACTCCGCCGATCAGCCCGGGTCCGGCGGTGGCGGCAATCGCGTCGATCGCGTCCAGCGTGCAGGCGGCCTGGTCCAGCGCGCGCGCGACAATGCCGTCGAGCCGGGTGACGTGGCTGCGCGCGGCGATCTCCGGCACCACGCCGCCATAGGGCGCGTGCTCCTCCAGTTGCGAGAAGACCACGCTGGACAGGATGCGTGCCGCCGGTGCGTCCGCGTCGCGCACCACCGCCGCCGCGGTCTCGTCGCAGCTCGTCTCGATACCCAGGACCTTCATGTGCGTCTCTGTACGGCCGTCGTCGGCGCCGCCGCAACCGCCACGCAACGGCGGGAGAGCGACGGCCGCCACACCCGGTGCGTCACCTCGCGGCAAGCCGTCGCCGGCCGCGGCCCGGACCGGGCAGCGCAGAAATGGCGCCTGGTCCGCGGTCGGTCAATCCGCGGCGATCGCAGAAAAAGCAGGCAACAGTTCATGAATTTGTACGTCCCGTAACCCTTTTTTCTTCACTTGCGGCCAATCATGGCCGGGCAACGACCGTTCCCATGCGCGAGCCCTCATGCTGCGACACCCACCTGATTCGACGGCCGGCGAATGAGCGCGGTTTCCGACATCCCGCAGCGGCCGCGTTTGCTTGCCCGGCTCGAACGCTGTCCGCGGCTGCTGTTGCGCGCCTTCCCGCTGCTGCTGGTCGGCGGTGCCGCCGCCCTCTATTTCCTGATCAGCGCGGCCGCCCATCGCGACACCGTGCAGAATGCCGAACGGCTGTCGCTGGCCTGGGCCCATTTCCTCGGCAGCCAGTTCGACAATCTGGAAAGCCGACTGGCGGAAGGCACCGGCTTCGAGCGCGAGATGGAGATCTTCGCCCGCGCCACCGCCGGCGGCGAGGTATTCCGCTTCAAGCTGTTCGACGGCCACGGCCGACTGGTCCTGGTCTCCGACGACGCCAACCCGTCGACGATCAACGGCGATCTCGCCAGCCACAATCCGGAGGCGTTGACCGTCATCGCGACCGGCCGACCCGTCACCTTCGTCGAGGACGGAACCGAGAAGCCCGACCGGCCCGACATCTATGCCGAAAGCTATGTTCCGGTGCTGCAGGACGGCCGCATCGTCGCGGTCGTGGAGGTGTATGTCGACCAGACCGCGGACAGCGCCTACACCCAGGACAGCTTCGTCGCGTTCGGCCTGCAGGTCGGCGGCATCATCCTGCTGCTGATCGCCGTGCCGCTCGGCGCGCTGGTCATCGCGCGCCGCTCGCTGGAGGCCCGCAACGCCGAGCTGACCGAGGCGCGCGACGCCGCGCGGGTGGCCGAGAAAGCCAAGTCGGAATTCCTGGCGAACATGAGCCACGAGATCCGCACCCCGATGAACGGCGTGATGGGCATGGCCGAGCTCCTGTCCGGCACGCGGCTGGACAACCGCCAGCGCATGTTCGCCGACATCATCATGTCGTCCGCCCGCTCGCTGCTGACGATCATCAACGACATCCTCGACTTCTCGCGCATCGACGCCGGACAGCTGTCGATCGAGGCGCGCCCGTTCAAGCTCAGCGCAATCGCCAACGAGCCGGCCCAGCTGCTCTCGCAGGCCGCACACGACAAGGGCATCGAACTGCTGGTCCGGGTGGCGCCGGACCTGCCGCGCGCGGCGATCGGCGACTTCGGCCGCATCCGCCAGATCGTCACCAACCTGGTCAGCAACGCGATCAAGTTCACCGCGCATGGCGAGGTGGTGCTGGAGCTGTCGGCTGAGCGGCGCCCGGCGACGCCGGCCGACGGGCTGCGGCTGCGCATCGCGGTGCGCGACACCGGCCCCGGCATCCCGGCCGACAAGCTCCAGACCGTATTCGACAAGTTCACCCAGGTCGACGGGTCGTCGACGCGGGCCCACGAGGGCACCGGCCTCGGGCTCGCCATCAGCAAGGGGCTGGCCGAGCTGATGGGCGGCACCATCGGCGCGGAGTCCGAGCCGGGCAGCGGCAGCCTGTTCTGGGTGAGCCTGCCGCTGCGGCACGCAACGGCCGACGAGGCGCCGGACCCGGTCGAGGTCGACGCCGCCGGCAAGCGCGTGCTGGTAATCGACGACAACGAGACCAACCGTTACATCCTGAACGAGCTGGTCACCGCCTGGCGGCTGGACGAGGTCAGCGCTTCGAGCGGCCGCGAAGGGCTGCAGAAGCTGGCGGCCGCCGCCCGCCAGGGCCGGCCGTTCGACCTCGTGCTGCTGGACCACCACATGCCCGGCATGAACGGCGAGGAGGTGCTGCGCAGCCTGCGCGCCGACCCGGCGATCGGGGCCACGCCGGTGATCATGCTGTCGTCGATGGACGAATACGCGCTGCACCGCCTGCCGGCGGACGCACGCGCCGACGCCGTGCTGACCAAGCCGGTGGCGGCGTCGGCGCTGTTCGACCAGATCGTATCGGTGCTGAGCGCGACCAGCCGGCCGCAGGGCGCGGCGCAGGATCCGGCGCAGCCGGCCGACGCGGCGGCGGAGCGCGAACCGGAAGGCGTCGAAAGCCCCGGCGATCCCGAGGGCCCGGCGGTGCTGATCGTCGAGGACAACGCGGTCAACCAGAAGGTGGTCTCGCTGATCCTCTCGAACATGGGAGTGCGGTCGGAAATGGCGGAGAACGGCCGGATCGCGCTGGAGCGGTTCGCCGCGCTGCGGCCGCGGCTGGTGCTGATGGACGTGTCGATGCCGGTGATGAACGGCTACGAGGCCACCCGCGGCATCCGCGACCTGGAGCGGACGCTCGGCCTGCCGCCTTGCCGGATCGTCGGCCTGACCGCCCACGCGATGGAAGGCGACCGCGACCGCTGCCTGGACGCGGGCATGGACGACTATCTGTCCAAACCGGTCTCGCCGGCGGCGCTGCGCCAGGCGGTCGAGCGGCTCGAGCCGGCGGAGACCGCCAGGCAGAGCGCGGCCTAGCCATGCACCGGCGCGGCGCCGCGGATCAAAGCGGCGCTTCGGTCTGGCCTTGCGCGCCGGCGGCCGATAGGCTCGCGCCGCATGCCGCAGGCTGACACCATGCCGGGGTCGCTGCTGCGCCGCGCAGACGCCGGCGCGCGCGGCGACCGTGCGCGCCCGATCGGCCTCGCCGCCCTGATCGGGCTGACGCTGGCCCTTTGCAGCGGGCCGGTGCGGGCCGATAGCGTCGCACTCGGCGAGCACCGCCTGACATTCGAACCCGGCGAGGGGATGTGCGCGCTCGACCGCAACGCGTCCGCATTCGAGCGTTCGATGCTGGATTTCCAGGCCGAGGCGAATGCGGGTCGCAACGCGGTGCTGGCGATGTACGCCGAATGCGCGCCCCTGCAAGCCGCCCGCGACGGCGGCCTCGGCGACCTGGGCGTCTACGGTTTGCTGATGGCGCCGCTGGCGTCGGGGCAGCTGGAGCCGGCGCCGTCGCTGTCGCGGGGGGGACTGGCAGGGACGGGGGCCCCGCCGGGCGGTGCTCGATGCCGGAATGGACCTGCCGATCGAGGACGTTGCCGCCCGCGCCAACAGCGCGCTGCAGGCCACGGCCAGCGGCGACGGCGTGTCCCTGTCGGATGCCGCCGTGCTCGGCGTGCTGGGGCGGGACGAGAACGCGATCTACACCGGGATCGTGCTGCAGGTCGACATGCCGGACTATTCCGACCGGGTTGCCGGCGCGGCGGCGCTGACGCTGGTCCGCGGTCATGTCGTCACCTATGTGCTCTACGACAGCTTCGTCGACGAGAGCACCTTCGCGACGCTGGTCGCCCGTCTGCAACCGGTCATGGCCGGGCTGGTCGCCGCCAACGGCACACCGGCGGACGTCGTCAGCAGCGGCGGCTCCCGCTTCGACTGGCAGCGGATCGTCTACGGTGCGATCGGCGGCGTGCTGGCGGCCGGCCTGGCGACTCTGCTGCTGCGGCGCAGGCGCCGGCGCAGCGGCTGAAGGCCCGGCTACTCGGCCTCCTCGTCGCGTCCGGCCAGGCTCAGCGCCTTGGCGTCGAAGCCGCGCTGCCGCGCCCAGTGGACCAGCGCCTCCTCGCGGCCGTGGGTGATCCAGATCTCCGGTGCGCCGACATCCTCGAACGTGGCGGTCAGCTCGTCCCAGTCGGCGTGGTCGGAGATCACCAGCGGCAGCTCGGCGCCGCGCTGGCGGGCACGCGCCCGCACGCCCATCCAGCCGCTCGCCATGGCGCTGACAGGGTCGGCCAGCCGCCGCGACCAGCGGTCGGCCAGCGCCGACGGCGGCGCCAGCACCAGCGCGCCGGCGAACGCCGCCTTGCCGGCGCCGCCGGGCCCTAGCGTCGCCGGCCGCAGGTCGCCGAGGCCGACGCCGAGACCCTCGTAGAGGTCGCACAACGCCTTCAGCGCACCGTGGATGTGGATCGGCCGGTCCCATCCCGCCTCGCGGATCAGCCGGATCAGCCGCTGCGCCTTGCCCAGCGCATAGACGCCGACCACGTGCGAACGGTCGGGGAACAGCGCCAGCGACCGCAGCAGCTTCGCCACCTCGCCCGCGTCGTCGGGGTGGCGGAACACCGGCAGGCCGAAGGTGGCCTCGCTGACGAAGACGTCGCAGGCAACCGGCTCGAAGGCCGGGCAGGTCGGGTCGCGGCGGCGCTTGTAGTCGCCGGAGACCACCGCACGCGCGCCGCCATGGGCCATCGCCACCTGCGCGCTGCCCAGCACATGGCCGGCCGGGTGCAGGGTGACCGCCACGCTGCCCACCGTCAGCGTCTCGCCATAGCGCAGCGCCTGCGTGGCGCCGGCGAATTCGGCGCCGTAGCGCACGCCCATGATCGCCAGCGTCTGCGCCGTCGCCAGAACGTGGCGGTGGCCGGCGCGGGCATGGTCGGCATGGCCGTGGGTGATGACGGCGCGGTCGACCGGCACCACCGGGTCGACATGGAAGCCGCCCGGCGCGCAATAGAGGCCGGACGGTGTCGGATAGAGCCAGGTGGAGACGGGCGAGGCCATGACGACACCATAGCGCGATCGCGGGAAGGCGGGCAGCAGGTCCGTGCCGGACGGCGACCGGGTGGCGCCGGGCGCGCGGCGGCTGTTAACATCGGGCGGATCGGTTCCGTCGGCAACGCGACCAAGGGAGACTGCTATGCCAATTCACCGGACCCTCGCACTCACGACGGCCATCCTGGCGGGCGGGTGCGTCAGCGGCGTCGCCCAGCAGCCCGACGCGTGCTCCACCGCCGACGGCGCGCTGAACGAAGCCGCCTTCGTCATCGCCACCACGCCCACCGCCGGCAGCCGCGTCAGCAGCGGCTTCGCCGTCGCCGGCTGCTCGCGCACCTTCGAGGGCACGGTGGTCTGGCGGCTGCTAGCCCGCGACGGCAGCGTGCTTGCCGACGGCTTCACCATGGGCGGGGCGGTCGACGGATCGGCGCCGTTCGGCTTCAACGTCGACTACGCGGTCGACGAGCGCCAGCTGGGCCACCTCGAGGTCTATGAGGAGGACGTGTCGGACGGCGAGGGCTTCCCGCCGGGCCGGACCGTGCTGCCGCTGGTGCTGCAGCCCTGACGGGAATCCGGCCGTTCGGCCGGACCGGTCGGCGACGGCGACGGTCGCGTCGCCGCATCAGAACTCGGCGGCGAGCGCCACAGGGCGGCGTCTGACGGCGCCACCGACCAGTCCATCGAAGGCGGGCCGGCGACGGTCCTGCCGCAGGAACCGCCCTTCAAGTCGCCGATCCCGACCGGGCGGCTGGCGGTCGCGGCCACCGCCGGCTCCATGCCGGGACGCCATGTCGTCACGCTGGCACTCGATGGCGGCAACAGCGTCACCCACGTGGTCGAGGTGCCGGCGTGGCCGACGGAGGGGCATATGAACCGTGCGGCGCCACGTCGCGACGAAAGACTGTGGCGACTTCGTGTCGTCCCCATGCAAGGAGGACCCGATATGACGATGATCATACGCCTGACCGCGATCGGCATCGCAACCGCTCTGGCCGCCAGCCAGACCGCCCTGGCAACCGACCCGAACGGCAGCGCGGCGGGCGGACCGCGCATCGCAGCCCCAGGCCCCGCGACGATTCCCACGCCGGGCCGCAACCCGGCGCCGACCGACCTGGGTGCGCACATCCAGCTGCCGCCGGCCGTGCCCGGCGACCTGCGCGCCGACGACGACGCCACGGTCGACGACGCGATCGGCATCCTGCTCGGCGCCGACGACCTGCGCTATCCGCACGACGTCTGCTACGGCCTGATCGCCTGCTGCAACACCGCCTGGGTGCAGGGCTGCGAGTTCGCCCAGTTCGACATCGACTGCGTCGCCGCCGGCGGCTGGGTCGAGGTCGAGCTGTTCAGCGACGGCAGCCACCAGTATTCGTGCCACGCGATCTGACCGGCCGCGCATGGTCGCCGCAAATCCCGGCCGGCCGCGCCAGCCGCGCGCCGGCCGGGGCAGCGGCGCATCGGTTCAGTCCGCCGCGCCCGGCGCCGTGGCTGCCGCCGCCCTCTGGGCGATGCCGGCGAGCAAAGCGTCGATTTCCGCTTCCAGCGCCTTCATGTCCTCGCCGCCCGACATGATGCCGACCACCTCGTCGCGGCTGATCTCCGTCTTGGCGAATGTGCCCGCGCTGCGGCCGCGGTTGAGCAGGGTGAAAGTGTCGGCCACCGGGTAGGCGTGGTGGATGTTGTGGCTGATGAAGATGACGGCGAGCCCGCGCAGCCGCGCCTCGACGACGAACTTCAGCACCATCGCCGCCTGGTGGACGCCGAGCGCCGAGGTCGGCTCGTCGAGGATCAGCACTTTGGCGCCGAAATGGATCGCCCGCGCGATCGCCACCGACTGACGCTCGCCGCCCGACAGCGTGCCCACCGCCTGGGTCGGATCGCGCACGTCGATACCGATGTCGGCCATCGCCTGGCGGGCGATGCGGTTGGCCTTTTCCTTGTCGATCCGCGACAGGCCGAAGCGGTTGCGCGTCGGTTCGCGGCCGAGGAAGAAGTTCCGGGTGATCGACATCAGCGGGATCATGCCGAGGTCCTGGAACACCGTGGCCACGCCGCGGTCCTGGGCGTCGCGCGGGCTGCGGAAGCGTACGGGCCTGCCCTCGACCAGGATTTGGCCGGCGGTGGGCCGGTGCACGCCGGAGAGGATCTTGATCAAGGTCGACTTGCCTGCGCCGTTGTCGCCGAGCAGGCAGTGCACCTGGCCCGGATGCACCGCGATCGAGATGTCCTGCAGCGCGATCACCGAGCCGAAGCGCATGCTGACGTCGCGCAGTTCGATCGCCGGCACGCTCATCGCTGGGTCCTCTCGCCCAGCGCCTTGGCGCGGATGTAGTTGTTGACCAGCACGGCCAGCAGGATGACCACGCCGAGAAAGACCTTGAACCAGTCGGTGTCGATGCCGGTGTAGAAGATGCCCATCTGCACCAGGCCGAAGATCAGCGCGCCGAACATCGCGCCATAGACCGTGCCGTAGCCGCCGGTCAGCAATACGCCGCCGATCACCGCGGCGATGATCGCCTCGAACTCCTTCAGCAGCCCGCGTACCGTGTCGGCGGAGCCGGCCTCCATCACCTGGATGGTGGCGAGCAGGGTGGCGGCGCAGGCGGTGGCGATGAACAGCACGATCTTCACCCGCGCCACCGGCACGCCGACATTGCGGGCCACCACCGGGTCGCCGCCGCTGGCATAAACCCAGTTGCCGTACTTGGTCTGCGCCAGGATGTAGCCGGCGACCACGGTAACGACCAGCCACCATACGATCGACATCGGGATGCCCTGCACGAACGGCAGGCCGTCGTTGCGCACGGCGATCCAACCCTGGTCGCCCATCCACTGGAACGGCCCGGTAAGGATGTTGCCGTTGAACAGCTTGGCGGTCCACGGGTCGGGCACGTCGTCGAGGATGTAGGGAATCTGGGTGCGGCCGGTGACCGCGCGGGTCACCCCGATCGACAGGCCGCGCAGGATGAACAGCGACGCCAGCGTGACGATGAACGAAGGCAGCCGGGTGCGGACCACCACCAGACCGTTGAACCAGCCGACCAGGATGGCGACGGCGAAGGCGCTCAGGATCGCCGCCCACAACGGGAAATCGAGCGCGGTTACCGCCAACCCGATGACGACGCCGGCGAAACCGATCATCGAGCCGACCGACAGGTCGAACTCGCCGCCGATGATCAGCAGCGCGGCGGCGGTGGCGATGATGCCCAGCTCCGCCGCCAGCGTCAGGAACGTCATCGCGCCCTGCAGCGAGTAGAGCGCGCCGGCGCCGGGAAGCACGGCGAAGATGATCGCGGTCGCCACCAGCCCGCTGGCGGCGCCGAACTCCGACCGGCGGAACAGCCGTGTCAGCAGCCTGGCCTGCGCCAGCCGCTCGTCCGGCCCCTCGTGGCGCTTGGCGGCGGCGATGCCCGGCAGCGCACGGGGTGCGGTATCAGCCATGCGGCGCGCCGGTTCCCATCGTCACCCTCGGTTCGACCCGGCGCGGGGGACAGGCCCGTGTTCCCCCGCGCCGTCCTGCCCCGCTCAGCGGATGCCCTGCTGCGACAGGGTCAGGATCGCGGAAGCCTTCTCCGGACTGTCGATGAACAGCGGCCCGGTATAGGTGTTGTTCTGCACCCACAGCCCGTTGGTCGCATTCTGCACCAGAAACAGCACCGGCAGATAGCCCATCAGGTACTGCTGGCCGTCCATGCCGAAGCCCATCTCGCCGGCGACGATGGAATCGAGGATTTCCGGTCCGACATCGAAGGTGTAGAGCCCCATCGTGCCGAACATGTCGCGCTCGCGGAACATCTGGATCAGCGGGTTGGCCGAGGCGGTGCCGGTGGCGAACACCGCCTGCACATCGGGATGCGCCGACAGATAGGCCTCGACGCGGCGCTGCACGTCGGCCGGATCCTGCTGCACGGCGATGACCTCGGACGCGCCGCCGGACTCGGCCAGCCCGTCGTTGATGCCCTGGCAGCGCTCGTCGAGGCTGACGTTGCCGACCTCGTGGTTGACGCAGACGACGGTCAGGATGCCCTCGCCCGCCAGCCGCCGGCCGGCCTTCACGCCGGAGTCGTATTCCGACACCGTGCCCACATAGAGCCCGGCGCCCATCTCCATGCCCGGCACCTCGCCGGAATCGAGCACGATGACCGGGATGCCGGCGGCCACCGCGGCCGTGACCGGCCCGCGCATCGCATCGGCGTCCGGGATCGACACGGCCAGTCCGTCGGGCTGGCTGGCGATCGCGGCCTCGATCAGCCGCGCCTGCTCGACCACGTCGAACACCTGCGGCGCGTAGTAGTCGACCTGGGCGCCGGTCAGCGCCGCCGCGTCGTCGACGCCCCGCTTCACCACCGACCAGTAGGCGTCCGACGACGAGCCGTGGGTGACCACGACGATGTGCACGTCCTCCACAGGCTTCAACCCGTCGGCCAGTGCCGGCCCCGCCACCGCCGACAGACCCAGCATCGTCGCCCCGATCAGCCATTTGCGCTTCATTGCAGCCTCCTCCTCTCCTCAAGGTCCATTGGTTGGTTCACGCGCCGCCCGCGGGCCCGTCGACGACGAAGCCTGCGCCCGTGGCCAGCGCGACGAGGTTGTCGTGGCCCATGCGGGCGTAGGTCAGCGGATGCGCCTTGGCAGGGTCCTGCTCCGCTTCGACCACCAGCCAGCCGCGGTAGCCGGCATGGTGCAGGCGATCGAGAATGGCGGCGTAGTCGACCGCGCCGTCGCCCGGCACGGTGAAGATTCCGTCCAGGACCGAATCCATGAAGCTGCGGTCGCGCGCCCGGGCGTCGGCCAGCACGGCGGGGCGCACGTCCTTGCAGTGGACGTGGTTGATCCGCGCGGCATGGCGGGTCGCCAACGCGACCGGGTCGCCGCCGGAAAAGGCGCAATGGCCGCTGTCGAACAGCAGGCCGACCGCCGGTCCGGTAGCGTTCATCAGCCGGTCGACCTCGGCATCGGTCTCGACAATGGTGCCCATGTGATGGTGGAACGCCATTGCGACCCCGAAATCGGCCATGCGCTCGGCCAGTGCGGTCAGCTTCGCGCCATAGGCCGGCCAGTCGGCGTCGGCCAGGCGCGGACGCTGCGAGATCGGCTGCCAGATCCCATCGAGGCGGCCGTTCGACGTGTCGGCATAGACGACCACGGACGCGCCGAGGTCGCGCAACAGCGTCAGGTGCGGCAGCACGGCGTCGAATTCCGCCGCGACGTCACGCACGAGGATGCGGCCGTCCCACCAGCCGGATACCAGTGCCAGCCTGTGGGCGGTGAGCAGCGGGCCGAGTACCGCCGGGTCGCGGGGGTACTTGCCGCCCAGTTCCGATCCGGCATAGCCGGCCAGCGCGATCTCGCCGAGACAGGTCTCAAGCGGTGTGTCGCCGCCCAGTTCGGGCACGTCGTCGTTGGTCCAGGTGATGGGGTTGATGCCGATGCGCACGCTCATGCCGCGGCATAGCCCCCGTGCGCGCCGGCCCCGTCCAGACCCGTCATATGCCGTGCCATCCGCGTCCCCCTCGCCGCGCAGCAAACGCCAACGCTAGCCAGCATCCGGCCCCACAGACAGGTCCATTTCGCTACAATTTCATGGGTCCACTTTGCGGAATGCGGCAGGCGGCCGCGACGCAATGCGCTATCCGGCGACCGGGCGCGCTTGCTATGCTCGGCCAATGCGCGCGTTTCGGGGAGGGACGGCGATGATCGACAGACGGCAATGGCAGTTCTGGGAGGACAACGGCTATCTGATCGTCGAGGGGGTGCTGCCGCCGGAGCGCACCGCGGCCGTGCGGGCGGCGCTCGACGCCCGGTTCGACGCGGAGGGCGAGGCGGCCGGCGCCGAAGGCTCCGACAATCCCGGCGTGCGCCGCCTGTGCAACCTGTTCTCGAAGGGCGAGGCGTTCGAGCGGCTCGGCACCGAGCCGATCGCGCTGGAAATGGCGCAGCGCACGATCGGCGACGACATCCGCTGGCAGGCGATGAACTTCCACGACCCGCTGCCCGGCGACGAGCGGCCGCACCAGCCGATCCACGCCGATCGCTCGTTCTTCCCGGGCTGTCTGGGCTACGTCAACGTGATCTGGGCCATCGACGCGATGACCGACGCGAACGGCGGCACCCGGCTGGTGCCGGGATCGCACAAGCGGCCGTGGCCGCTGGACCTGGCCGACCCGCGTGCGCCGGTCGAGGGCGAGATCGTCGTCGCGTGTCCGGCCGGCTCCGCCATATTCGTCCACGGCGACACCTGGCACGGCGGCCGCGCAAACCGCAGCACGAGCCGGCGGCGGGCCATTCACATGGGCCTCGCCTGCCCGAATACCGCGCCGCAGTACCACATCGCCGAGGCGATCACGGCGGCGACCCGCCAGCGGCTGGGCCCGCTGTGCCGGCTGATTCCCGCGCCGCTGGCCGACTTCGAGCGCGACGAGACCACCAAAGGCCGCACCCTGTATGGTATCCTCGCCGAAACGCGGACCGAGGGCCGCAGCCGCGAAGCCAATGTCGCCCCGCGCTGACGCCCTGGCCGGAAGCGAGACGGCCTTCGACCCGACAGGCACCTTCATCGACCTGCGACCGGACGGCGGCGCCAGTGCCGTTCCGGTCACCGACAGCTTCTGGGCGGACCTTGCATCCGGCGCGCTGGCGATCGACGGCCGGCTGTTCTCCGCCTTCCGGATGACCGCCGACTGGGATCACTGGGAAATGCATCCGGCCGGCCCGGAACTGCTGTTCCTGGCCTCCGGCGCCTGCGAGCTGGTCTGCGAGGACCGCGCCGGCCGGCTCTGGCGCGTCGCGATGGCGGCCGAGCAGGCCTATCTTGTCCCGGCCGGCGCTTGGCACCGGGCCGAGATCCGTACGCCGGGCCTGTTGCTGGCGCTCACCCAGGGCGACGGCACCCAACACCGCCCGCTGTGACCGGCGCGCCTCAGCCGAAGGCCAGCACCGCGAACAGCACGGCCAGCATTGCCGACGCATTGGCGGCGACGGCCAGCCGCAGCATCGCTGTGCGGGGCGGCGGCGCCTTGGCGATCTGCGCCCGCACGGTCAGCACCTGCAGGCCGGTCGCGGCGACGGTCAGCACCGCCACAGCGGCGATCTTCAGCCAGAAAAGCACGCCCTGGCCCGCCCAGCCGCCGTAGCGTGCATAGAGCATGGCCAGCCCGCTCGCCCACAGCAGCAACACGCAGCCGAACGCCACCCGGCCGATCAGCCGCTGGATGGCGCCGAGGCCGGGCCTGGCCTCCGCAGGGATCGTCGCGGCGCGGACGGCGAGCAGCAGGTTGGCGGCGCTGCCGCCGATGCCGATGGCGAGAGCGAGAAAATGGACGATCTTGACTGCCAGCATCGCGTTGCCTTTCCGCCGCGCAGGCTACAGGCTCGCAGGCGACCGCTCGCCACCGTGCCGCATCGTTTGGCCAACAGGACGCGGCGTCGCAGCAAAGGGAATGCCGCCATGCAGATCGCCGCAACACCGTTCACCGCCATCGACTGGGCGGCGATCGCACCGACCGAGCATCCCGGCGACAGCGGCGTCGCCGTCATGCACACGCTGCAGGCGGGCGGCGTGCGCATCCGCCGCGTGACCTATTCGCCGGGCTATGTCGCCGACCACTGGTGCGACCTCGGCCACGTCGCCTGGGTCGTCGCCGGCGGTGCCGACATCGCGCTGAAGGACGGCCGGCGCTTCCGGCTCGACGCCGGCATGGCCTTCGCCGTGTCGGATCACGGCGACGCCGCCCATCGGGTCGAGACCGCGACCGGCGCGACGCTGTTCATCGTCGACTGAGCGCGGCGACCGCCGTCGCCAGCTCGGCGGCGACAGCGGCGTTGTTCCGCGCCAGCGCCACGTTGGCGGCGAGGCTGCGCCCCTCCGACAGCTCGACGATACGGGCCAGCAGATAGGGCGTCGTCGCCTTGCCGAAGACGCCTTCCTCGGCGGCGTTGCGCAGGGCGGCGGCGATCCAGCCCTCGACCTCGCCGCGATCGAGCGCGGTGTCGGCCGGCGGCGGCACCGCGACCACCGCGCCGCTGGCGGGCGCGATCGCGCGGTTGGCCGCGAGAATGCCGGCGATCTCGCCGACGGTCTCCGCCCGCGTCTGCACCGCGCCGTCGGTCTCCGCCGCATAGAACCCCGGAAAGGCATCGCAGCGATAGCCGATGACGGGCACGCCGAGACTCTCGAGCAGCTCCAGCGTCGCCGGCACGTCGAGGATGGTCTTCGCACCGGCGCACACCACCGCCACCGGCGTGCGCGCCAGCTCGTAGAGATCGGCCGATACATCCATGTGCCCGGACCAGCCGCGGTGCACGCCGCCGATTCCGCCGGTGGCGAAGACCGCGATGCCGGCGAGATGGGCGAGACGCATGGTCGCGGCCACCGTGGTGGCGCCGTTGCCGCCTTGCACGCGCAGAGCGCCGAGGTCGCGCGTCGTCGCCTTGGCGAATGTTCCGTCGGGTGCCGCCAGCGCGCGCAGCGCCGCCTCGTCGAGGCCGATCCGCGGGCGGCCCGCGAACACCGCGATGGTCGCCGGCACCGCGCCGTGGTCGCGCACCGCCTGCTCCAGCAACCGGGCGGTTTCCAGGTTGTCCGGCCAGGGCAGGCCGTGGGCGATGATGGTCGATTCCAGCGCCACCACCGGCCGGCCCTCGGCAAGGGCAGCCGCCACCTCGGGCGCGATATCCAGCAGGTCCGACATCCGCCTGTGCTAGCCGGAGCGCCGGGCGCGCGCCAGCACAATCCGCACCGTCGCCGAACGGTCGCGAAATGGCCTCGCTCTCGCCGATTTCGCCGCTATCCTCGCGTCGGGTCCACCAGAATGGGAGCGTGCGATGGCCCGCCCGATGTCCACCGGCCCGGCGTTCGTCCTTGCTGCGATCGCAGCGACGACCGTCCATGCCGAGATGCCACTGGTCTCGCGCATCGAGACCGCGCTCGACCTGTCGACGCCCGAGGCGACGGTGGCGACCTTCGCCGAGACTTTCGCCGATGACGACTATGTCGCCGTCTATTTCGCACTCGACCCCACCGCCAGATACGTGTTCATGCGATCCCTGTCGATGCTCCGCATGGACTTGCTGCTGACCCCGGGATTGGACGGCGCGGCGGTCCGCGCGATCATGGACGACCTGCGCGGGCCGTACGATAGCGCCCTCGAGCAGGACAAGCCCTGGGTCGGCCCCGATGTGTTCGTCGCGTTCCAGAGCCTGATGGACAGCGCCGACCGCGCCGGCGCCCTGGCGATCGAGCTCGACGGCGCCTTGACGATCGACGCGGTCGGCCCGTCGCAAACGATCGATGGCGCCAGCGAGGTCGTGGTCGAGACCACCGTCGCGTACGAAGGACCGGTGCGCTTCATCCTGCGCGAGGCGCCGTCGGGCCGCTGGCGCGTGGTGAGCGTGATCGCGCGCCCGGGCGCAGCGGACGAGGTGACGTTCCTGCCCCGCGCCGATCGATAGGTCGCTGCCGGTTCAACCGGGCGCCAGGGCGCGCAGGGCTTCCTCCGGCACGCTGACCGGCGCCACCAGCGCGGCGGCAGCCGCACGCTGGCCCAACGCAAAGGCGGCGTCGCGGTCCAGGCCGGCGAGGCGGCCGGCCAGTACGCCCGCGACCAGGCAGTCGCCGGCGCCGGTCTCGTCGACGGCCGGGCCAGGCAGGGCGGGTGCCGGGATCCGCCAGACATCGTTGCCGACGGCGACCGCCAGCCCGGCCCCGCCGTGGGTGACCACGGTGGTCAGTTCCTGGCCGCGCCGCGGCGCTTCCGGGTCGATCCCGAGGACGGCGGCCTCCTCGGCATTGGCGAACAGCATCGAGATGCGGTGCAGGTCGCCGGCCAGCCGCCCCGCCTTGGCGGCCGACACGCCGTTCGCCGCCAGGATGCGCTCCGAGCCGGCCATCGTCGCCAGCCGGGCGAGCGCCGCCGACGGCAGATTGGCGTCGACGAACCACACCGAGGCCGCCGCTGCATGGGCGATGGCCCGGTCGACGTCGCCATGGTCCCAGGCGTCGTGGACCTCCATGTCGGCCAGGCCGACGAACAGGCGGCCGTCAGGCTCGATCAGGCTGGTGTAGCTCGCCGTCGGCCGATCCCGGTCGACGATCAGCAACGGGTCGACCAGCCCTGCCAGCGCCCGGCCGAAGCTGCGGCTTCCGGTCGCGCCGACGCGTGCGACCAAGGTGACCCGCCGGCCGAGCGCGGCGAGCGCCCGGGCGACGTTGGCGGCCACGCCGCCGACGTCGGTGGTCATCCGCACCGGGTTCGACGAGCCCGGAACGACCGGCGCCAGCGCGGCACCCTGCCGGTCGATGTTGAGCCCGCCGAAACAAGCGACCTCGGCAACGCACGGCTTGGCGCTCGGCACATCGTTCATGGTCGGATCTGTCCCGCCGCCGGCTCACCCCACCGGCCGCGTCAATCTATCGCCGCTGCCGGCCGACCGCCAGCCCGCGCCCGGCCGGCATGCAATCGGGACGCGCCGCGGCGCGCGGCCCTTTCCACAAATGCTTGCAGTGGAAACGACGCAATACCACCGGCGCGGCAAATTAATCTGTTCGAAATTGAACAATGCCCAAATTGCCGAGACGGAATTACTGCTGAGCGATTGATGCGGCGGCACAAGACCTTCGGACGATGTTTCGGCACGCTGCGCCGCGGCTGGTCGCTGCAGTCGTGGCTGCTGCTCGTCGTCATCGGCTCGCTGGCGCTCGGCCTGCTGATCAACACGGCCATCAGCGTCACCCGCCAGCTGATCCGCTCCGACGAACAGCACAGCGAGGAGGCGATCTGGCAGGCGGAATCGATCGCGGTCGCGGCGCGCAGCCAGCTCGAGCTTCGCCATTTCCTCAGCCTGGGCGAGATGCTGGGCGACACCGTGGGCCGCGGCGGCATCTCCGGCATCCTGGTGTTCGATGCGCCGTCGTCCTTCGTAGTCGATGCCGCCGGCGGCCTGCCGGTGCGCACCGAATCGCCGCCGGCGATCGCCGTGCAGGCGATGACGGGCGGGCAGCCGCTGACCGAGCAGCGCTACGGCCTGCTGCGCACCGCCGTGCCGATCTTCGACGAGGACGGCAGCGCCCGCGGCGCCGTGGTGACGATGAGCCGCATGCCGGACCTCTGGGACCAGGTCCTGACCATCTCGCTGCCGGCCATCGTCGCGCTCGCCGCCGCCGTGCTGCTGCTGGTGCCGGTCGCCATCCGCGCCTCGCGCCGGGTCAGCCGCCTGCTGCAGGCGATGTCGCACATGGCCTCCGAGATCGCACTGGGCAACTTCGGCTCGGCGCTGCCGAGCACGCGGGTGCGGGAGGCACGCCAGCTCGGCCGTGCGCTGCGCCGGATGGCGCACCGGCTGCAGACGCAGATGGTGCGGATCAACGAGCTGGCCTATGTCGACCAGACCACCGGCCTGCCCAACCGCGAGTTCATCCGGCAGAGCTTCGACAAGGTGTTCAAGTCGCGACGCCAGCATGTCGGCGCCATGCTGTTCATCGACCTGGACCGCTTCAAGACGATCAACGACACGCTCGGCCACGATGCCGGCGACGCGCTGCTGAAAGAGGTGTCGCACCGCCTGACCGAATCCGTGCGCGTCGACGATCTGGTCGGCCCGTCGCCGCAGCAGCAGAACGGCGGCGTCGATGCGGCGCGGTCGAGCGGCCGCTATTCGGGCACGCTGGCCCGCCTCGGCGGCGACGAGTTCACCATCCTGCTGCGCGACCTCGACCGCCCCGAGAATGCCGCCGCCGTCGCTCGCCGGATCATCGCCGCGGTCGGCGAGCCGTACACCATCCACGACACCACGGTGCATGTCGGCGCCAGCATCGGCATTGCCGTCTACCCCGACGACGGCGCCGACTTCGCCACCCTGATGAAGCATGCCGACCTCGCCATGTATGCGGCCAAGCAGGCGGGCAGGAACGGCTATGCCTATTTCTCGCACGACATGAACGTGCACGTGCAGCACCGCGCCAAGGTCGAGGCCGAGATGCGCGCCGGCCTGCAGCGCGACGAGTTCCGTCCCTACTACCAGCCGAAGGTGGAGACCGGGACCGGACGGCCGGTCGGCGTCGAGGCCCTGGTCCGCTGGCAGCATCCGGAGCGCGGCTGGCTGGCCCCCGGCGAGTTCCTGTCGATCGCCGAGGAGAACGGCCTGGTCGCGGACATCGGCATGGCCGTGCTGCGCCAGGCCTGTCGCGACGCAGCGCGTTGGGCCGCGCAGGGGCGGCCGATCCCGGTGGCGGTGAACGTCTCGCAGGCGCAGTTCGACAATGAAGGCTTCGCCGCCGGCGTGCTTGCCGTGCTGCGCGAGGTCGGCCTCGATCCGCGGCTGTTGGAGCTGGAACTGACCGAGTCGACCGCCATGACCGATCCGGAACGGGTGGCGCTTGCCGTCGCGCCGCTGAAGGCCGAGGGCATCCGGCTGGCGATCGACGACTTCGGCACCGGCTATTCCAGCTTGTCGCACCTGACCAAGCTGCCGTTCGACACCTTCAAGATCGACCGCTCGTTCATCGCCAACCTGGGCGTCGACGCGGATTCCGCGGTGATCGTCCGCACCATTCTCAGCATGGCGGCCAGCCTGAACTATACGCCGGTCGCCGAGGGGGTGGAGACCGAGGAGCAGGTTGCGTTCCTGCGCGAATGCGGCTGCGCCACCGCGCAGGGCTTCCACTTCGCCCGGCCGATGCCGGTGGAGGCGTTGGAGAGCTGGCTGGTCGACACCGAGCGAAGGGCGGCGGAGGCCGCGCACGCCGCCGACGGCGACGTGGTCCGGCTGATGCCGCGCCGGGCGGTCTAGCGCGCCGGCGAAGAGACCGGTCGGCGCACGCGGGGCCTGTCGACACGGCGGGAGGGCGGAATGACCGACGAAGCCAGCGCACAGACGGACTGGTCCCTGCACGACTGCCCGGTCTACGGCCTGTTCCTGCGCCCGCCCGACCCCGACCGCGGCCTGTGGCGCAGCGAACTGGTTCTCGACATCGACCATATCGTCGCCTGGCTGAGGGGCGACGACGGCGGGTTCCGCTTCCGCGTCGCGCCGGCGACGCTGACTTTCCAAGACGTGCAGGACCTGCGGATCGCAGTCGACTTCACCGGCACCGCCTTCGCGCCGACCATCACCGAATGGTCGGTCGACCGCGTCGAGAAACGGCCGGCGACCGGCGCGCCGCACCCGGCGGCCTTCGCCTGGCAGATCCTGCTCAACGTCCCCGCCGGCGGCCTGATCGGCCTGGTGGCCACCGGTTTCACCATCGACCACCGCGCCCCGCCGCGCCTGACCGCGATGCAACGGGTGGACCCGCAGGATCGCCCGCCGCTGACGCTTGCCTAGCCGGTCGGTCGCGACGGCCATATCGCCGGGCCCGGCGCCGCGCTATGATCCGGGCCGGGGCGTTGGGCCCGGAAAGGCGGCACGGATGAGGCGGCGAGGCAGACCGGGACGGCGGGCAGGCGCGGCCGGCATCGTCCGGCGCAACCGGCCTGCGGCGGCCGCTCTGGCCGCGGCGCTGGCGACGCTGGCCCTGTGCGGCTGCGAGAACCTGTTCGCACGCGGCAGCATCGGCTCCGGCGGCGGACTGGGCGACACCGAGGTCGGCATCACCTTCTGACCATGGGACAGGCAGGCGCGTTGGACCTGTCGGCGCGGCCGCCGGACGGCCGTTCCCGCCGCTTGCCTGCGGTCGCGCTGCCGGCGCTGGCGGCCGTCCTGCCGGCCGCGGTCGCGTTCGCCGGCGCGCTGCACGCGGGTTTCGTGCTGGACGACCTGGCCGACGTGGTCGGCAATCCGGCCGCCACCGCGGCGCGTTTCGTCGAGCGGCTGCCGCAGACGGTGCGGCCGCTGCTGAAGGCGAGCTACGCCGTGCAGGACTGGCTGCACGGTCCGTGGGCGCCCGGCTTCCACGCCGTCAACCTGCTGCTGCACGTCGCCACCACGCTGTTGCTGCTGGTACTGCTGCGGCGGGCGGTGCGCCTGAGCGCCGTCGCCGTTCTCGCCACCGCGCTGTGGGCGGTGCATCCGGCGCTGACCGAGACCGTGACCTATGTCAGCGGCCGCTCCGCCGGCCTGTCGGCCCTGCTGCTGCTGGGCGCGCTCGTGCTGGCGACCGGCCCGGTCCGCGCCGGCACCGTCGCCGCGGCCGCAACCTGCGCCGCGCTGGCGCCACTGGCGCGCGAGACGGCGCTGGTGTTGCCGGCGCTGCTGCTGTGGTGGCAGCTGACGGTCGGCCGCGGCGAGAGCGTGCGCACCGCCTGCACGCGCCTGTTGCCGGTCCTGGCCGGCGCCGCAGTCGGCGCCTCGGTGCTGGCGGCGATGCCGGGCCACCGCACCCTGGTCGCGTTCAGCCTGCAGGCCCGGCCGCCGCTCGATGCCCTGCGCGGCAACGTCCACGCCATGGCCGACATCCTCGGCTACTGGGCCATGCCGTGGCGGATCAGCATCGACCCGCCGCAGCCGCAGGCCTGGGGATGGCTGGAGCTTGCCACGCTGGTCCGAACGGCCGGGCTGGCCGTCGTCGGCGGCACCGCCCTTGCCCTGCGCCGGCGTGCGCCCGTCGCCGCCTTCGCGCTCGGCTGGACGCTGCTGTGCCTGCTGCCGAGCAACTCGCTGATCTGGCGGATCGACCCGGTCGGGTTGAAGCCGCTCTATCTCGCCTCGATCGGGCCGGCGCTGCTGCTGGCGGCAGTCCCGATGCGATCCGGCGGCGCCGGCCGCCGGTTCGGCATGGCGGCCGGTGCCGGACTGGGCGTCGCGCTTGCGGCGATGACGGTGCAACGCACTGCGCTCTATGCCGACCCCGTCGCCCTGTGGCGGGACGCCGTCGACAAGGCGCCGGAACGCGGCCGGCCGTGGATCGGCCTCGGCCTGGCGTTGCTCGAGGCCGGGCGGCGCGACGAGGCCGCCGCCGCGCTCGCCGCCGGGCTGGCGCGGGAACCGTGGAACCCGGCTGCGCGAGAGGGCTTGGCGCTGATCGAGGCCACGCGTAATATCGGTTCCGATCTCCTCCAGCAGTGAGTCCGTCGTGGCGGCAGAGGTGTCGTGGCGTTGGGTGTGTGCAGCGTTCGCGCTGGCATTCGGCATGCTCGCGGTCGTGCGCCCGGCGGCTGCGCAGGACTCGATGGTCCAGTCGATGACGCCCTGCGAGTGCCTGCGCTGCTTCCCGAGCGAGATCCGCTATGCCGAGGCAATGGCCCGCGGCTATGCGGCGACGGCGGAAAGCCTGGACATCCTGGCAGCGGCCTGGGACGGCAACAGGCTGGTCCAGCAGGACCATCCCCGACCGCAACGGGTTTCTCGAAGACAACTACAGGTCCGAGTTCGACGCATTTCACACCGCGGCGTCGCAGGAGGCCTCGCGGCCGCTGGACTGCATCAACACCTCGCTGGCGGCGCTGCTGATGCCGATGGAGATGTTCGTCGACCCGCTGACGTGCACCGTCGAGATGCGCGAGATAGCACGCACGCTGATACCCTGCGACGACGTCTACCTGTCGACGCTGGCGCACGAGCTCAACCACGTGAACTGGTGTGCGCCGCGCTTTCCGCGGACCCGGCCGGACCACCTCCTCGCGGTCCGAGGCCGAGGCCTATTCGACCCAGGCCGACATCCTGCGGATCCTGTATCTGCGGCGCTGGCGGCAGCAACCCGGCGCGCGCACCCCGCGCATCCGCTTCAACGACCTGCCGCGCGCCGTCGACTATCTCGAGCGGGCTCTGACCTACGAGCGGCAGAACCCGATCGGCTGCTTCCCGCCGGCTCAGGTCTGAGCCTGAAATGACGCGGCGGCGCCCGCGCAGTCCGGTTCGTCGCGGTCGCCGTGCTGACCGTCGCCGCCCGGATCGCCGTCGCGCAGCAGCCGGCGCCAACCCCGTCGGACGGCCCCGAAGGCCTGATGGCGGCGATGACCGCCGCCTGTACCGGCGAGGGCGAGGCTGCCGCCACCGACTGCCTGATCGCTCAGAACGAGCTCTCCGACGCCATCGCCGCGGCCCTGCTCAAGGTCGGTGCCAGCGGCCAGCGCGACGCGGGCGTGGCGCTGGTGCGCCAGTTCGCGACCTGGCCGCTGTCGCGCGTGCGCTATGCCTGCGCGGCAGCCATGGCCGGCCTGTTCCCCGCCGCGGAAGACACCGCGCTGCTGGCTCGGCTGCTGAACGACCCGGTGCCGCTGGTGCGCAGCGCGGCGCGCGCCGCACTCGACGCCAGCAGCGACCCCGCCGCACGCCGCCTGGTCGCGCGCGCCATTCCGGAGCAGGGCGAGTCGCTGGATCCGGACGGGCCGCCGCTCGACCCGGCGGCGCTGCCGGCCGGACTGCCGGCGGACCTCGAGCCGATCCGGTTCGCCGCGGACGGCGCGGACGGCGTTGCGGCCTATGTCTCCGACACGCCGCGCCAGCAGGCGCTGGACATGCTGTCGGCCGCCGCGGGCCAGCCGCCGCTGGACCTCGACGCGATGGCGGCACGGCTGGGCGACGCCACGCCGACGCCGGCGGTCGATCCCGACGATCCGATCGCGATGATGCGCTACATGGCCGAGCTGCAGGAGCAGATCGAAGCGCTGCCGGAGGATCAGCGGCAGGCAGTGGATCGCCGCCATGCAGGCACTGCAGTCGGCACAGAACCCCGCCGGCGGTGCGGCGCAGGACCCGTTGGCACGCTGGCGCGACGACGACCTCTACGCCAATCCGTCGGCCGTCCCGCTGCCCGCGGTCGGCCAGGCTGCGGTACCCGCGACCGCCCATTTCGCGGTGGTCTACGACGACATCAGCCTGGGGCGGACCGGCATCGCCCTGCAGTGGGTGCCGGCGGCGGCGATGCCTCGGCCGGCGCAGGCGACCGAACCGGCGGAGCCGGACGCCGACGCCGACGCCGACGCCGATGCGCAGCCTGACGACGGCGACCGGCGCGCCCCGATGGACGCTGCCGCCATCGAGGCGATGCTGTGGGAGGCGATGCAGCGCGACAACACGACGCCGGGCGACCTCGACGCGTTCATCGGCGCCTTCCCCGACAGCCCGCATCTGGAAGAGGCACAGGCACGGCGCGAGGCGCTGCTGCTGGCGCCGCCGCCCAACGCCGCGCTTTCGATCGACGATGCGACCGTTGCCGCCGGTGTCGACATCGTCGTGCACTACGCCGGGCTGCCCGGCGACCGCAACGACTGGATCGCGGTCGCTGCCGCCGGCGCGCCGGACGAAAGCTGGCTCGCCTGGGCCTATACCGACGGCGCGGCCGGCGGCAGCGTCACCCTGCCCGGCCGGCAACCCGGCGACTACGAACTGCGCGCCTATCTGGAAGACCCGCGCATCGTCGCCGCGCGGCTGCCGATCACGGTGGTCGCGACGACGGTGCCGGACCGGCAGGGGCAGTCGTCGCTGTTCGGCCGCCGCGACACGCCGGCGCCGGCCGGGCCGTCGATGACGCTCGACGTCGCCACGGTGCCGTCGAACATGCCGGTGGTGGTGCACTACGACGGGCTGGCGACGGACCGCCGGCCCTGGGTCACGGTCGTCGCCGTCGGCACGCCCGACACCAGCTGGGGCGCCTGGACCTATGTCGACGGCGGCGCCGGCAGTGCGACGTTGCCGGCGCAACCGCCCGGCGCCTACGAGGTGCGGCTCTATTACGAGAACCCGCGCCAGGTGCTGGCCAGGCTGCCACTGACCGTCTCGCCGCCCGACCCGAACGCCCCGGGCCCCAGCCTGGAGGCGGACAAGACCCGCTTCGCCGTCGGTGAGCCGATCGCCGTGCGCTGGGCCGGCATGCCCGGCGTGCGGTCGGATTGGATCACCGTCGTGCCCGCCGGCACGCCCGACACCACCTGGGCCGACTGGGCCTATACCGACCGGATGCCGGCCGGCATGCTGACGCTGCCCGGCCAGCGCGTGCCCGGCGACTACGAGATCCGCGCCTATCTGGAGGGGCCGCGCGAGGTGGTGGCCAGGCTGGCGATCACCGTCACGCCCTGACGGCACCGCAGCGCGACGGCACCGCAGCGCGTCTGCCCGCACAGAATGGGGTGTCGACCCCATAACCGGAGCGTCGGCGATTCCATACCTTCTCCCCAACAGCGGCGGCCGAGGCGGCCGGCAACGGGCCAGAGAAGGAAGCGGACCCATGCGCAACACCGGCAAGACTTACCGCACCCTGGCGATCCTCGGTCTGCTGGCTGCGGCCTCCTTCGGATCCGCCTGCAGCCACGACGTCCGCATCGATGCCCCCGACGCGCCGATCGAGATGAGCGTCACCATCCACGTGCAGCAGGAAGTGCACGTCCGCCTCGCCGACGCCGCCCACCCGCGCTGACCGCGCCGGCCGGGCACTGCGCTACGCCGGCAGGCAAACCGGCCCGGCTGCGCCGAACCCCTCGAACGAAACCGACAGCCCGTCCGGCACGACGAGGTCCTCGGGACGCCAGTCCGGCTGCGACGGGCTCAGCGGCCGCAGCGTATGGCCGGTGCGGGCGTGCTGCACCGCATAGGGCCCGCGATGGCCGCGCACGGCCAGGTCCGCCATCACCGCCTCGATGTCCGCCCGGTCCAGCAAGGCGCTGTGCCAGGTGGTCCGGAACGCGACATCGACGCCGGCCGGCGCGGGGACCAGCAGGTCCAGGGTCTCCCGGAAGGCGCCGGCATCGAATCCGGGCGTAACCCGGCCGATCCGGCCCGGCGGCGCCTTGTAGTCGCAGGCGATGGCGTCGACCAAGCCGCGCTCCAGCAGCGCCCGCACGACCGCCGGCCGCATGCCGTTGGTATCCAGCTTCAGCGCCATCCCGGCGCCGCGCAACGCCGCCATGATCGCCGGCAGGTCGTCGCGGATGGTCGGCTCGCCGCCGGACAGCACGATGCCGTCGAGCAGGCCCCGGCGCCGGGCCAGGAAGGCGAGCGCGTCGTCGACGCCGAGCCGGCCCGCGGCGGCGACGATCTCAGGATTGTAGCAATAGGCGCAGCGCAGGTTGCAGCCGGCGACCCACAGCACCGCCGCCAGCCGGCCCGGATAGTCGATCGCGGTGAACGGGGTGATGTCGTAGAATGGCAGCCCCCCGTCGCTCATGGCGCCGCGTCCGCCAGCGCCTTGCGCTCGACGAAGAAGCGCCGCTCGCGGTGCTCGCCCTGCTTGCCCACGTTGAAGCTTTCCACCGGCCGGTAGTAGCCGACGACGCGCGTCCAGGTCTGGGTCTTCGCCCCGCAGGTCGGGCAGGCGGCGACCTCGCCGCCGATCGCGCCGTGGGTCGGGCACACCGAGAACACCGGCGTGATCGTGATCGACGGCAGCTGCCAGCGCTCCAGCACCCGCCGCACCAGCATGCGCGCGGCATCGCCGGAACTCAGCCGCTCGCTCATGTACAGGTGCAGCACGGTGCCGCCGGTGTACCTGCCCTGCAGGTCGTTCTGCAGCGCCAGCGCCTCGAACGGATCGTCGGTCAGGCCGACCGGCAGCTGGCTGGAATTGGTGTAGTAGATGCCGGGCGGCGTCCCGGCCTGCAGGATGTCCGGGAAGCGTTCGCGGTCCAGCCGGGCGAGACGATAGCTGGTGCCCTCCGCCGGCGTCGCTTCCAGGTTGTAGAGGTGACCGCTCTGCTGCTGGTAGCCGCGCAGCCGTTCGCGGATGCGGTCGAGCACCGCCAGGCAGCGGTCGATGCCCTCGCGACGGGTCAGGTCGAGCCGGCCGCGCGTCAGGTTGCGCAGCATCTCGTTCATGCCGTTGACGCCGACGGTGTTGAAATGGTTGCGGAACGACGGCAGGTAGCGCCGGGTGTAGGGGAACAGCCCGGCCTCGTAGAGCGCGGTCAGCTTCGCCCGCTTGCGCTCCAGCGTGTCGAAGGCGAGGTCGAGCAGGCCGTCGAGGCGGCCGGCCAGCGCGCCTTCGTCGTCGCGGCACAGATAGCCGAGCCGCGCCATGTTCAGCGTGACCACACCCAGCGACCCGGTCATCTCGCCGGAGCCGAACAGCCCGTCGCCGCGCCGCTCGAGCGCACGCAGGTCGAGCTGCAGGCGGCAGCACATGCTGCGCACCGCGCCGGGGTCGAACGCGTCCGGGTTCGGCCGGCGGGTGCCGTCGGCGTCGACGATCCAGCGGCTGCCGAGGAAGTTCTGGAAATAGGTGCTGCCCATCCGCGACGCGTTGTCGAAGATCGCGTCGGAGACCGGACCGTCCCAGGGGAAGTCCTCGGTCACGTTGACGGTCGGGATCGGGAAGGTGAAGGGTTGGCCCATGCCGTCGCCGTCGCTGAGCACGGCATAGAGCGCGATCACGATCCGCGCGCACTCCGGCGCGAAATGGCGATAGGTCAGGTCGGTCAGTGCCCGCACCGCCGGGTCGCGCCGTCGCGCCTCGGCCAGCAGGTCCGCATCGGCGACGCCGTCGAACAGGTGCCGGCCGCCACGGGTCGGCGGCTGGCCGGCCAGATCCTGCGGCACCGCGATGTCGAGGGTGACGTTGGTGAAGGGCGACTGGCCCCAGCGCGCGGGCACGTTGAGGTCGTAGACGAAGTGGCGCAGCTCGCGCTTCAGCGCCGCGTCGCCCAGCCGGTCCGCGAACAGATAGGGCGCGAGATAGGTGTCGAACGAGGCGAACGCCTGCGCCCCGGCCCATTCCGACTGCAGCACGCCGAGGAAGTTGGCAGCCTGAGCCAGCGCCTCGCGCAGATGGCGCGGCGGCCGGCTGGCGATGCGGCCCGGCCCGCCGTTGAAGCCCTCGTCGAGCAGCTGGCGCAGGCTCCAGCCGGCACAGTAGCCGGCGAGCGCGCCCAGGTTGTGGATGTGCAGGTCGCCGTCGCGGTGGGCACGGGCCGCCGCCGGCGCGTAGACCCGGTCGAGCCAGTAGTTGGCGATCACTTTGCCGGCTGCGTTGCCCATCAGGCCGACATGGCCGAAGCCGAGGTTGGCGTTTTCCGCAACCCGCCAGTTGGCGCGCGTCAGGTACGCGTCGACCGTGGCGGCACAGTCGATCCACGTCGTCGTGCCGTCCGGGACGCCCGCTGGCTGCCCGTCCGACGCAGCGTCGGACGGATCGTCGGATGCCGGCACGGCCGCCGCGCGCTCGCCCGCGCTCACGGCGCCGGCCCGGCAGGAGTCGCTGGATCGCGCATGGCTGCCATATGGGGCGGCGCGCGGCGACGTGCATTGACTGCCGTCAACCCGCCGCGGTGGCGTAGCCATTGCGCGGGATCAAGGACCGGCCTTCGCAACCGGCCGACCATGGCGGCGTTTCGCGAGGGCCCGGACGCAGCAGCGGAGGACTACGGTGACCAGACCCCTGAATGCCTCGGAGATCCGTCACCTTTGCGGCGACATCCTCGATTCCCAGGTCGAGGCGATCGTCGCGAGCGGCGCGGAGATCGCCGACATCGAGACCGCACTGGCCTATGCCGCCGGCATGGACGATGCGATGGGCGAGGCCCGCATCCCGCTGGCCGGCCGCGCCGCCGCGGTGTTCGAGATCATCGCGGCCGGCGAGGAGTATGCCGAGGAGGACCGCGCGCCGCGCTGACCTGCGGCCGTCCGTGGGGCGTTCGGGCCGCATCAGGCCGGTTCGCGCGCCCGGTGCCGGGCCAGCGCAGCGGTCAACCCGCGGCCGGCGGCCCGCACCTCGTCGGCGATGCGCGCCACCACCGGTTCCGGCGCGCGCCGCTCGGCAATGGTGACGCAGATGCAGGCGATCGGCGACTGGCCGGCGTCGTAGACCGGCGTCGCAATGCCGACGGCACCGGGCGTGATCTCGCCCCGCGCCACCGCCACGCCGGTCCGCCGGACCTGGCGCAGGCGGTCGAGCACCGCGCGCAGGTCGGCGCCGCCGTCGGCGATGCCGAACTCGGCGCGGTTGCGCTCCAGGATCGGCATCAGCTGGCGCCGCGGCAGATGGGCGAGAATTGCACGGGCGACGGCACCGCGGCCCAGCGGCATCGGCCGGCCGCGCGGATAGCTGCTCTTCGGGTCCGGCGCCGAGGTTTCCGAATGCACGCACAGCACCCGGTCGCGGTACCAGCGCACCAGGAAGGCGGTGCAGGGATGGCGCTGCGCCAGCTCGCGCAGCAGCCCGGCGCCTTCCAGCACCAGCGGGTCGGAGCGGCGCAGCAGGTAGTCCATCTCCACCACCTTCGGGCCGAGGATGTAGCCGGCGTTGGGCAGCGAGGCGAGCATGCCCTGTTCTTTCAGGATCTTCAGGTAGCGGTAGAGGGTCGGCCGGCTGTAGCCCAGCCGCTCCATCAGCTGGTCCGGCGTCCATTCCAGCCGGTCCTCGGAGAACATCCCGAGGATGGCGAGCATGCGCTCCAGGCTGTTCGGCTGCCTCACGGTCGACCGGCCCGCACGGCTACACCGCGTCGAGGGCCTGGGCGATATCGGCCAGGATGTCGTCGACCTCTTCCAGCCCGACGCTGAACCGCACCAGCGCGTCGGTGATGCCGGCCGTGGCCCGCTGCTCGTCGGTGTAGCTGGCGTGGGTCATCGTCGCCGGGTGCTGGACCAGCGTTTCGGCATCGCCCAGGCTGACCGCGCAGTGGATCATCCGCAGCGCATCGATCAGGCGCAGTGCGGCAGCCTTGCCGCCGGCCATTTCCAGCGAGACGATGCCGCCGCCGGCCGCCATCTGGCGGCGCGCCAGGCCGGCGCCGGCAAAGCTGTCGAGCATCGGATAGGCCACGCGGGCCACCTTGGCGCTGCCCTCGAGAAAGCGGGCGACCGTCAGCGCTGAGGCGCAATGCTGGCGCACGCGCAGATGCAGGGTCTTCAGTCCGCGCAGCAGCAGGAAGGCGGTGTGCGGCGCGATGGTGGCGCCGGTCGTCCAGCGCAGGCCGAACCCGCGGATCGCGTTGACCTGGTCGGCGCGGCCGACAACGACACCGGCCAGCAGGTCGCCATGGCCGCCCAGGTACTTGGTCGCCGAATGGATCACCAGGTCGGCGCCGAGCCCGATCGGCTGCTGCAGCACCGGCGAGGCGAAGGTGTTGTCGACCACCGCCAGCGCGCCGCTACCGTGGGCGATGGCGGCCAGCGACGCGATGTCGAGGATGCGCACGCCCGGATTGGACGGGCTTTCGAAATACAGCAGCCGCGGCCGGGTCGCGCCGACCGCCGCCTCCACCGCCGCGAGGTCGGTCATGTCGACCAGCCGCACGGTCACGCCGAACCGGGTCAGCCCTTCCATGAAGAAGGCGAAGGCCGAGCCGTAGATGGCGTGGTCGACCACCATGGTCTCGCCCGCCTTCAGCAGCGTCCACATCGTCGCCGAGATCGCCCCCATGCCCGAGGCGGTGGCGAGGCCGGCCTCGCCGCCCTCCAGGCTGGCGATGCGCTGCTCCAGCAGGGTCTGGGTCGGATTCTTGGCGCGGCCGTAGACATAGCCGGCACGCCGGCCGGCCACCGTGTCGGCGCCCTCTTCCGCCGTCTCGAAGGCGAAGGTCGAGGTCATGTAGACCGGCGGCGTCAGCGCGCCCTGGTGGCTGGCCGGGTCGTAGCCCAGATGGATGGCGCGGGTCGCCGGCCCCATGTCCTCGATCGAAAGGGCGTTCTTGCGGTCTGGTCGGTCGTCGCGTTCGGGCATCGGCACGGTCCTGGCTGGCGGGCGGCCCGCGGACTGCGGGCGGCGCAGCATGGGCCAAGACCGCCGGCGTGCAAAGGGGCCGCCCGCTCCGGCGCCGATGCCATCATGTCGCTCCATTCCCGTGCGACACGGTGCCGGCCGACGAAGTCCCATCGACAATGCCGGGAGCGAAGCATGAGCACGATCGCCGACGACCGGGGCGCCAGGGCGCGGCCGGGCATCGTCTTGCGCCTCTGGCTCGGCTATGTCGTCCTTGCCGGCCTGTGGTCGGCCTACCGCTACGCCACAATCATCGAGGACCTGGTCGCCCACAACGACCCGCGGTGGAACGGCGACCTGTCCTGGGCGCTGCCGGCGCTGCTCGGCCTGTCGCTGCTGAATGTCCTGGCCGCGCTGCTGCTGGCCTTCGGACTGCGGCTGGGCTTCCTGCTGATCCTGCTGGGCTCGCTCGCGGCGGCAACGATCGCGGTGGTCCTACAGCTGCCGCTGCTCGGGCTGCTGCCCGGGCTGGTCGGCCTTGCCGTCCTGGCGGTGCTGGTGCAGCGGAACCGCGGCGCGCTGCGTTGACGCGCATGTGACGGCGCCCGACTGGCGCGGCGCATGCCGCCGTGCCAGCATCGCCGGCAACGCCAACTGCCGGACGCCAGCGATGCAGCCAGGCCCACCCCGACGCCTCGCAGTCCGTTTCAGGCGCGCCTGTCTGCTGCTGCTGCGCGTGACCACCGGTTTCCTGCTGATATGGTTCGGGCTCAACCGCATCGTCACCGGCAACGTGCCGGCGCTGGTGTCGCAGAGCGTCGACCTGGAAGGGATGGCGACGGACTGGATCGGCGTGGCCGCCGGTGCCGGCCAGGTCGCCGTCGGCGCCTGCTGCGCGCTCGGCCTGTTCCGCCTCGTCATGTTGCCGTTGCAGGCGCTGATCAACGGCGCGACCGCGGTTAGGGTGTGGTGGGCGATCCTCGATCCGTTCCGCTGGTACATCGAGGGCGTCGACCGGATCGTGTTCAATTCGCAGGTGTTCTATCCGGCCAGCATCACCTTCGCCGCCTGCCTGCTGCTGATCGCGTTCCGCAGCGAGGACCGATGGGCGCTCGACACGCTGCTGTTCCGTCGGGCGGCATCGCGGTCCGCCCCGTGAACCGGCCGACGGCGGCGCGCGACTGATACGGCGGTGGGGCCCGTCGGCGGCCCGCAACCCTGTGACGGAGACACGACCATGCTGCGCGGCCTGATCCTGTCCGCGGCGGTGACGCTCGCCGCGACCGCGGCGGCCAATGCCCGGGACAATGCGCCCAGCGACGGCACCGATATGCGCTTCTTCCTGTGCATGGCCGAGGGCGGCACCGAGATCAGCATCCCGCTGGTCGGCACGCTGTGCTGCAACCCCGACTGGTGCGTGCTGTGCGACAGCAACCTGAACAACTGCCGCGAGGTCACGCCCAGCGAGGCCCGGCTGCTGCAGAATCGTCCGCGGCTGCAGCAGATCGTGCCGCAGTCGACGGTGCCGCTGCTGGCGCCGGACTGAGCCCCGCGCCGCGCCTTGTCGACACGGACGATCCCATGGGTCGTGCCCGCCCGGCGGCGCCCCTGCCGCGCGGGCGGGCGGCGCGATCGGCCTCTTCGGCCGCGTCGGCGAAGAGATCGCAGGCCGTCACAACATATTTAATTGACCGAACGTTCGTTCAATGTAATATGTTGTGCATGAAAAAGCGGCCATACCGGCTTGGGCGCAGGGAGGAAGCGGCGGAGGAGACACGCCGGCGCATCGTCGCGGCCACTTTCGCCCTGCACAACGAACAGGGCGTCGTGGCGACCAGCATGAAGCAGATCGCCGAACGGGCGGAGGTCAGCGTGGGCACCGTCTACCACCACTTCCCGACCTACGGCGACGCGGTGAACGCCTGCGGCCAGCACGCCATGGCCTATGCGCCGCTGCCGACGCCGGCCGCGCTCGACGGTGCCGACACGACGGCCGAGCGCATCGGGCGGACGACCGCGGCGGTGTTCGCCTTCTACGAGCGCCTGCCGGCCTTCGCACGGGTGCGCTGCGACCGCGACAAGGTGCCCGAGCTGGAGCCGTTCATGGCCGGCGAGGAGGCCAACCGCGTCGCGCTGGTGCAGGCGGCGCTGCGGGGAACGGGTGCCGGCAGGGCGCAGACGGCCGCGGCCGTGGCGGTGCTCGATGTCGCCGTCTACCAGGCCCTGCGCCGCGCCGGCCTGAGCGCCGGGGCCGCAACGGATGCGATCGCGCACATGATCCTGGCGTCGCTCGCCACGGCAGGCGCGCGCACGGAAGACAACCAACCCGAGCGGCCGGCCGTGGGGGCCGGCGGCGGGCTGTGACGAGGACGACCATGCAGACCCGTATCGACGAGATCGCCAGCGGCATCTACCGGCTGTCGACCCATGTGGCGGAGATCGCGCCGCCGGCTGGCTTCAGCTTCAACCAGTTCCTGGTCGTCGGCGACGACGCGCTGCTGTTCCATACCGGGCCGCGGGGCATGCTGGCCCCGGTCAGCGCCGCGGTCCGGCGCCTGATCCCGCTGAGCCGCCTGCGCTGGATCGGCTTCAGCCACTACGAGGCAGACGAGTGCGGCGCGATGAACGACTGGCTGGCGCTGGCGCCGCGGGCCGAGATCGCCCATGGCGCGCTCGGCTGCATGGTTACGCTGAACGACGCGGCCAACCGGCCGCCCCGGCCGCTGGCCGACAGCGAGGTCATCGACCTCGGCGGCCCGCGGCTGCGCTACCTGGATACGCCGCACGTGCCGCACGGCTGGGACGCAGGGCTGATGTTCGAGGAGAGCAGCGGCACGCTGCTGTGCAGCGACCTGTTCAGCCATGTCGGCGACGGACCGCCGGTGACCGAAGGCGACATCGTCGGCCCGGCGATGGCGGCGGAGGCGATGTTCCAGTCGTCGAGCCTGCACCCGGCCACCGGCGCCACGATCCGGCGGCTGGCCGCGCTCAAGCCGGCGACCCTGGCGGTGATGCACGGCGCCTCCTTCGCCGGCGACGGGGCCGGCGCGCTCTCGGCGCTGGCCGCCTATTACGACGAGCGCCGGCTCGAGCTGGCGGCCTGACCGGCCAGGTGAGGTAGCGGCGCCCCGCCCTATTCCGCGATGCCGAAGCTGGCGAGCAGGAAGGCGAAGGTCAACGACCAGCGCTCCAGCCCGCCGCTGCGGCCGGACCCACCCATGTGGCCCGATTCGAGATCGGTGTCGAGCAGCACCACAGCGTCTGGATCGGCCAGCGTGCGCATGCGCGCGACGTATTTCGCCGGCTGCCAGTAGGGCACCTGGTCGTCGTTCAGACCGCCGATCACCAGCATGTCGGGATAGTCGCGCACGGCCAGGTTGCGATAGGGATCGTAGGCCCGCATCCAGCCATAGGCGTCCGCCTTCTCCGGGTTGCCCCATTCCGGATAGTCGGTGGTGGTCAGCGGCAGGCTCGGATCCAGCATCGCGGTCAACACGTCGACGAACGGCACCATCAGCACCGCGGCGGCGAACAGGTCCGGCCGCATGTTGATCACCGCACCGACGGTCAGCCCGCCGGCCGAGGCGCCCATCAACGCCATCCGGCCCGGCGTCGAATAGCCCTCGGCGACCAGGTGCTCCGCCACGGCGATGGTGTCGGTGAAGGTGTTCATCTTGTTGGCGAGCCGGCCGCCGTCGTACCACGCCTCGCCATACTCGCTGCCGCCGCGCACATGGGCATAGGCATAGACGACGCCGCGGTCGAGCAGGCTGATCATCGACCGGTCGAAATAGGGATCGTAGGTCGACGCGTAGGCGCCGTAAGCCTCCAGCAGCAGCGGGGCGGTGCCGTCAAGCGGCGTCGAGCGGGCGAAGGCAATCGAGATCGGAATGCGGGTGCCGTCCGTCGCGGTGGCGAAGATGCGCCGCGTCTCATAGGCCGCCGGGTCGAAGCCGCCCGGCACCGGGTCGCGCTGCAGCAGGGTCGAGGTGCCGTCGTTCAGGTTCAGCGCATAGACGGACCAGGGCGTGACCTGGGACTCGTAGCTGTAGACGAACAGATCCGTGTCGTATTCCGGGTTCCACTCGCCGCCCGCGGAATAGGCCGGCTCGGGGAAGGACACCGCGCCGAGGCGGCCGGTGGCACGGTCGTAGACCTCGAAATAGGTCTGCGCATCGCGCCGGTTCTGCAGCACGATGTGGCGCGCCGACACCGTGCCGCCTTCGATCACCACGTCGGGCCGTTCCGCCACCAGGGTGCGCAGGTCGTCGCTGGAGGCGCCGGCGCGCATCGCGTCCATCGACATGCTCGCGACCCGGAAGTTGGGGCCGGCGTCGTTGATCCGCACGATCACCTCGCCACCGGCATGGGTGGCGCCGTATTCGGTGCCCGGACGCCGTGCCAGCACGACGACCGGCGGCGAATCCGGATCGTAAGGGTCGGCAAACAGCGATTCATCGGTGTCGCTGGAGCCGGTGTGGATCACCACGAAGCGGCGATCCGCAGCCGGCATCACGTCGACGCCGAATTCGGGGTCGTCCTCGGTGAAGACGACCCGGTCCTCATCCCAGGCGTCGACCGTGCGATAGTGCACCTGGTACGCGCGGGCGGCGGCGTCCGTGGCGACGTAATACAACGCGCGGTTGTCGGGCGACCAGGTGAAATTGTCGACCGCGTCGACCGGCGTGCCGATTTCCTCGCCGCTGTCGAGGTCGACGACGTGCAGCGTGTATTCCAGTCCGCCGGTGGTGTCGGTCGAATAGGCCAGATAGCGCCCGTCGCGGCTGGCATCCCAGGCGATCACGTCGAAATAGTCGTAGCCCTGCGACATCGCATTGATGTCGAGCAGCACCTGCGGCGGTGCGTCCTCGCTGCCCAACCAGCGATAGAGCGTCCAGTACTCGTCGTCCGCGCCGATCCGCCACTGGTACCAGATGTCGCCCTCGCGGACGAGGATGTCGCTGTCGTCCGCCACCAGCCGGCCGAGCATCTCGTCGTACAGGGCGTCGCGCAGCGCGGCGACCGGTGCCAGCACGGCGGCGGTGTATTCGTTTTCCGCCTTGAGATAGTCGAGCACCTGCGGGTCGTTCTCGTCCCGCAGCCAGGCATAGGGATCGACCAGGCGCTCGCCGTGGACCGTCATCTCGCTGGGCACCTGCGCGGCGACCGGCGGCTTTGCCACCTGCGGGTCGAGCAGGCTGTCGCCCGGCTGGGGCACCGACTTGGCGCCGACAAGCACGAGTGCGGGCAGGCACAGCAGCACCGGCAACAAACGCATCTGGCATACTCCGGGATGGTTGATCCGCGATTCTATGGCACCGGCCGGTGCGGCCGCCAAGCCGGATCAGCACGGCCGGTCGCAGTCGCGGCGGACCGGTTGCCCGGCCTGACTGCTGCGGATGACCCGGTCGATGGCGACGGCGGCGGCGACCATGCCCTATGCGGCGGAGGGGCGCAGGTCGCCCTCGGTCGACGGCGGGCCGCCGCCGGCTTCGCCGGCGCCCGCGGCTACCGCCTGCGCCGGTTCGTCGTCGCGGGCGAAGGCCTCCACCGCCTCCGGCGCCTGATGGCGGAAGCCGCGGCCGAGCTGCTGTCCGGCGGCTTCGCGGATGCGTGCCTCCAGCTGGGGGTTGATCCGCACCAACCGGCGGAAGTCGCGCCGCGACAGCACCAGCAGCTTGCAATAGGTCAGGGCGACGATGTCGGACTTGCGCCGCCGGGTCGGCGCCAGGATCGACAGCTCGCCGAAGAACTCGCCGGTGCCGAGCAGGATCGGGTCGCCGAGGTTGCGCACCTCGACCGCACCGGAGGCGATCAGGTACATCGCCGTCCCGCGCTCGCCGGCGCGCGCGATGAAATCGCCGGGCGCCACCAGCCGGGTGCGCAGCAGGCGGCGCAACTGGCGCCGTTCCCGCTCGTCGAGCCCGCGCAGCATCGGCACCTGGTCGAACAGGGCCAGCGGCTCGACTTCCAGGTCCAGCGGCGGCCGGCGCCGCGCCTCGTGGATGCCGGATTCGGCCTCGCCGGCCATCGAGCGGTACAGGTCGCGGCCGATCACGCCCTCGGCGTGCAGCCGTTCGTAGCGGCCGAGTTCGCGCCGCAGACCGGCGCGGACCAGGAACTGCTGGCGCAGCGCGGCGGCATAGCCGGGATATTGCAGCTCCAGCGCCTGCAGTGCGCGCTGCACCTCCTGACGCCGCCGCGCCAGCAGATCGCCGAGATTGCCGGCGGCGTCCTCGCCGATCAGCCCGCCCATCGACTCGCGATTGAAATCCTGCAGCGCGCGCAGCACCACGTCGGATTCGAACAGCCGCTGGAACCGGCGGGCCAGCATCAGCCGCAGCGGCGCCGACAGCCGCAGCCGGGCATGGGCGAACAGGGCGAGACGGAACCAGGGCCCGTAACCGAGGGTACCGGCGATCGCGTCCTCATAGCCTTCGCGGCCGCCGTGATGGGCGGCGTCGGCCAGCCGGTCGGCAATCGCCCGCAGCGCCCGCATGGTCGCATGGCCGATCACCTCGGTCTCGAACTGGCGCTTGACGATGCGCCGCTCCTGGTTGGCGAGGATGGCCAGGCCGGCGCGCAGCCGGTCGCCGAAGGCGATGTCCGGCGGGTTGACGCGGGCCTCGATCTCGGCGATGCGCGCGCCGTAGCGCGCGACCACAGGCGCCAGGATGCCGTCGTCGGTGTCATGCGCCCTGGCCACGTGCTGCACGTGCTCCAGCGCCTCGCGCATGGTTCCGGCGACGATGCCGGCCCGCAGCGCCTGGTCGCCCTCGGTCAGCCGGTCGAGGCCCAGCTTGCGGGTCAGCAGCCCCAGGGTGGTGGCGTTGACCACCAGCGTGAAGAACACGAAGCCGCAGCCCAGCGCGGCCAGCAGCCCGCGTTCGGTCGCGCTCAGTCCGCGGCTCTCGGCCAGGCCGAACACCAGCACCAGGGTGACCGCGCCGCGCACACCGCCCCACAGGATCAGCAGCTTTTCCTTGTTGCCGACCGGCAGCAGCAGCCGCAGCCGCTCCAGCCCGGCCAGCAGACCGAACAGGATCGCGGCGCGCGCGGCGAAGGCAGCGACGACCATGATCAGGATCATCGGCACCTCGAACCAGCGCACGACGGTCAGCAGGTGCGGCACCAGCACGGCCGCGATCAGCAGGATCAGGTTGTTGGCCCAGTGGCCGATCTGCGCCCAGATGGCGGCGATACCGCTCCAGTTGCGCGGACCCATGCGCACCGAACCGGCGACCTTGGTGACCACGCCCGCCGCCACCACGGCGACCACGCCGGAAGCGCCGAGCGCGACCTCGCCGATCAGATAGGCGGCATAGGCGATGGCGACGGTCAGCGTGGTTTCCGCCGCGACCGACGCCGCCAGCAGCGGGAACAGCCGGGCGGCGGCATAGGCCAGGGCGGCGCCGACGGCGGCGCCGACCACGAAGACGAACAGGAACTGGCCGATGGCGTCGGCGACGCTGAGCGGCGTGCCGGTGCGCAGCGAATAGGCCAGCAGCCCGAACAGCGCGATGGCGGCGGCGTCGTTGAGCAGGCTTTCGCCTTCGATAATCACCAATTGGCGCTGGTTCGCCCCGATCTCGCGGAAGGTCGAGGTCACCGCCGCCGGGTCGGTCGTCGAAATGGTGGCGCCCAGCAGCAGGCACAGCATCAGCGGCAGGCCGGCGGCAAGCCACAATGCACCGGCGACCGCCAGCGTCGCCGCCACCACCGCGACGACGGCCATGACAGCGACCGCCGGCAGATACTCGACCAGCCGGCGCACATCCAGGCTCAGCGTCATCTCGAACAGCAGCGGCGGCAGGAAGACCAGCAGGATCTCGCGGTTGCCGATCGACAGGGCGGAGAACGCCCAGGCGTCGCCGCCGTCAAGCGACAGGTCGAGCGGGTCGATCCCGCCGGCACGAACCGCGATGCCGATGACCAGCCCGACCGACGCCACGGCGACGGGCATGGGCACCCGCAGCCGCCGGGCCAGCGGCTCCAGCAGCGCGATCAGGGCGAAGGCCGCGGTCAGCGTGGCCAGCGCGAATACCACGAGTCCCATTCCGGCAGCATGGCGCACCCGGTCGCGTCGTGGCAAATCCGGACCGCCCGCCCCGACCGCGCCGCATTCGCCGGGCAGCGCGCGGCCATCCGGCGGCCTGCCGCCGCTCGTCCGCCACCGCACCGGACCAAGCCGGCGATCAGAGCCGGCGCCGGCGCCGCCCGGGCCGATTGCGCCGACGACCAGGCACAGCGCGACCTCGGCAAGGCCACGTTCGCGGCCCCGCCGTGTGGGCGGAGAGCGGGTGCATCGAGGCAGACCTGCGATCGGACGCGATCATCCGATCCAAGAAAATCCGATCTATTCCAACAGGTTCGAGCAGCCGGGCCGCATCACAGGCCGCAGGCGCGGCGCATGGCGTTGCGGGCCGGCTCCGCGCCGTCCAGCGCGAAGGTCGCCGCCGCCGCGCCGCCGCCGGACGGCCCGACCGACAGCGTGCCGCCCTGGGCGAAGGCATAGGCGAAGGCCGCCGGCAACGGCAGCTGCGACGCCCAGGCCGCGCCGCCGAGCACCGGGCCCAGCACGGTGTTGAAGCTCTGCGGCTGCCCGCCCGCATCGGTGACGGTGACGCGCAACGCACCGGCCGCCAGCCCGCTGCCCCGCAACAGCAGGTGGACGCCAGGCGCCAGGCCGGGGCCGCAACGGGCTTCCAGGGTCGCCTTGCCGTCGACGGCAACACCCTGCACGGCCGCACCGCTCGGACCGGCGTCGGGCAACAGGGTCCAGCCGGGTGCGACGGCCACGACCGGCACCGCCGGCACGGGGTCCGGCTGGGACGGCGGCTGCGGCGGTGCAAGCGGCTGTGCCGCAGCAACCGCTGGCGCGGTGCAATGCTCCGCCATGGCCGAGGCGGCCGCGGCCGTGTCGTAGAGCAGGAACGTCGCCACCGTCGCGCCGTCGGGCCTGACCACCTTCAGCAGCACGCCCGAACCGTAGGGCGCCCGGAAGCCGGCGGGCAGCGGCGCGGTCGTCGTCCAGGCCTGGGACGCCGGGTCGAAGGCGAGCGCCGACGGAAAGCGCGCAACCGACTGGTCGGCGCTGGTGATGTCGAACGAGACCGGCGCGGTCGCCCCGCGCGGCAGCGCCGCCGGCGTCACCCCGGTCAGCGTCACCGACAGTCCCGGCGGCAGGCCGAGGCCGCAGCGTCCTGCGAAGACCGTGCGCTCGTCGCTGGCGGTGCCCCGCACCGCGACCAGGCCACGCGCCGCATCGACGTCGAGCGTCCAGCCCGGGCCGAAGCTGCGCGGCGCTGTCGACGCCGGCTCGAGCCCCGCCAGCGCCCCGGCGGGCGCATCGGGCGTGGCCGCACTGGCTGCGCCGCCCTGCGCGGGCGCCGGCAGCGCGGCGACCGCCTCGCCGGCCGCGGCCGGGTCGCGCCGGTTCGGCGGCGGGAATGCCGGCCTGGCCACGCCGGCAACCGGTTCCGGCGCCGGCTCGACGTGGATCGTCAGGGCGAAGGCCTGGGTGCTGACCGAGCCGGCCACGCGCGACAGCCGGATCTCGTGGACGCCCGCGCCGGAGGTGAATTCGGCGAAGCGGGCGTCCTGGGCGATGCCGGCGACGCCGAACACCGTGTCGGCGCCCTGCACCAGCGCCAGCCGCACCAGCCGGCCGGGCTCGACGCCCAGCGCATAGCAGACCGACTGCCCGGGCGGCACGGTATCGACGATGCGCTCGTCGCTGCGGTCCGGCGCCATGAGCAGCAGGCTGCAGCTCTCCCGCCCCCAGGCCGATCCGATCGCGCCCAGCCCGACGACGGCCGCCAGGACGGCGCGTCGGGCCCATCGGGCTCGTGCCATAGCCATGTTCGCTGCCCCCAATCAACGACATCGCGGCAACACCCGCCTCAGCGGACCGGCGGCACGTTCGTCGCCGCCACCCGCGACGATGGCGCAGCGTGCCGCGCATCGCTGTGGCGGACTGCACATCCCGAAGGAGTACCCCGCGATAGTCATTGGTTAGGCGACAACCATGGCCTAACTTTGGCGTGTGCGCGAAGCATGGCGTTCATGACATTGGGGGGTGTCGGATGCGGTGGATTGTGACGCTGGCCCTGGCCAGCCTGTTCGGCGGCGCGGCGACGGTTTCGGCGCAGGTGCCGGATGCCTGCACCCAGGGTAACGACTGGCCGGCCCGGATCCAGGCCTGCACCACGGCGATCGACGGCGGCGGCCTTGCGGCCGCGGACCAGGCCGTCGCCTACGATGCGCGCTGCCGCGCCCGGATCGGGCTGCAGCAGTTCGAGCAGGCGATCGGCGACTGCGACCAGGCGATCGCGCTGAACCCCGAGCTGGCCAGCGCCTACAACAACCGGGGCGCCGCGCATGGCAACCTGGGCAACCACCAGCAGGCGGTCGCCGACTTCGACGCCATGGTCCGGCTCGAGCCCAACAACGCCAACGCCGTCAACAACCGGGCGGTCGCCCAGAACCAGGCCGCCTGGGCGCTGTATGTCGGCGGCGACGCGGCCGGCGGCCTGCCGCTGGTCGACCAGGCGCTGGCCGTCGCGCCGAATGCGGCCAATTTCCTCGACACCCGCGGCCACATCAACGCGGCGCTCGGCAACGCCGATGCGGCGCTGGCCGACTTCGAGGCGGCGATGCGCGCCGGCGGCGCCCAGTTCACCCGCCAGTACCAGCAGGCACTGGCCAACTACGGCTACGATCCGGGTCCGGTCGACGGTGCCTACGGCAACCGGACGCGCACGGCTCTGACCGAATGCCTGCAGGCCGGCTGCCGGCTGCTCGAATAGGCGGGCGCGCGGCCGGGTGGCGATCATCGACTGGAAGACCGACGGCGGCCGCGACCTCGTCACCGCCTACAGCGCGCCGGAGATCGTCGGACAGCGCGCCGCCGTGCGCCGCCTGCTTGCGCTGCAGCCGGGCGAACGGGTGATCGACATCGGCAGCGGGCCCGGCCTGCTGGCCGCCGAGATGGCGGCGGAGGTCGGTGCGAACGGGTCGGTGCTGGGCGTCGACATCAACGCCTATCAGCGCGCCTGTGCGCGCGAACAGACCGCCGGCCTGGCGCAGGTCTCGATCGTCGACGGCGACGCCAACACGCTCGACGGCATCGCGCCGGGCTTCGACGCCGCGGTCAGCACCCAGGTGCTGGAATATCTCGATCCGGTGTCGCGGCCGCTCGCCGCGATGGCGCGGGTGCTGCGCCCCGGCGGCCGGGCGCTTGCGCTGGCCACCGACTGGCAAACGCTGGTGATCCATTCCGACGACGACGCGCTGACCAGGCGGATCGCGACGGCCTGGGACGGGCACCTCGCCCACCCGTTCCTGCCGCGCACCCTGGGCAAGAAGCTGACGGAGGCCGGCCTCGCGGTGACCGCCGTCGAGGCCTATCCCATCGTCGCCACCCGCCTGCCGGCCGAGGGCTTCGTCCGCCACTCGCCGACGGGCATGGCCCGGTTCGCGGCAGCGGCCGGCGCGGTCGGCGAGGCCGAGGCCGCCGCCTGGCTCGCCGGGCTGGAGCGGCTGTCGGAAGCGGGCCGATTCTTCTACAGCCTGAACCGGTATCTGTTCCTGGCGGTGAAGCCCGGCGGTTAGCCGCGCAGGCTGCCGCCGGTCTGCTTCTCGACCTGGGCCACCACCCTGGCCGCGACCGCGTCGATCTCGGCGTCGGTCAGCGTCTGGCCCTGCGGCTGCAGGGTAACGGCGATGGCCACCGACTTCTTGCCCTTGGCCATGTGCTCGCCGGCGTAGACGTCGAACACGTCGACGGCAGCGATCAGCTGCTTGTCGGCGGCGCGGGCGGCGCGCACCAGCTTCTCCGCCGGCACCTCGGCGTCGACCACGAAGGCGAAGTCGCGCGCCACCGGCTGCAAGGGCTGCGCCTGCAGCAGCGGGCGCATCGTCGCCTTCTGCTTCGGCAGCGGGGCGCGGTCGAGGAAAATCTCGAATGCGACCACCGGCTGGTCGATGCCCATCTGGCGCAGGATGCGCGGGTGCAGGTCGCCGAACCAGGCGATCTCCGCCTTGCCCAGCCGCAGGGTCGCGGATCGACCCGGGTGGTAGCAGCCGGGCGCATCGGCGGTGACCTGCATGTTGGCGGCCGGCGCGCCGATCGCCTCCAGCGTCGCCAGGCAGTCGGCCTTGGCGTCGAAGGCGTCGACGGCGCGGGCGGTGCGGTTGGCCGCCGGCTCGGCCCAGTGGCGCGGACCGGCGCGGCCGACGCGCAGCCCGGCGGCGACATGGCGCTGGCCCTCGATGCCGAGCGCCTCGTAGGCCGGCCCGACCTCGAACAGCGCGAACCGGTCGAAGCCGCGATCGAGGTTGCGGCGCGCCGCGGCAAGCAAGGAGACCAGGATCGACGGGCGCATCACGTCGAGCTCGCTGGAGATCGGGTTGGCCAGCCGGATCGGCGTGTTGTCGCCGACGAACAGCGCGGCCAGCCGGCCGTCGGTGAAGCTGTAGGTCACCGCCTCCAGCATGCCGCGACCGGCGAGCAGCCGCTTGGCCTGGCTGACGCGCCGCTGGGCGTCGCTGAGCACCGCCGCCGGCATCGCCGCCGGCTTCGGCATCGAGACGGCGGGCACCGCGTCGTAGCCGACGACGCGCACCACCTCCTCGACCAGGTCGGCCTCGCCCTCGACGTCCCAGCGCCAGGGCGGCGGCACGGCGGCAACGACGTCGCCTTCGATGCGCGCCTCGAACCCCAGCGCCTGCAGGATCGCCACCGACCTGTCGGCCGGCACGTCGAGCCCGCCCAGCGCCATCACCCGGCCGGGACGCAGGGTCACCGTGCGCCGCCAGTTCGGCATCGCGCCGGCGGTGACCACCGCGCTCGCCTCGCCGCCGCAGAGTTCGAGGATCAGCCGCGTGCCCACCTCGGCGCCCCAGTCGGCCGAGGTCGGGTCGAGGCCGCGCTCGAAGCGATAGCGGGCGTCGCTGTCGATCTGCAGCGCACGACCGGTGCGCGCGGTACGGCCCGGGTCGAACAGCGCCGATTCCAAGAACACGTTGACCGTCTCGTCGGAGCAGCCGGTCGGCTCGCCGCCGATGATGCCGCCGATGGCCGCGACGCCGTTGGCGTCGGCGATCACGGTCATGCCGTCCTGCAGGGTGTAGGTCTTGCCGTTCAGCGCCGCCAGGCTCTCGCCCGGCCGGGCGAAGCGCATGGTCACGTCGCCGGCCAGCTTGTCGGCATCGAATACGTGCAGCGGCCGACCCAGGTCCATGGTGACCAGGTTGGTGATGTCGACCAGCGCCGAGATCGGCCTGAGCCCGATGGCGTGCAGGCGGTCCTGCAGCCATTTCGGGCTGGGCCCGTTCTTCACGCCGCGGAAATAGCGGCCGACCACATAGGGGCAGGCCTCGCCCTCTGCCAGCAGGTCGCGATGCCAGACGATCGGGCTCCGGAACCCGCCGGCGACCGGCTGCATCCGCGGATCGGCCTTCAGCCTGCCCAGTCCGGAGGCGGCAAGGTCGCGCGCGATGCCGCGCACGCCGGCACAGTCGCCACGGTCGGGCGTCAGCGCGACGTCGATCACCGGATCGTCGAGCCCGGCGATGGCGGCGAAGGACGCGCCGACCGGTGTGTCGGCCGGCAGGTCGATGATGCCCTCGTGGTCGTCACTGATACCCATCTCGCGTTCCGAGCACAGCATGCCATTGGATTCGACGCCGCGGATCACGCCCTTCTTCAGGTCGAGCCCGGTGCCCGGGATGTGGCTGCCGGCGGCGGCGAACACACCCTTCATGCCGGCCCGCGCGTTGGGCGCGCCGCAGACCACCTGCACCGTCCCGCTGCCGGTGTCGACCATGCAGACGCGCAGCCGGTCCGCATTCGGATGCGGCTCGGCCGAGATCACGTGGGCGACCGTGAACGGCGCCAGGGTCGCGGCCGGGTTGTGCACGCCGTCGACCTCCAGCCCCAGCGCGGTCAGCCGGGCGCAGATCGTGTCGAGGTCGGCCTCGGTGTCGAGGTGCTCGCGCAGCCAGTTCAGGGTGAATTTCATCGTCTCGCCCTCCCCCTACTGGCCGCGCACGAGGCTGGGCATCGCCAGCGCCGGAAAGCCGTAGTGGCGCAGCCAGCGCAGGTCGGCCTCGAAGAAGGTGCGCAGGTCGGGGATGCCGTATTTCAGCATGGCGATGCGCTCGATACCCATGCCGAAGGCGAAGCCCTGGTACTCGGCCGGATCGACGCCGCAATAGGCCAGCACCTTCGGATGCACCATGCCGCAGCCGAGGATCTCCAGCCAGTCGCCATAGGCGCCGATCTTCAGTTCGCCGCCGGAGCGGTCGCAGCCGATGTCGACCTCGGCCGAGGGCTCGGTGAACGGGAAGAACGACGGGCGGAAGCGCACCGGCAGGTCGTCGACCCCGAAGAAGGTGCGCACGAAGTCGATCAGGCAGCCCTTCAGGTGGCCCATGTGGCTGGTCTTGTCGACCACCAGCCCCTCGACCTGGTGGAACATCGGCGTGTGGGTCATGTCGCTGTCGCAGCGATAGGTCCGGCCCGGCGCGATCACCCGGATCGGCGTGCCCTGGGCGCTCAGCGCGCGGATCTGCACCGGCGAGGTATGGGTGCGCAGCAGCAGCGGCGAGCCGGCCTCGTCGTGCTCCTCCAGATAGAAGGTGTCGTGCATCTGCCGCGCCGGATGCTCCGGCGGGATGTTGAGGGCGGTGAAATTGTGGAAATCGTCCTCGATGTCGGGTCCCTCGGCGACCGAGAAGCCCATCTGGCCGAAGATCTCGACGATCTCGTCGATGGTCTGGCTGATCGGGTGGATGGCGCCCGGCGCCTCGGCGCGCACCGGCAGGGTCAGGTCGAGCCGGTCGCTGACCAGGCTCTCCGACAGCGCGGCCTCCTCCAGCGCGGCGCGGCGGGCGTCGAGGGCGGCCTGCACCTCGTCCTTCAGCGCGTTGAAGGCCTGACCGGCCTCGCGGCGCTGCTCCGGCGGCAGCGCGCCCAGCGTCTTCATCTGCGCGCTGATCGCGCCCTTCTTGCCCAGCTGGGCCACCCGCACCGCCTCGAGCGCATCGAGGCTGGTCGCCGCCGCGCAGGCGTCCAGCGCCGCGGCACGCAGTTCGTCAACAGACGCGATCCCCTCGCTCATCGTCCAGTCCGTCTTCCCGTCATCGGCAATGAAAAAGGGGCCGTCCAGAACGAACGGCCCCCGATCCCGTACCCGGCAGAACCGGGGGCAGTCACGTGGCGGTGGTAAACGACCGCGCCTGGTTGACCAGCGCCTCGAACGCAGCGGCGTCGGCGACGGCGATGTCGGCCAGCACCTTGCGGTCGAGTTCGATGCCGGCCTGCTTGAGCCCGTGCATCAGCTGCGAGTAGGTCAGCCCGTGCTGGCGCGCGCCGGCATTGATGCGCTGAATCCACAGGCCGCGGAACTGCCGCTTGCGCACGCGCCGGTCGCGATAGGCGTATTGCAGGTTCTTCTCGACCCGCTGCTTCGCGACCTTGATCGTCTTGCTGGCCCGGCCGCGCGCCCCGCGCGCAAGCTTCAGGACCTTCTTGTGCCGGGCGTGCGACGTAACGCCCCGTTTCACCCGCGCCATTGTTCGCGCTCCTCAGCTCGATGGGTTGTCAGAAAACGAAGCCGCGCGTTCAACCGCCGTAGGGCAGGAACCGCCGCGCGAACTGGGCATCGACGGCGGCCATGATCTCGGTGCCGCGCGACTGCCGCTTCATTTTCTTGCTGCGCTTGCGCAGGTTGTGACGCTTGTAGGCGACCGCGTGCCGGATCTTGCCGGACGCGGTGAAGCTGAAGCGCTTCTTGGCGCCGCTCTTCGACTTCATCTTGGGCATTCTCGCACTCCTGATGAGCAACGGTCGCGACGGGCGCGACCCCGGTTCTTGCGGACGTCCGCGGCATGCCCTTGATGGCCGGGACACCTCTGGAGCGCGGGCTTATACGCGTTGTCGCCCGGGATTGCAAGGCCACCGCCCGCGCGGCGGCGCGCAGATCGAAACAAGATAAAATTCCAGACAAACTTGTTTGTATTATCCGACATCATAGAAGTAATTTATTTTATTTTGAATTGTAACAATATCATCACGGACAGCGACAGATTTTTACTTCTGTTTTACTCGCGCGGTCCATGATCGGCCTGTCTGACGAACACACCTGTGCCAAGGAGGCCACCATGACCCGCCTGTTCAAGAAGTTTTTCGCCCAGGAAGACGGCGCGACCGCAATCGAGTACGGCCTGATCGCCGCGCTGGTTTCGGTTGCCGCGATCACCGCGCTGGGCGCGATGGGCGACTCGCTCGACTCGCTGTTCACCACCGTGTCCGGTGAGCTCGACACCGCGGTCAGCGGCGTCGGCGGCGAGGGCGGCGGCGAGTAAGTCTCGCTCCGGCCGGGCCCGGCCGCAACGCCGGGCCCCGCCCCAAACCGACAGGCGCGGCCGTCGTTTCGCAGCCCTCCAAGCGAGGCGCAGGCGGAACGGCGGTCGCGTCTTTTGTGATGCGCGTGCGCCTGCACAGCAAAACATCGCGACATTGGGCGGAACCCGCGCACCGCGTCGAAACGAGCATGAGGAAGAGCGTGCGCCTGCGGCGGACGCCGCAGACAACGGCGCGATTGTCTAGAACATTTTCGCAAAACATCCCGGACAAATACTGATCTTGATTGCGATTTTCGAAGCGAAATATTTATCTTGTCTGTAAATTTTACACCTTGTTAAGGCGGCTTCGCAACGGTCGGAGAGTCTGACGGCAACAACCAGCCAAGGAGGCCACAATGACCCGTCTGCTCAAGCGGTTCCTCACCCAGGACGAAGGAGCCACCGCGATCGAATACGGCCTGATCGCCGCCCTCGTGTCGGTCGCGGCCATCACGGCGCTGGGCTCCATGGGCGATTCGCTCGACACCCTGTTCACCACCGTCTCCGGCGAGCTCGACACCGCGGTCGGCGGCGTCGGCGGCGAAGGCGGCGGCGAGTAAGGCGCAGGGCCGCGCGGCCGGGTCCGACGCGGGCCCGGCCGCCTCCCCGCCGCGGCACGCCCGCCCGGGCACCGGCGCGATCGCCGCAGCGCACACCTCTTTTTTACGGACCGGTGCTTAGCATTGGGCCGACCGTAAGCCCGCTGCCCGGAACCGTATGACCATGACCTTCCAATTCGAGTGGCTCGTCATCGCTGCCTTCGCCGGAATCGTGGCCTGGGCGGTGATCAACGACTGCCTGGCGTTCCGCATTCCGAACGTGGCCTGCGTTGCGCTGGTCGCGCTCTACCCGGCGTGGGTGGCCGTGGCGTGGCCGGCCGACGAGCCGTGGCTGCAGATCGCGCTGCACGTCGGCGTCGGCGCCGGTGCGCTGGTGGTCGGCTTCGTGCTGTTCATGCTGCGTGCCTTCGGCGCCGGCGACGCCAAGCTGCTGGCCGCGATCGCGCTGTGGGCCGGCCCGGCGCTGATCGTCGACCTGGTGCTGGCGACCGCCATCGCCGGCGGCGTGCTGTCGATGGTGATCATCCTCGGGCGGCGCATGGCCGACATGTTCGCGCTGGAATATCGCGCCCGGGCGCTGGCCGCCTTTTTCTATCGCGGACGCCACACCGATGCGGCGACCGGCAACGACGCTGCTGCCGAGCCGGCGGCGACCGAGGCGTCGGCGCCCCGCCGCCCGGCGACGATCAGCTTCGAGCGGCCGATCCCCTATGGCATCGCCATCGGTTTCGGAGCGGCCACCGTGGCTTACGGCTTGTTAACGACGTTCGGTGCAGCATAACGCCCGCAGGCAGCGCTGAACGAGACCGTTCCGCGCGGCGCAAGGAGACTTCGGAGCATGCGCGTAGCAATCCTGGGACTGTTGGCCTTGCTGGTTGGCGGCGCCACGATCTTCCTGGCGAAGAACTGGCTGGCCAACGAGCGCGCCAACAACACCGCGCAGACCGCCGCACCGCAGGTGCCGACGACCATGGTGCTCGTCGCCGCCACCGACATGGAGCCGAGCCACTTCGTCAAGGAAGAGGACCTGCGTTGGCAGCCCTGGCCCGACGACAACCTGGCCGAAGCCTATATCCTCCAGGACGAGGGCGTCCCGGCCGACTTCATCGGCACCGTGGTGCGCACCGCCATCGGCGCCGGCGACCCGATCACCGCCTCGCGCGTCGTGCGCCCGGGCGACCGCGGCTTCCTCGCCGCGGTGCTCTCGGCCGGCATGCGCGCGGTTTCCGTGCCGGTGAACGAGACCTCCGGCATCGCCGGGCTGATCTTCCCGGGCGACCATGTCGACGTGATCCTGACCCATTCGGTCCGCCAGGACACATCGGCCGGCGTGCAGATGCGCCAGGTCAGCGAAACCGTGCTGACCAACGTGCGGGTCCTGGCCATCGACCAGAACGTCTCCGTCGAGAGCAGCGCGGCCGCGGTCGGCGACACCGCCACGCTGGAGGTGACCCCGCAGGAGGCCGAGAAGGTCTCGGTGATGATGCAGATCGGCCGCCTGTCGCTCAGCCTGCGCAGCCTGGCCGAAGGCGAATCCGCGCCGGCGCTGTCCGGCAACACCTATACGACCGATACGGATGTCTCGAGCTGGATCGAGCTTCCGAGCGAGGAGGTGCAGGCAGCGCCTCAGCGGGAAGAGCCGGCGCCGCAGATCACCATCGTGCGCGGCGGCCGCACCAGCACCTCACAAACCGCACAACCGGCCGTCGCTCCGCAGCAGGAGCAGTCCGGCGAAGAAAGCACTCAGCAGCCAGGCGAGGCTCAGTCGAGCGCCCCCGAGAACACACTGCAATAGCGATGACGGAGCCCGCCCCCATGAGCCGCATTTCCAGCAGCCCGCTGCGCACGCTGTGCGCCGCCGCCTGCGCCGCCTTCAGCCTGGCCCTGTCGTTCTCCCCGGCCGCCCGGGCGGTGGAGCGCGTCGTGTCGAACACGACCAGTGTCGCCGTCGAGATCAGCAAGGGCGAGCTCTACAAGCTCGATTCCCCGGCGGCGACCGTGTTCATCGCCGATCCGAACATCGCCGACGTTCAGGTGATGTCGGCCACGCTGATCTACATCTACGGAATCACGCCGGGCGACACCAACCTCTACGCGGTGGGCGCCAACGACCAGATCATCGCCAACATGCAGATCCACGTGGTGCCCAACATCACGCGGCTGGACCAGGCGATCGACCAGGTCGCGCCGGACAGCACGGTGCAGGTCAGCGCGGTGCAGGACAGCCTGGTCATCACCGGCGCGGTCAATTCCGCGGTCGAGGCGGCCGACCTGCAGGTGCTGGCCAACCAGTTCGTCGGCGAGGGCGGCCAGGTGATCAACCGCGCCCGGGTGGACGGCCCGAACCAGGTGAACCTGCGGGTGCGCTTCGTCGAGGCGCGGCGCGAGGACATCCGCCAGCTCGGCATCAACTGGGAGACGCTGCTGAACCCGCGCGGCATCGTGTTCGGCCTGCTCAACGGCGCCGACTTCATCAGCGACAACGCCCAGACCGGCGTGCGCACGATCACCCAGACCGGCACCGGCGGCTTCAACGTGCTGGCCGGCCTCAACCGCGGTTCGCAGGACATCAACGTCCTGATCGACGCGCTCGACGGCGAGGGCCTGGTCTCGATCCTGGCCGAGCCGAACCTGACCGCCGTGTCGGGCGAGACGGCGAGCTTCCTGGCCGGCGGCGAGTTCCCGATCCCGGTCAGCCAGGACAACGACATCGCCATCGAGTATCAGAAGTTCGGCGTGTCGCTGGAGTTCACCGCGACGATCCTGGGCGACAACCGGATCAGCATGCGGGTGCGGCCCGAGGTCAGCGAGATCTCCAACGAGGGCGGCATCGAGATCAACGGTTTCGACGTGCCGGTGCTGATCACCCGTCGTGCCGAGACCACGGTGGAAATGGGCAGCGGCCAGACCTTCGCCATCGCCGGCCTGTTCCAGTCGCGCACCTCGAACTCGGTCAACGTGCTGCCGATCATGGGCGACCTGCCGATCATCGGCGCGCTGTTCCGCTCCGAGGACTACCAGCGCAACGAATCCGAGCTGGTGATCCTGCTGACGCCCTATCTGGTCGAGCCGCCGGTGAACCGGCCGTTGTCCACCCCGATCGACCCCTATGCCGGCGTCGCCGACATGGGCCAGCCGATGGCCTCCGGCCCGGCGCTGGCGCCGGCGGCCGGCCCGTCCAACGCCGGCGCTTCGGTCGGCGGGTTCATCCTGCAGTAGGCGGAAAGGATCGCGACGATGCAGTGCACCGACATGCCGCGCTCCGGCGCAGTCCGCCGCGGCGCGGCCGTCCTGGCCGTGCTTGCCGCCGGGCTGGCCCCGACCGCCTGCAACTGGGACCAGGAACTGCAATACGGCTCGCACGTCGCCGTGCTTGACCCGGACCGGTCCAGCAGCGCGTTCGGCTGGTACCAGACCGAGCTGTCCCACGCCGTCCGCTTCGCGCCCGGCACGCCGACAGCCGATCCGGTCGAGCTGGTGCTGCTCAACCAGTTCATCGACGACGTCGGCGTCGAGACGAACGACGAAGTGTGGGCGATCGCCGGCGGCCCGATGGCGCAGCAGCGCACCGCCGCCGTGGTGGAAGCCTTCTCGCTGCGCGGCCACCGCATCACACCGCAGATCGACCCGCTGGCGACCGAGGGCGACGTGACCGTGACGATCCGCCGCGTCGTCTATGCCGCGTCGGCCTGCGTCGCCGACGGCTATCCGATGCGCGATGGCGGCACCTCGATGCCGCTCGGCTGCGCCAACGCGCTGAACCTGCAGGGCATGGTGGCGCGACCGGAGGAGCTGATGGGCGGCCTGGCCACCGAAAGCGTCGAAACCCAACCGGCCGTCAGCGCGATCACGCGCTACCGCAACGGCAACATCACGCCGCTCATGAGCAGCGAAGGCACCTCCGGAGACTAGGGCGATCATGAGCCTGGCCGAACAGATTCCCGACGCGACGCCGCGCAAGAACGTGCGGTCGCCGGTGCTCGCCTTCATCTGCGATGAGGCGACGCTGGAGGCTGTCGCCCGCGTCGTGCCCGGCGGCCGCCGGGGCGTCGAGGTCTGCGAGGGCGGCATCGAGACCGCCATCAGGGTGCTGGGCCCGGAACGCTCGCCCGACCTGCTGATCCTCGACATCTCGGAGACCTCGTCGCCGGTCGAGGACATCAACGCGGTGCGCGAGCAGATCGACCGGTCGACGACGATCATCGCGATCGGCGAGCAGAACGACGTCACCCTGTACCGCGCGCTGACCGGCGCCGGAGTGAACGACTACCTGGTCAAGCCGGTGACCAGCGCCGACCTGCGCCGCGCGCTGCTGACCGCCAGCAACGAGACCAGGCCGGAGACCAGCGAGTCCCCGCGCGGCCGTGTGGTCGTGGTGGTGGGCACCCGCGGCGGCGTCGGCGCCAGCACCATCGCGGTCAACATCGCCTGGCTCAGCGCCAACGAGCACGACGCGCGCACCGTCCTGGTCGACCTCGACCTGCATTTCGGCACCGCGGCCCTGGCGCTCGACCTGGAGCCGGGTCACGGCCTGCGCGACGCCCTGTGCAACCCCGACCGGATCGACGGCCTGTTCGTGGCCAGCGCGCTGGTGCACGACGGCGAGAACCTGTTCGTGCTTGGCGGCGAGGAGCCGATCGAGGAGCATGTGCCGCTGCGTGCCGATGCGCTGTCGTTCCTGATGGCCGAACTGCAGCAGGGCTTCGAGACGGTGGTCGTCGACATGCCGCGCAACGTGCTGAGCGGCGACCCGTCGATGCTGGCCGGCGCCCATGCGGTGGCCATCGTCACCGACCTGTCGCTGGCCGGCTTGCGCGATGCCGTGCGCATCCGCAACACGGTGCGCAAGGCCGCGCCGGAGGCGCAGATCCAGTTCATCGTCAACCGGGCCGGCCTGCACCGCAGGGCCGAGATGTCCGAAGCCGACTTCGAGCGGAACCTCGAGGACAAGATCGCCTACATCGTGCCCGAGGATGCAAAGGCCGCGGCCAACGCGGCCGGCGGTAAGCCGCTGGCGGAGGCGAACAAGCACGGCAAGGCCGCCGGCATGCTGCGCGACATCGCCAGCGGGCTGCGCGGCGCCGCGCCGAAAAAGAAGGGCAAGCTGGGGCTGTTGGGCGGGCTGATGCAGAAGAAGCCGAAATAGCCGCAACGATCTAAGGCCGGGCGACAGGATGCCGCCCGGATGGGGTAGCAGGTATGCTTGGACAGATTTTCTCGGGCTCGAAGGCCAACGGCGCCGCGCATGGCGGCGGTGCGGACCACGCACACCTCGAGGCGCTGCGGCGCGACCTGAAGCCCCTGGTCTTCGACCATATCAAGCCGTCCTTCGCCCGGCGGCTCGGCCGCAAGGAGCTGGCCGGCCGGATCACCGACGTGATCATGCCGGTGCTGGACCGCGACCCCGAGCCGCTGGACCTGATCGCGCTGCGCGAGCTGATCAACATGATCGCGCAGGACCTGCTGGGCGCGACCACCGACTCGCTGTCGGAAGCGGAATCGGCGCAGGCCAGCATCGACGCGATCTCGCAGGCCGCACCGGCGCCCGGCCCCCGGCCCAAGGTCAACCCCCATCTCGAGGCGATCACGGTCGAGGCGCCGCGCGCGAAGCAGAAGCCGGCGCCGTCCGGCAGCGGCAGCGCGCGCCCGATCTCGACCCCGCAGGCCACCATCGCGTCGGCCATGCGCCAGATAAAGCCGATCCTGATGGAGCGGATCGACATCGAGACCGCGTCGGCGCTGGAGCCCGACATCCTGGTCCGCGAGCTCGACAGCGTCGTCGCCGAGATCCGCGACGAGATCCGGCTGCACCTGAACGCCAACGAGCACCGCGACCTGGTCCGCGCGATGGTCGACGACATGGTCGGCCTGGGACCGCTGGAGCCGCTGCTGGCCGACGAGTCGGTCAGCGACATCATGGTCAACGGCCCGCACCAGGTTTACATCGAGCGCGGCGGCAAGCTGGTGCTGACCGACGTCAAGTTCGTCGACAACGCCCATGTGATGAACGTGGCGACCCGGATCGTCACCCGCATCGGCCGCCGCGTCGACGAAAGCAACCCGATCTGCGACGCCCGCCTGCTCGACGGCTCCCGCGTCAACGTCATCGCCCCGCCGCTGGCCATCGACGGCTGCTCGATCTCGATTCGTAAGTTCTCCCAGAAGAAGCTGTCGCTCGACAGCATCGGCGCCGGCGGCGGCATGTCGCCGGGCATGGTCACCACGCTGAAGATCGCCTCGCGGTCCAGGCTCAACATCATCGTCTCCGGCGGTACCGGCTCCGGCAAGACCACGCTGCTGAACGCGCTGTCCGAACTGATCGACCACGGCGAGCGCATCGTCACCATCGAGGACGCGGCCGAACTGCAGCTGCAGCAGCCGCACGTGATCCGGCTGGAGACCCGGCCCGCCAGCCTGGAAGGCACCGGCGAGATCACCATGCGCGACCTGGTCAAGAACTCGCTGCGTATGCGCCCGGACCGCATCATCCTCGGCGAGGTGCGCGGACCCGAGGCGATCGACATGCTGCAGGCGATGAACACCGGCCACGACGGGTCGATGTGTACGCTGCACGCCAACTCGCCGCGCGACGCGCTGACCCGCATGGAAAACATGATCAACATGGGGACCAGCAACCTGCCGTCGAAGGCGATCCGCCACCAGATCGCCGGCGCGGTCGACCTGATCGTCCAGGCCAGCCGCATGCGCGACGGCCGCCGCCGCATCACCAACATTACCGAGGTGATCGGCATGGAGGGCGACGTGATCGTCACCCAGGAGCTGTTCAAGTTCGAATTCGACGGCGAGAACGACCGCGGCGAACTGAAGGGCAACTTCAAGAGCGCGGGCATGCGGCCGCATTTCCTGCCCAAGGCCGACTACTACGGGCTGGGGCAGGCCCTGCTGGAAGTGCTGTAACGCCGATCGGGCGCGGAGCGGACGATGGAAGAGCTACTCAACCAAGAGATCGCCGGCATCCCGGTCCCCCTGGTGCTGCTCGGCCTGGGCTGCATGACGCTGGTCATGCTGGTCGGGCTGGCGGTGACGGCCGGCGGGTCGAGCCGCAGCCAGCGCAACAAGCAGGCCAACGCCATCATGCGCCGCCTGAACGGCAGCGCCGGCGGCAGGCGCCGCGGCAAGATGGCGGAGCCGACGCTGCGCATGCGCAAGGCCGACAGCGGCGTCGACAAGGCGTTCGGCCGCTTCGTGCCGCGGCCGGAACTTGTCCGCCGCCGGCTGGAACGGGCCGGGCTGAAGATCTCGGTCGGCCAGTATGCGCTGCTCGGCCTGGTGCTGATCGGCGCGTTCGGGCTGCTGATCAAGGTTTTCGTCGGCCTGCCGATGGCGGCCGCGCTGCTGTTCGGCTTCGTCGCGGCGCTGTTCGTGCCGCACATGGTGGTCGGCTTCATGATCGGCCGGCGCAAGAACAAGTTCCTGAAGCTGTTCCCCGAGGCGATCGACCTGATCGTCCGCGGCCTGAAGTCGGGCCTGCCGGTCACCGAATCGATGGTCGGCGTCGGCAACGAGATCGCCGATCCGGTCGGCATCGAGTTCCGCCGCGTGACCGAGAGCATCCGCTTCGGCAAGTCGATGGAGGAGTCGCTGTGGGCCTCGGCCAACCGTCTCGGCCTGCCGGAATTCAAGTTCTTCGTCATCAGCCTGGCGATCCAGCGTGAGACCGGCGGCAACCTGGCCGAGACGCTGGGCAACCTCAGCGACATCCTGCGCAAGCGCCACCAGGCCAAGCTGAAGATCAAGGCGCTGTCGTCGGAAGCGAAGGCGAGCGCGATCATCATCGGCGCGCTGCCTTTCATCATGTTCTTCCTGCTGAACGTGGTGAAGGCCGGCTACACCGACCCGCTGCTCACCGACCCGCGCGGCCAGGTCATGCTGGCCGGCGCCATCATCTGGCTGTCGATGGGCGTGCTGACCATGGCCAAAATGGTGAGGTTCGAAATCTGATGCTGGACATGCTCGGCCTGGACCTGGAACCGGAGGACATCATCGTCCTCGCCGCCGGGCTGTCGGCGGTGCTGGCGGTGTTCGTGCTGTGGGCGGCGTTCGTGCCGGACAACCCGCTCGCCAGCCGCGCCCGCCGGTTGATGGCCCACCGCGAGGCGCTGCGGCAGGAGGCGATCCGCCCGCGCCGCCGCGGCACCAACGAAAAGACGCTGTCGATGATGAAGTCGGTGGTGTCGCGGATGAAGCTCGCGCGCCGGCTGTCGTCGTCCAACCTGAACGTGCGCCTGCTGCGTGCCGGCATCCGCAGCCCCGAGGCGCAGGTCAAATACCTGTTCTACAAGCTTGCGTTGCCGGTCGGCTTCATCGGCTTCGCGGTGTTCGTGCTCTACGTCGGCGAGCTCTACCAGGTCTCGTCGAGCACCAAGATGATGATCACCATCGGCGCCGGGGCGCTGGGCTTCTTCGGCCCCGACATCTACCTGATGAACCGGCAGACCAAGCGGAAGAAGGAGCTGACCAAGGCGCTGCCCGACGGGCTGGACCTGCTGGTGATCTGCGCCGAGGCCGGCCTGCACCTGGACAGCGCGCTGAACCGCGTGGCCGAGGAAATGGCCCAGCGCTCGGTCGACCTCGCGGACGAGCTGGCGCTGGCGGCGGTCGAGCTGAGCTTCCTGCCCGAGCGCAAGATGGCGCTCGACAACCTGGCGATGCGCACCAACCTGCCGGCGGTGCGCGGACTGGTCAACACGCTGATCCAGACCGAGAAATACGGCACGCCGCTGGCCCAGTCGCTGCGCGTGCTGTCGGCCGAGCTGCGCCACGAGCGGCTGATGCGGGCGGAGGAGAAGGCGGCCCGGCTGCCGGCCATCCTGACCGTGCCGATGATCATCTTCATCCTGCCGCCGCTGTTCATCGTGCTGCTGTCGCCGGCGGTGCTGCAGGCGATCGACACGGCCAAGGAAACCTTCAAATGAGGAGCGCGGCCGCCCCGTTCCCGACGCAGAAAAGCCGCCCGGCGATCCGGGCGGCTTGCGCGCGTGACGGGTCCGCCCGGCTGCGGGCGGCGTTCGGCTCAGTGCGGAACGGCGGCGACCAGGATCAGGCCGGTGTCGTCAGCGGAGTCCACCAGGAAGCCCACCTGCGTGGTGGCCTGCGGCGCGCCGATGCCGCCGGTGATGGCCATTGCCCGGGCGGACGACGGCTCGATGCTGCGCAGCAGCTGGTAGTAGTCCAGGTTGGCGGCGACGTCGGTGGCGTTCATGTCGCGGGCAGCCACTTCCGCGGCCTCGGTGTCGCGGCCGGCGAGGCCGAGCACCATGGCCAGGGTCTGGCGATGGCGCGGTGTCGCCAGCGCCGACTGGCCCACTTCGCTGGCCAGCGCAACCGCGGCGTCGTAGTCGCCCGACAGGGCCAGCGACAGCGCGAGGTTGTTGGCGAGGTTGATGTTCTCCGGCGCGCTCGCCATCCCGGCGCGGTAGTTCTCCTGTGCCATCCGGTGCTGGCCGATCAGGTCGAGCGCCACGCCCAGGCTGCCGCGCACCTCGGGGCTGTCGGCCAGCGCCAGGGCCTGCTGCAGATAGGGCAGCGCGTCTTCCGGACGGGTCTCGGCGATCAGGGCATTGCCCAGCCGGCGCAAGGTCGCCGGGTCGTTCGGGCTGCGGTCGGCGGCCGCCTGATAGGTGTCGATCGCCGACGCGCCGGCGCCGACCTGCTGCTGCAGTTCGCCCAGCCGCGACAGGGCGGCGGTCGAATCCGGGTCCATGGCCAGCGCCTGCTCGTAGAGCGCGATCGCGGTGACCTGGTCGCCGCGCGACAGCGTGAAGTCGCCCATGCGGACCAGCCGGGCCGCCTCGCTGCTGCCCGATCCGGCGCCGTCCAGCCAGCCGTCGAAATCCAGGCCCGCACAGCCACTCAGCCCGATGGCGAACATCCCGCCACCGATCATCTGCACAACGCGCCGTCCGTAACCCATCGCCCGACACCCTTCGTCGACATCGTGGTTAACGGTTTAGCGCGCAAAGCCTTTCGCTATGGTAAACGGGGAATGAAATGATGCTCGCCCTGCGTCGCATCCGGCCGGCCGGTCACGCCGCCCTCCTCCGACAAGCGAACAACCGTCCCCGGCCGCGCGCCGGCGCCTTTCTGCGCGACGAAGGCGGCGCCGCCCTGGTCGAGTTCGCCTTCGCCGGACCGATCCTGCTGACCACGCTGATCGGCATCGTCGAGGTCTCGATGGTGATCTTCCTCAACCTGATGGTCGAGAGCGGTGTGCGCGAGGCCGCGCGCTTCGGCCTGACCGGCGCCGAGCAGGAGGGAATGACCCGCGAGGAATACATCGTGCAGGTGATCAACGACCGCACGATGGGCCTGCTCGACATCACCGACGAGAATGTCGAGATGCTGGTCTACGACAGCTTCGAAGACATCGTGGAGGCCGAGCCGTATGTCGACGTCAACCTGAACGAGCAGTACGACGACGGCGAGCCCTACACCGACACCAACGGCAACGGCGCCTACGACGCCGATCCCGGCGTGGCCGGCGCCGGCGAATCCGGCGAGATCGTGCTGTACCGGGTGACCGCCAACTGGGCGATCTTCACCACCTATCTGGCCGACCTGCTCGGCGACAACGGCCTGTTCACGGTGTCGGCCAGCGTCGTCGTCCGCAACGAACCCTGGGATATCGGAACATGAGCGAGCTGAGCCTGCCCGGCCGGTTGCCGCGCGCACTGCGCCGCCTGGCCCGCGAGGAAGACGGCGGGATCCTGGTCGAGACCGCTTTCGTCATGCCGATCCTGCTGACCCTGCTGCTCGGCTCGGTCGAGGTCGGCCGCTACATCATCGTCAACCAGAAGCTGGAGCGGGCCGCCTCGTCGGTGGCCGACCTGGTCGCCCAGTCCAATGACACGGTCTCGCTGGAAGAGATCCAGACCCTGTTCGGCATCGTGCCCCATATCGTCTCGCCCTACGACATCGTCGACAACGGGCGGGTGATCATCACCGCGGTCACCCGTGGCGACGACGAGAGCGACGAGCCGGTCGTGGCTTGGCAGATCGACGGACTGGGAACGCTGGACGGCGTGTCCAGTGTGATCGGCGGCGTCGGCGACACCGCCAACCTGCCCGACGGCTTCGTGCTGCCGACCGGCGAGACGATCATCGTCGGCGAGGCCTGGTACGACTACGACGCGTATTTCTTCGAGTCGATCGACCCGACCGGCCCGATGTATCACCGCGCCTACTACCGCCCGCGCCTGGCGAGCCTCAGCCAGACGCCGGAGTCCGAGGAATAGGCCGCCGGCGGTCGCGCGGCGACGCGCGACGCAGGTCCTCCAACGCGGCCCCACGTCACGGCCGAGCCTGGTGCGTCCAGCGTCGCGAAGGACGCAGGCGTGATGCTCCGACCCATTGGATTCGACCGACCGGTCGCCGGTTGGAAGCGCCTGTTCGGTTGGCGGTCGATCGGCTGCGAAACCGCGCGCCTCAACGCTCCGGCTGGTCGAGCGCCGCCAGCGCCACCTGCCGCACGTCCTCGGCCTGCCGGCCCAGCGCCGGGTTCAGCGCCTCCGCCAGCTCGGCGTGGCGGATGGCCGGCTGCCACAGACCCTGCGCGACATAGACCTTGGCGATCGACAGGTGGGCGACGCTGTCGTTGGGCTGCGCCACGATCAGGCGGTTGAGCGCGTCGAGCGCTGCCTGCGGCCGCCCGCCGGCCTCGGCCAGGCGGGCCATCGCCCGCAGCGCGGCCGGATGATCCGCCTCGATCGCCAGCGCCGTCTCCAGGTCGGTTTCCGCCGCCTCGTTTTCGCCCAGCGCTTCGCGCGCCCGGGCGCGGTCGACGAACAGGTCGGCATTGTCGGGCGACAGCCCGATGGCGCGGGTGAACGCCGCCTCGGCCTCGGCCGGCCGGTCGAGCGCCAGCAGCGCATGGCCCATATTGGTCTGGTGGGTCGACCGCTGTGGTTCGATCGCAGCGGCCCGCTCGAACTGAGCCAGCGCGCGCTGCGGATCGCCCTGGCGCATCCGCACCACGCCGAGCTGGGCGTGGGCCCGCACCTCGTCGTCGTCGCGTGCGATCGCCTGCTCCAGATCGGCGGCGGCCTGGTCGAGGTCGCCCACCCGCAGTTGGGTCACCGCGCGCATCAACAGCGCCTCGGACATCGTCGGGTCGAGCGCCAGCGCGGCGGTGAAGTCCTCGCGCGCACCGGCGTAGTTCTCCTCCGCCAGCCGGACATGGCCGCGGCCGAGGAACAGGCCGGCGACACCGGGCTGCAGCCCGATCGCCATCGACAGGTCGTGCTCGGCCGCGTCGAAGTCGCCGAGCCGGGCGAAGGTGCTCGACCGGTTCAGATAGGCCGGGACGTAGGTCGCGTCCTCGTCGATCGCGTCGTCATAGTCGCGCAGCGCCTCGCGCAGGCGCCCCAGCGCGGAGTAGGCGGTGCCGCGGTTGTTGTAGAGCACGGCCGCATCCAGCCCGACCAGCGAGGCGGTCTCGATGAAGTCGGTGCAGGCCTCGATCTGGCGCTCGTGCTCGCCGCGCACGCCGGCCTGGTAGCATTCGTCGGTCATCTCCGACTTCAGGTAGACCCAGACCGTCCAGACGATGCCGACCCCGAACACGACACCGATCAGCACCTTGCGCATGCGCGACCCCCTTGCCGATGCCGCGCCGTCGGGCGGCGCGCTCGCGGCGGTCCGGACGGACCGCCGCCGACGACAATGCCGGAATCGCGATTAACCGGGGTTAAGATGCGGGACTATCGTATCGAATTCGAACCAATCCGGCCGGCGCGACCGCGGATCAGGCGGTGCCCGCCTTCTGCGCCTCGAGGTCGTCCTCGATGAAGGCCTTGATGACGTCGTCCATCGACGCATCGGTCTCGATGCCCAGCCGGCCGGCGCGCTCCGGCGCCACCCGGGTCGGCCAGCCGGACACGATCTTCTGGATCGCCGGGTCGGGCGCCCAGCGGATCAGGTCGACCGCCTCCTGCCCGCCGGCGCGGCCCAGCGCAGCGGCCATCTCCTCGACCGTGACCGACAGGCCGGGCAGCAGGATCGAACGCCACGAGCCCAGCGCCGCCGCATCGAGCTCGAACGCCTTCAGGAAGCTGTCGACCACGCGCCGCGGCGACATGATCGGCATCACCGTATCGGGCGACACCGGGCAGATCGCCTCGCGCCCGCACAGCGGCTCGCGGATGATCGAGCTGGCGAAGGTCGACGCCGCCTTGTTCGGCTTGCCCGGCCGCACCACGATGGTCGGCAGCCGCAGCGAGCGGCCGTCGATGAACCCCTTGCGGCTGTAGTCGGAGACCAGCAGCTCGCCGGCAGCCTTCTGGATGCCGTAGGAGTTCTGCGGCGTCTGCGGAGTCTCGTCGCGGATCTCCGGCGGCATGTCGCCGCCATAGGTGGCGATCGAGCTTGTGAACATCAGCTTCGGCGCGCGGCCGGTCGCGCGCAGCCGCTCCAGCAGGTGCATGGTGCCGCGCAGGTTGACGTTCATGCCGAGGTCGAAGTCGGCCTCCGCCGCCGCGCTGACCACCGCGGCGAGGTGGAACACGCCGTCGACGTCGTCGGGCACGAATGCATCGACCGAGGCGCGGTCGGTGATGTCGGCGGTGACCACCTTGACGCGTCCGTCGACCGCCTCCGGACCCGGATAGGCCACCGTGTCGGCCAGGATCAGCTGCGACACGGCCTGCGGCTTGCCCTCGCGGCCGACCAGCGTGTCGCGCGCAAGCAGGGCCTTGGTCAGCCGGCGGCCCAGAAAGCCGGCAGCGCCGGTGACGACGATCTTCATGGCATTTCCCCTCAACAACGGCTTTGGCGCCGTGTACACCGGCGGCGACGGCGATGGCAACACGCGCCGCAACACAACGGGAGGGGCTGCCGATGCCGGTGCTGCTGGGTTGTATCGCCGACGATTTCACCGGGGCCACCGACCTCGCCTCGACCCTGGTGGAAGGCGGCATGCGCACCGTGCAACTGATCGACCTGCCCGCGGCGGATACGCCGCCGCCGGCCGATGTCGATGCGGTGGTGATCGCGCTGAAGTCGCGCTCGATCGCCGCCGACGAGGCGGTGCGCCAGTCGCGTGCGGCGCTGCGGTGGCTGCAGCAGGCAGGCGCGCGCCAGTTCTTCTTCAAATACTGCTCGACCTTCGATTCGACCGACGCCGGAAACATCGGGCCGGTGGCCGACGCGCTGCTCGACGACCTCGGCGGCCGCATCACCATCGCCTGCCCGGCATTTCCGGTGAACGGCCGCACCATCTTCTTCGGCCACCTGTTCGTCGGCGACCGGCTGCTGTCGGAGTCCGGCATGCAGAACCATCCGCTGAACCCGATGACCGACCCCGACCTGGTGCGCGTGCTCGGCCGGCAGACCGCGCACAAGGTGGGTCTGGTCGACTTCCGCACGGTCCATGCCGGCGCCGACGCGGTTCGCCAGCGCCTCGACCGGCTGGCGGCCGACGGCTGCCGCCACGCGGTGGTCGATGCCATCGCCAACGCCGACCTGATGGCGATCGGCGCGGCCTGCGCCACGCTGCCGCTGATCACCGGCGGTTCCGGCGTGGCGATGGGCCTGCCGGAGAATTTCCGCCGGGCCGGGCTGCTTGCGGACGCCGGTCAGGCGGACGCGCTGCCGGCAGTCGGCGGCGCCGGCGCCGTGCTGTCGGGCAGCTGCTCGCAGGCGACCCTGCGCCAGATCGCGCGCTTCCAGTCCGGGCATGACAGCTTCCGGGTCGACCCGCTCGCGCTCGCCAAGGGAACCGACGTGGCGATGGAGGCGCTGGAATGGGCCGCCGCCCGCGTCGGCACCGCACCGGTGCTGATCTATGCCAGCGCGGCGCCCGACGCGGTCAGGGCGGTGCAGGACCGGCTCGGACGCGCGGAAGCCGGCGCCCTGGTCGAGCGGGCGATGGCTGCCATCGGCAGGGGACTGGTCGACCGCGGCGTGCGGCGCCTGGTCGTCGCCGGCGGCGAGACCTCCGGCGCGGTGGTCGGGGCGCTGGGCGTCAAGGCCCTGCGCATCGGCCCGGTGATCGACCCCGGCGTGCCGGCCACGGTGGCGCTGGGCGAGCCGCCGGTGGCGCTGGCCCTCAAGTCCGGCAATTTCGGCGGCGACGACTTCTTCGCCAAGGCCCTGGAAATGATGCGATAGGCGGTTCAAGCCGCCGGGCGGAACGCCTCCACGTCGACGGTGCGGGTCGCCACGGCGCCGCGGACGTCGGCGTCGTGAAAGATGCCGACCAGGGCGGCGCCGGCGGCGCGCGCCTCGCCGATCAGCTCGATCACCACGTGCCGGTTGGCCGCGTCGAGTGAGGCGGTCGGCTCGTCGAGCAGCAGGATCGGATAGCGCCGCACGAAGCCGTGGGCGATATTGACCCGCTGCTGCTCGCCGCCGGAAAAGGTGGCCGGTGGCAGCGACCACAGCCGTTCCGGCAGGTTCAGCCTAGCCAGCATCGTGGCGGCGCGCGCACGCGCCTCGGCCGTGTCCACGCCGGCCTGCAGCAGCGGCCCGGCCACCACGTCGATTGCCGGCACCCGCGGGATCACGCGCAGGAACTGGCTGACATAGCCCAGGCTCGCCCGCCGCACGGCGATGATCATGCGCGGCGCGGCGGCGGCCATGTCGACCCAGTCGTCGCCGTGTCGCACGCGGATGCTGCCGGCACTGGCGGCGTAATTGCCGTAGATCGCCCGCATCAGGCTGGACTTGCCCGCACCGGAGGCGCCGGTCAGCACCACGCATTCGCCGCGGTGGACGGTGAGCCCGACATCGGCCAGCACCGGCAGATGCACGCCGCCCTGGTTGTGCAGCGTGAAGGCCTTGGCCAGGCCCTCGATCCGGATCATCGCGGGACCGGGCGCGGTCATGCCTGCAGCACCGAGGACACCAGCAGTTGGGTGTAGGGGTGCTGCGGATCGTCCAGCACCTGGTCGGTGAGGCCGCTCTCGACGATCCGGCCATGCCGCATCACCATCAGCCGGTCGGCGAGCAGGCGCACCACCGCCAGGTCGTGGGTCACGATCAGCACCGCGACGCCCTCGGCCCGCACCAGCACGCGCAGCAGGTCGAGCAGGCGGGCCTGGACCGAGACGTCGAGCCCGCCGGTCGGCTCGTCCATGAACACCAGCCGCGGGCCGGTGACCAGGTTGCGGGCGATCTGCAGGCGCTGCTGCATGCCGCCGGAATAGGTCGCCGGCCGGTCGTCGATGCGATCCTCGTCGATCTCGACCCGGCGCAGCCAGTCGACGGCCGCGGCGCGAATCTGGCCGTAGTGCCGCCAGCCGACGGCCATCAGCCGCTCGCCGACATTGGCCCCGCCGGACACGCCCATGCGCAGGCCGTCGCGCGGGTTCTGGTGGACGAAGCCCCAGTCGGTGCGCAGCAGGCGCCGACGCTCGGGCTCGGGCATCTCCAGGATGTCGACGGGCGCCGCGCCGTCGGTGGCATAGAGCACCTGGCCGGTGTCCGGCACCAGCCGGCCGGACACGCAGTTCAGCACCGTGGTCTTGCCGGACCCCGATTCGCCGACGATGCCGACCACCTCGCCGGGATAGACGTCGAAGCTGCAGTCGCGGCAGGCGGTCAGCGCGCCATAGGTGCGGGTCAGGCCGCGGACCTGCAGCAGCGGCACCTCGGCAGCGACGACCGGCGCAGCGGCGACGGCGCTCACGCCGGGTCCTCCGGCGTGCGCTGCGCCAGCGGGTGACCGGCGAAGGCACCGCGGTGGCCCGCCGCGCGGCGGGTCGCGCAATGATGGCTGTCGGAGCACACGAACATGCTGCCGCCGGCGTCGTCGAGTATCACCTCGTCGAGATAGCTGTCGGCCGCACCGCACAGGCCGCAGACGTCGTCCCAGCGCTGCACCGCGAAGGGATGGTCGGCGAAATCCAGGCTGACCACCTCGGTATGCGGCGGCACCGCGTAGATGCGTTTCTCGCGGCCGGCGCCGAACAGCTGCAGCGCTGCCATATGGTGCATCTTCGGATTGTCGAACTTCGGGGTCGGCGACGGCGCCATCACATAACGGCCGTTGACCAGCACCGGATAGTCGTAGGCCGTGGCGATGTGCCCGTAGCGCGCGATATCCTCGTACAACTTCACGTGCATCAGGCCGTATTCCTGATAGGCGTGCATGGTCCGGGTCTCGGTCTCGCGCGGCTCCAGCTTGCGCAGCGGCTCGGGCAGCGGCACCTGGTAGACGATGATCTGGTCCGGGCCGAGCGTCGCCTCGGGAATGCGATGGCGGGTCTGGATGATGCTGGCCTCCGCCGTCGCCTCGGTGGTGGCCACGCCGGCGACCCGGGCGAAGAAGCGGCGGATGTTGACGGCATTGGTGGTGTCGTCGGCGCCCTGGTCGATCACCTTCAGGGTGTCGTCGGGACCGACGATGCTGGCGGTGACCTGCATGCCGCCGGTGCCCCAGCCGTACGGCACCGGCATCTCGCGGCCGCCGAACGGCACCTGGTAGCCGGGGATCGCCACCGCCTTCAGGATGGCGCGGCGGATCATCCGCTTGGTCTGCTCATCCAGATAGGCGAAGTTGTAGGCGGCCGCGTCCGCCGCCGCGGTCCCGGTCGCGGTCATTCGGCCGCCTCGCTCTGCCGCGCGGCCAGCCATTCGCGGCGCAGGCGGCGGACCAGCTCCAGCTCCGCCTGGAAGTCGACATAGTGCGGCAGCTTCAGGTGCTGGACGAAGCCCGACGCCTCGACGTTGTCGCTGTGATACAGCACGAACTCCTGGTCCTGGGCCGGATATTTGGCTTCCTCGCCCAGTTCGGCGCCGCGCAGCGCCCGGTCGACCAGGGCCATTGCCATCGCCTTGCGCTCGTTGTGGCCGAAGGTCAGGCCGTAGCCGCGGGTAAAGGCCGGCGGCGCCTCCGCCGAGCCCTGGAACTGGTTCACCATCTGGCACTCGGTAACCGTGATCGCGCCGATCTCGATCGGGAAGCCGAGCTCCTCCGGCACGATCTCGACCGCAACCTCGCCCATGCGGATCTCGCCCGCGAACGGATGGTTGCCGCCGAAGCCGCGCTGGGTGGAATAGCCGAGCGCGAGGATGAACCCCTCGTCGCCGCGGGCGAGGTTCTGCAGCCACTGGTCGCGGCCGGCGGGGAATTCCAGCGGGTCGCGGGTCAGGTCGTGCGGCCGCGTCGCCGGATCGTCGGCACCGGCCGGCTCGATCAGGCCCTGGCGGCCGAGGATATCGGCAACGCGCGGCATCGTCGCGTCCACCGGCACCGCGGCGCTGGGCGCCTGCGGCGGACCGGCATCCGCCTCCGCCGCCAGCGCGAAGTCGAGCAGCCGGTGGGTGTAGTCGTAGGTCGGGCCGAGCACCTGCCCGCCGGGCAGGTCCTTGAAGGTGGAGGAGATGCGCCGCCGGATCGCCATGGCGGCGGTATCGACCGGCTCGGCGTCGGCGAAGCGCGGCAGCGTGGTGCGATAGGCCCGCAGCAGGAAGATCGCCTCGACCAGGTCACCCTGCGCCTGCTTGATCGCCAGGGCGGCCAGGTCGGGGTCGTAGAGCGATCCCTCGGCCATCACCCGGTCCACGCCCAGCTGCATCTGCTCGCGGATCTGGGCGACGCCAAGTTCCGGCACGGCGGTGTCGCCGCGTCGCTCCTCGGCGACCAGCGCCTCTGCATTGGCGATCGCCCGCTCGCCGCCCTTGACCGCGACATACATGGCTCAGCCTCCGGCCTGCGGCACGGCGGCCACGCTGCGCGGCAGCCCGAGCAGGGCATCGCCGGCAACCAGCATCGCATCGACGCCGCAGGGAAACAGCCTGTGATTGCGCGCCCAGGCGTCCCAGAACCACGCGGGCAGGCCGCGCGGCGCGATCGCGGTCTCGCCGTCGATGCCCGGCCCGGTCAGCGTCACCGCCGGTCCGCCCTCGAGCGCCGGCAGCGCGATGACCAGCGTGGCCGCGCGGTCGGGATAGCGGTCGTCGCCCGTGGCGAAGCGGTCGAGCGGCGGTATGCTGCGGTCGCCGAAGGCAAAGGCCGCGCCGCCCGGCGCATCGACGATCCGGCAGCCGCAGTGGAAGCGCAGGCTGTCGACCGCCTGCGCCGTGGCAATGCCGTCCTGCAGCCAGACCGGCGTGTCGGCGTCGCACAGCGTCAGCGCCACAGCGTAGGCGGCAGAGGCGAGGCCGGCTGGCGCCGGCAGGCCGGGCGCAGGCCGCACCGTGCAACCGGGCCGCGCCATCGCTTGCAGCAGCGCGCGAAAGGCGCGCTGGGCATCGAAGACCGGGTCCGCGAAGCCGGCTGCCGGCCCCGACGCGATTGCCGCCGCCCCGGTCGCACTCATCGCGGATTCTCCCCGCGCACCATGGTGAAGAAGTCGACCCGGGTCGCCGCCGCCTTGCGCCCGCGCTCGCGGCGCGATTCGGACTGTGCCGCGGCAAGCGGGTCGATCACCTGCGCCATCATCCGGTCGTGGCGGCCGGGGAGCTGCAGCAGCGCGTCGCACAGCGCGGCCAGTTCGGCATGGCGCTTGTCGCGGCCGGCGACATAGGCGACGCCGATGGTGCCGTCGGCCAGCCGCACCGCGCAGCGCGTCACCGTCATCTCGCCGAGGTTGAAGCGTGCGCCGTCGCCGCCGGCGCGCCCGCGCACCATCGCCATGCCGACCTCCGGCCTTCGCAGCCAGTCGTGCGCCGGCGCCGGCGGCAGGCCCTGGCAGGCCCGCTCCAGCGCGTCGCGGCCGGCGTGCGCCAGCACCGCCATCCAGCGCTGCCGGGCAGCCGGCCCCACCGTGCCGACTGTGCGGTCGCGTTCCGTGGACGCCATTCCCGTTACCACTTGTATAGACCTTTCCCGCGCAGGCTTTTTGCCACGCGCGGTTCGGTGCCTCAACGGGTTTGTTGTGAAGTTTTGGTGACGGCCGCCGCGCGGCCGCGGTCAGAAGCCGAACAGGGCCGACAGCGCGGTCGCGCCGCCGGACGACAGCACGGAGTTGAACTGGAACTGGGCAATCTGTTCGCGCGCCTGTTTGGCCTGTTCCAGCTTCAGGGTCTTTTCCGTCGCGGTCAGCTCGATGGTGTTGGCGTCGGCATAGAGCGTGTCGATGGTCCGGTCGAGCTGGCGCGTCCGCGACCGTGCGACCGTCATGTCGGTCTTCAGCGACAGCCGGGTGATGTCGACGCTGTTCAGGGCCGAATCCAGATCGTCGATCGCCGCATTGATCGAATCGGTGTCGTCGAAGTTGTTGTACAGCCAGCTGTGCAGCACGCCGGTACCGCCGCGCACCACCGTGCCGGAAACGGTGCCGCCGCCGTCCACCGTGAAGGTGATGGCGTTGGTATTGCGGTCGAAGCTGTCGACCGTGATGTCGCCGAAGCCGACGTCCTGGTCGAGGGTGTCCGGATAGTTGGAGTATTCGCTGATGTAGGCGCCGCCCAGGTCCGGCACCCATTTCTTCCCGTCGCCGGGATTGATGTAGTAGTCGGCGCCGACATATTCGCCGTGCACCACGCGGCGCGCGCCGAAGGTCGACCCGGTGGCGTAGGAGATCGTGTCGGTCAGCCAGCTGGTGCGATAGACGTCGCCCACCAGGTTGCGCCCGCTTGGCCCGGCCTTGTCGACCAGGTTGTTGAGTTCCTTCACCGCCTTGTCGAAGTCGGCCGCGATGCCGGCGCGCGCATCGGCGTTGGCCGTCAGCGCACTCTTCGCCAGTTCCTTCAGCTTGCCGTACTGGAGATAGACGCCTTCCAGTTCTTCGACGATCGATTCGATCTGGCCGGCGGCGAGTTCCACGTTGGCCTTGCGCATGATCGTGTCTTCGGCGCGCGCGCGCAGAGCCGCGGCGCGGCTGGTGGCCGCGACGGTCTCGTGCTCGTTCTCCTGCCGCGCCCGAAGCTGAGCCTGGGTCTGGGCGCCGACAAAGGTCTGCGCCCGGGTGAACGACAGCAGGCTCGAATTCAGGTCGGCAAAGGTCAGCTGGGTACCCAGCAGCGCGTTGAACATCGTCCTGTCCCATTTGGACGGCCTTTGGGACAGCACAGCATGGCGGGATTAACGCCGGCCTAACGTCGGTACTAACAGGGGGCGAGAATCGAAAACGGCGGCCATGGGCCGCCGTCGGGTCGGTCGTACGGGCCGCAGCCGGCCGCAGACGGAACTAGAAGCCCTCGCGCTCCATCCGCTTGCGGGCCAGCTTGCGCGCGCGGCGCACCGCCTCCGCCTTCTCCCGGGCCCGCCGCTCCGACGGCTTCTCATAGTGCCGGCGCAGCTTCATCTCGCGGAAGACGCCCTCGCGCTGCAGCTTCTTCTTCAGCGCGCGCAGCGCCTGATCGACGTTGTTTTCCCGGACCTGAACCTGCACGTTCCGTCAACCTCCGAAAGAACGAATGCCGGCGCGACGCTTCGCCCTTCGGGCCGCATCCGCCGGAACCTTGCGAAAATGTCATGCGCGCGCTGGGCGACGCTGCGGGGTCATATAGCATCGACGTTGCAAATTGCCTAGCGTTGTCTGACGCTGTCGATCTCTGCCCCCTCCCCGCCGGCCGGCCGGCCGCGCGAGACGTCAGACGAAGGGATGTCCCCATGGCGGCCAGATCGGTCCTACTGCGCGCGGCGGTGCCGCTGCTGGCACTGGCCCTGCTCGCCGGCTGCGGGATTCATGTCCCCGACGGCGTGACCCGGCATATCGACGCGGCCGCCAGCCACGAGTCCTTCACCTACTGCTACGGTCACGGCTGCGGCGATTCGGCGACGGTTCGCTTGACCGAGAGCCAATGGGCGCAGATCGCGGCGTTGTTCGCCGAGCAGGCGGCCGATCCGGCGGAGGAGCGGCGGCGGATCGCGCTGGCAGTCGCGGCGCTGGAGACGATGGCCGGCGCCCAGGCAGGCACCGGCGGCGACCTCGGCGGCACCGGCGGCGGCTGGTTCCGCCGCGGCCAGCTCGACTGCTACGACGAGGCCATCAACACCTCCAACTTCGTCGCCATGATGCAGAACGACGGCCTGTTGCATTTCCACCGGCTGTCGAACCCGCTGCAGCACGGCATCGTCGCCGGCTGGTCCTGGCCGCACGCCACCGCCGTCATCGCCGAGATCGCCGGCCCGTCGACCGGGCTGGAGCGTTCGGTCCGCTACGCCGTCGACAGCTGGTTCCACGACAACGGCGTGCCGCCGGAAGTGGTCGCCGCCACGGCGTGGAAGGCCGGCTGGCAGCCGACGCTGGCACACGGTCGCTGACCGGCGGTCGCGCGGTCGTGACGGCGCCGCCGCGCTACCGCGGCTTCTGGTGTCATCGACGCCACGCTTTAAGCGGAACACGGCTCGACCACCAGCGGCCGCCGCAACGGCCCGGGCGATGAGGGAGAAGCAATGACAAACCTGCGCAATCTGACTGTCCTGCAGGCGGCGGCCGGCGCCTTCGCGATCGGCGTGGCCGCGCTGCCTGCGCTGGCCCAGGACCCGGTTTCGGTGACCGTGCGCTTCGTCCACGCGAACGACGTCGACCGCATGGAAGCGGACCGCGACGGCGCCGGCGGCATCGCCAAGATCGCCGCGGTGCGCGCCATGGCGGAAGCCGCGTTCGGCGACCCGGTGCTGTTCACCTATGGCGGCGACATGATCTCGCCCTCGCTGATGTCGAGCTTCGACAAGGGCGCGCACATGGTCGACCTGTTCAACCAGATCGGCCTGCAATATGCCGCGCTGGGCAACCACGAGTTCGACTTCGGCCCCGACGTGGCGATGCAGCGCATTGCCGAGGCGCAGTACACCATCCTGGCCACCAACGTGCGTTTCAACGGCGGCCCGCTGCCGGGCACGGTCGACACGGCGATGCTCGACTACGGCCCGCTGAAGATCGGCCTGTTCGGCATGACCACGCCCGACACGGTCGAGATCTCCAGCCCCGGGCCCGAGATCACCTTCCTCGACCTCGTCGAGACCGCGAAAACGACCGCGGCGGCCCTGAAGGAGCAGGGCGCCCATATCGTCATCGGCCTCACCCACGACGACATGGACGAGGATCTGGCGGGGCTGCAGGCCAGCGGCGACGTCGACTTCATCCTCGGCGGCCACAACCACGAGATCCAGGCGTTCTACGACGGCGTCAACGGCATGCTGGAATCCACCTCGCAGGGCACCCACGTGGCGATACTCGACCTGCACGTCACGCTGACGCCGCAGGAGGACGGCACCACCCGGGTCGATTGGGTGCCCGAGGTGCAGTTCGTCTCCACCGCCGAGGTCGAGGCGGATGCGACCGCGGCGGCGGCGGTCAAGGTCTACACCGACCAGCTCGACGCCGAACTCAATGTCGACATCGGCACCACCGCGACCGAGCTGGACAGCCGGCGCGCCAGCGTGCGCTCGATGGAGACCGCGATCGGCAACCTGATCGCCGACGCGATGCGTGCGACGACCGGGGCCCAGATCGCCATCACCAATGGCGGCGGCATCCGTGCCGACCGCATCTACGAGCCCGGCACGGTGCTGACCCGCCGCGACATCCTCAGCGAGCTGCCGTTCGGCAACGTCACCGTGCTGCTGGAGATGGATGGCGCCACGGTGCGCGAGGCGCTGGAGAACGGGGTCAGCCGCATCGAGGACGGCGCCGGTCGCTTCCCGCAGGTCTCCGGCATCAGCTTCAAGCTGGACGTAACCGCGCCGGCGGGCCAGCGCGTCAGCGAGGTGATGGTCGGCGACGAGCCGCTGTTCGACAGCAACACCTACACGGTCGCCACCAACGACTACATGGCGGCCGGCGGCGATGGTTACGCAATGTTTACCGGTCAGCGCCAGCTTGTCGACGCGGCGGCGGGCACGCTGATGGCCTCGCAGGTCATCGACTACATTGCCGCGGCCGGCACGGTGGCCGCGGCCGTGGAGGGCCGCATCCGGCAGTAGGCGGAGAGAGCTCGGAATGCGGGTGGCGCGGATAATGTTGGGCATCGGCAGGGCTGGCGGACTGGGCGCGGCTACGGCGATCCTGGTCGGGCTGGCGGCGGCAACCCTGTCGCCGTTGCCCGCCGGCGCCGCCAATCTGGTCTACGGCAACGAGCCGCGCAGCAGCGACCTCGGCCGGTTCACCCGCTGGGTCGACGCGCTGAACAAGCATGTCGCCGACATGACCGCGGCGCCCGCCCGGTGCCAGGCCGGCGACCAGGCCTATTGCTTCCTGGTCAACTACGACAACTACCTGGATGGCCTGCGTTCGGCGACGCCGGGCCAGCAGATCGCCGCGGTCAACCGCTTCGTCAACCAGATCGGCTATGTCGAGGACCGCAACAACTACGGCGTCGCCGACTACTGGGCGTCGCCGCTGGAGTTCTTCCGCAACGCCGGCGACTGCGAGGATTTCGCCATCGCGAAGTACGTCGCCTTTCGCCGGCTGGGCTATTCCGACGACCAGGTCCGCGTCTGGGTGGTGCGCGACCAGCAGCGTGCGGTGGACCACGCCGTGCTGACGGTCGCCACCGGCGGCCGCACCTATCTTCTGGACAGCCTGACCGATCAGGTCCTCGACGCCCAGGAGGTGTCGCGCTACCAGCCGATCTACTCGATCAACGCCAGCGCCTGGTGGCTGCACGACATGGACCTGGCCCGGCAGGTGGTTGCCGCCGGGGCGCGCTGAGCCGCGTCAACCGCCCGTTAATCGTCCGACGGCTAGGTTGGGCGGTCAGCCGGCCGCCCTGCGGCCGCAGCAACGACCGGGAATATGCCGATGGATGCCGTCAGCAGCGCGCTCGCCTCGCGCCAGGAAATCGCCCAGAACGCCCTGAAGCAGGCGGCGACACAGGATCGCACCGCGGTGGCCCTGGTCGACCAGGCGGTCGCCGAGAGCAAGGCAACGCCTACCGGCACGGTAACCCCGACCCGGGGATCGAACCTCAACATCGTCGTATAGAGCCGCTGCACCGGCCCCCGCGACGGTCCGGATCAGTCCAGCAGCTCCAGCACCCGCTCCTTCGGCCGGCACAGCACGGCCTTGCGCCCGGTGTCGACCACCGGCCGTTCCATCAGGATCGGATGGGCGACGATGAAGTCGACCAGCTGGTCGTCGGTCCACTTCGGGTCGTCGAGGCCGAGTTCGTCAAAGGGCGTGCCCTTGCGCCGCAGCAGGTCGCGCGGGCCGATGCCCATTCGCTTCAGCAGCGCGTTCAGCGTCGCCCTGTCCGGCGGCGTCTTCAGATATTCGATGACCCTCGGCGCGATCCCGCGCTCCTCGAGCATCGCCAGCACGTTGCGCGACGTGCCGCATTTCGGGTTGTGGTAGATCGTGAAGGCCATCGCTCCCCTCCTCAGCAGCAGGCGCCCTCGGCCTCCCGCTGCGGCGGGCAGCAGTTGCCGGCGGTGGCCGCGGCCACGTCGATGTCCTCGCCATAGACCGGGCTCTCGCCGACGGTCAAGAACGCCTCCCACGCCACGCCCTGCGGGTCGGTGATCCAGGTCTTCTCCGACCGGGCATAGCAGCAGGTGGTCGCGCCAACGGCGTAGGTCGGCGCAGCCGCGTCGCGCAGCCGGCCATAGACCTCGTGCAGCTCGGCCTCGCTCTCGACCTGGATGCCCAGGTGATCGAGCCCCTTGCGCGCGGCCCGGTCGGAGATGGCGAAGTTCACCCGCGGGTCGTCGAGCATCCACTTGGCATAGTCGGGCTTGCGCACCGTCGGCTCGGCGGCGAACAGGGCCGAATAGAATCGGATCGACCCCTCGATGTCGTCGACCGCGAGGTTGACATGCAGGCGCTTCATGACACGGCTCCTTCGGTTCCGGGTTTGGTTTCGGTTTCGCCCCTTGCCTCGGACGGGGGCGGACAGCACAGCTCCGGCAGGCCCATGCAGCAGTCCTGCATCAGGAAATCGAGCAGGCCGCGGGTCGCCGGATAGTCGACGGCGTAGAACACCCGACGCGCCACCCGCCACGAGCGCAGCAGCCCGGCCTGGACCAGCTGTGCCAGGTGAAAGGACAGGCTGGACGGCGGCACGCCCAGCCGCTCCGACAACACGCCGGCAGGCAGGCCCGACGGGCCCGCCTGCACCAGCAGGCGGAAGGCGGCCATGCGGTGGCCGTGGGCGAGAGCGGCAAGCGCGGCGATGGCATCGTTGTTTTCCATTATTCGATAATTGTCGAATTATCGAATAATGTCAAGCCGAGACGCGTTCTCCGCCGCACACGGCCTTTCGCCACCGGTCGCCAGCGTCTAGGGTCCCGCTCGCGTCGGCGGTTCCCGACGGCCCTCAAGACAGACCGGTCCACGATGAGCGACACCCACGCCGACACGATCCGCAGCGCCGTCGACGAGGAGATCAGACCGATCCTGGCCGGCATCGAGCTCAGCCGGCGCGGCTACCTGCAGCTGACCAAGCTGGTCGCCACCGGTATCTTCGGCTTTTTCGGCGTGATCGCGCTGATCCTTTGGGGTCTGATCTCGATCTGGGTCGCGTTGCCGGTCCTCGGCTTCGCCGCCATTGTCGCCGGCCTGGTCGCCTGGGCGATGGCGCGGATGTACCGCGGCACCACGCTGGCCCAGATCGTGCCGCCGCTGGCCGAGGCGATCGGCGGAATGACCTACCGGCCGATGGCCGAGGGATTCAATGCCGCGGCGGTGATCGACCTCGGCATCCTGCCGTCGAGCCAGGCGGTGGCGGCAGAGCACCTGCTGGAAGGCATGCACCGAGGCACCGGGTTCCGGATGGCGGAACTATCCTGCTACGACCGCGTCGAACAGATCTCGATGGCCACCCGGCGGAAACGCAGCAGGCGGCGGCGCAACTGGCGCGGACTGGTGATCGAGGTCGACGTGCCGGTGCGCTTCGACGGACCGGTGATCCTGGCCCGCGACCGCGGCCTCGCCGGCCGAATCCATGGCGCCGGCCTGCGCCGGGTCGACCTGCCCGATCCAGCCTTCGCACGCATCTTCGAGGTCTACGCGGCCGACACGGACGAGGCCGCGCGCCTGGTCACCCCCGCGCTGGCGCAGAGCCTGGCCGCACTCAGCCAGGCGCGCCCGGGCAAGGCGCTGGCGGCCGCCTTCGCCAGCGGCGTGTTCGTGCTGACCATCCCGCTGCCGCGCGGCTTCCTTGAGCAGGGCTCGCTGTTCCAGCCGGCGCATCGCCTGCTCGACAAGGTGCCGCAGATCGTGCGCGAGCTGACGCTGCCGCACCGGGTGATCGACTATCTGATGGGCGACCGGCCCGGGCCGCTGCTTTAGCCGCTCAGGCCGTCACCGTGCCCGGCTCGCCGTGCAGCCGCCGCCAGGCATTGACGAACCGGCGCGCCCGCCCGGCGACGTCCGCCGGCGACAGGCCGGGCGCGTACAACGCCGAGCCGAGGCCGAAGCCGCTGGCGCCGGCCCGGAGATAGTCGCCCATCGCCTCCGGCGTGATGCCGCCGACCGGCAGCACCGGCACCGCGCGCGGCAGCACGGCCCGCATCGCCTTCAGCACCTGCGGCGGGTTGGCCTCCGCCGGGAACAGCTTCAGCGCGTCGGCGCCGGCGGCAAGGGCGGAAAATGCCTCGGTCGGCGTGGCGAAGCCGGGCACGCAGGTCAGGCCCGCCGCCTTGGCGGCCGCGATCACGGCGGTGTCGGCATGGGGCATCACGATCAGCCGCCCTCCGGCTGCCGCCACCTGGTCGACCTGGTCCGGCCGCAGCACCGTGCCGGCGCCGACCAGCGCGCGGTCGCCGAGCGCACCGGCCAGCGCACGGATGCTGTCCGTGGGCTGCGGCGAGTTGAGCGGCACCTCGATCGCTGCGAAACCTTCGGCCAGCAACGCCTCGCCGATCGCGACCGCCTCGTCGGGCCGGATGCCGCGCAGAATGGCGACCAGGGGCAGGCGGGCCAGGGCGGCGGCGAGATCGGTCATGTCAGCCTGTGACTCCTGCTGCGCGCGCCAGCGCCACCTGGCCGCGTGTCACCACCGGGTCGTCGATGCGTTGGCAGCCCACACCGGCGACCGCCATGGCGGCGCAGTAGCGTTCCGCCAGCGCGGCGCCGCCCACCACGGCGACCACCTCGCCGCCGTCCAGATCGCCGGCCATGGCGGCGACCTCGTGGCCGATCAGCAGGCCGGAGAGATAGGACGCGATCGCATCCGGCGCCAGCCGCCCGAACAGCGCCTCGGACCGTGCGCCGAAGATGTCGTGCAGCACATAGCCGCCGTGCCGCGCCCGATCCGCCCCGTGCCGGAACGCGTCGGCGTCATGGGCCCGGTCGGCCATCAGCCGGCCGAGGATGGTGTGGTCGCTCAGCGCCGCGAACGTCTCGCCGGTCATCACCGTGCGGAACCGGACGATGCGGCCGTCGGCGACCCAGGCCCACTTGCTGTGGGTGCCGGGCAGGCAGAACACGCGGGCCGGGCAGCCGGACTCCACCGCGCCCAGAATCTGCAGTTCCTCGCCCCGCATCACGTCGGCCACGCCGGCCTCGTCGTGAAACGACACGCCGGGCGCGAACACCAGGGTGCGGCCGTCGACGGAGCGGATCTCCGCCGCGGCCGCCACCGCGGCGAAGTCGGCCGGGCAGGCGACATAGCCGGTCTCGACCCAGCCCTGCCGGCTGGTGACCATCCCCGACAGCACCAGCGGCAGCCCTGGCGGCGGCGCCATCGGCAACGCATCCAGCAGCCGCGCCAACGCAGCGGGATAGCCGCCATCCGCCACCTGCATGATGCCCAGCGGCTGCGCGGCCGTCTCTGCCACGATGCTGCCATCCCGGTCGATCAGATAGGCACGTGCGTTCGTCGTGCCCCAGTCGAGCCCGATCACGGCCGGGTCCGTCATTCCGCGTCACCAGTTCATTTGCCAAGCCGGCGGGATGTCGCCGAACATGGCAGCGACCGCCCGCCGACTCAAGGAGAGCGCAATGCCGCAGCCGCGCCGCTTCCCCTGCCCGCGCCCCGCCCTGCCGCTTGCCGCCGTCCTGACCGCGGCCGCCTTGGCGCCGGCATCGGCCGGACCGGCGGATGAGGCCGTGCTGGCTGCCTGCCGCGCCAACGCGGAGGTGCTGGCGGTGCCGCGGGCGGCGGAACTGGGCTGTGCCTGCGCCGTTGACGCGATGGTCGGGCTCAGCGACGAAGAGAAGCAGACCATCGCCGCCGCCGGCTTCACGCCGGAGTCCTTCGGCGCGGTCGCCGATTCCCACCCCGATGTGCTTGCGGCCGTCCGCGGCTGCCTGGCGCCGGACCAGAACTGAAAGGGACTCCAGCATGCAGAAGGTCGTACTGGTCACCGGCGGCAGCCGGGGCATCGGCGCCGCCGTGGCGCAGAAGGCGGCGAAGGCCGGCTGGGCCGTCGCGCTGAACTACAACAGCAGCCCCGCCAAGGCAGACGCCGTCGCGGCGATGATCCGCAGCGAGGGCGGCCGGGTCGAGACGATCCAGGCCGACATGGGCGAGCCCGCGGACGTCGTACGCCTGTTCGAGGAGGTCGACGCCGCCTATGGCCGGCTCGACGCGCTGGTCAACAATGCCGGCATCATCGGCGCGCTGAAGCGGATCGAGGACCAGACCGCCGAGGACCTGGCCCGCACCTGGGCAGTCAACCTGACCGGCTGCTTCCTGGCGGCCGGGCAGGCGGTCAAGCGGATGTCGACGAAGCGCGGCGGCGGCGGCGGGGTCATCGTCAACATCTCGTCGATCGCGGCGCGCACCGGCGGCATGCCGGGCATGGCGCCCTATGCCGCCACCAAGGGCGGGCTCGACGCCTTCACCATCGGCCTGGCCAAGGAGGTCGGCCAGGAAGGCATCCGGGCCGTCTCCGTTCGTCCCGGCCTGATCGACACCGAGATCCACGAGATCTACGGCAAGGGCAACGCCTTCGACACCGCGGCCAAGGCGGTGCCCTATGCCGGGCGCGCCGGCACTGCCGACGAGGTCGCCGACGTCGTGCTGTGGCTGATGTCGGACCAGGCCTCCTACGTCTCCGCCACCACCATCGACGTCTCCGCCGGCCGCTGACCGCGGCCGAAACCGGGACAACGGGATGCAAACCGGCGGCCGTGTCCCCACTTCCTGAGGGCGCGGCGGCCGGCACGGTGGCGAATGCCACGGCACGGCCGCCGCGGATGCGCCAGTGCTGGCCGTGCGCCGGCGCGGCGAAACCGCGTCCCGATCCGGGCCAAGGGGGCCGAATTGCTGCGATCCTGAGACAACGGCCAAAAAAAGTGCATAATCGCGGCGATTACTGCTGCACAGCGACTCAAGGGGAACGCCGCGCCGCAACGGTGCGGTGAGTTATGGAGGCCATTGCCACGTGCCACACTCGGTTGCACTGGTCGACGACGACCGCAATATCCTGACATCGGTGACCATGGCGCTGGAGGCGGAGGGATTCGACGTCCGCACCTACAGCGACGGCGAGGAAGCGTTGCGCGGGCTGACCGCCAAGCCGACCGACCTGGCGATCCTGGACATCAAGATGCCGCGCATGGACGGCATGGAATTGCTGACCCGGCTGCGCAAGGTCACCCACATGCCGGTGATCTTCCTGACCTCGAAGGACGACGAGGTCGACGAGCTGCTCGGCCTGCGCATGGGCGCCGACGACTACATCACCAAGCCGTTCTCGCAGCGCCTGCTGATCGAGCGCATCCGCACGCTGCTGCGCCGGGCCGACCTGGAGAATGCGGGCGATTCGTCGTCGCACAAGGCGATGATCGTGCGCGGCGACCTGGTGCTGGATCCGGAGCGGCACCTGTCGACGTGGAAGGGCATCCCGGTCAACCTGACGGTGACCGAGTTCCTGCTGCTGCAGGCGCTGGCGCTGCGGCCGGGCCACGTCAAGAACCGCAACCAGCTGATGGACGCGGCCTATGGCGAAAGCATCTATGTCGACGACCGCACCATCGACAGCCACATCAAGCGGCTGCGCAAGAAATTCCGCGAGGTCGACGACGATTTCTCCCATATCGAAACGCTGTACGGCATCGGCTATCGCTACAAGGAGAGCTGACGCCCGGCCCGCGGCGACGAGGGGCGCGCGCAGCGCGCGCGGCAAGGCGTGACCGCGGAGACCGGCGATCACCTGACCGGCCCCGCACGGCACGACGCCGGCGTTCCGGCCTCGACCTCGGGCAGGACCGCGCGTGCCCGTGCGGCCGAGCGCAAGCTGCGCCGCCGGCGCGGGCGCTGGCTGTCGCCGCTGACCCGCCGGATCCTGGTGCTGAACCTGATCCCGCTCGGGATGCTGGTCGGCGCCATCCTCTACATGGACGAGTATCGCCAGCGGCTGATCGACGCGGAGCTGGATGCGCTGACCGTGCAGGGCGAGATCTTCGCCGGCGCAGTCGGCGAATCCGCCGTGGCGCCGGACGGCATCGGCGAGCAGATCCTGATCGACGACATCGCCGCGCGGATCGTCCGCCGCCTGGCCGGGCCGACCGAGTTCCTGGCCGCGCCCAACACACTGCGCGCCCGCCTGTTCTCGGTCGGCGGCGACCTGGTCGTCGACAGCCGCCAGCTGGTCGGCGCCGGCGGCGTGGTCTCGATCAAGGAGCTGCCGCCGATCGACGAGGCCGACATCTCCAGCTTCCTGTTCCGCATCTATGACGCGATCTTCGACCTGATCCCCTATGACCGCAACCTGCCGGTCTACCAGGAAGCGCCGATCCAGTTCGCCTTCGACTACGACGAGGTGATGGCGGCCTACGAGGGCGAGCCGGTGCAGCGGGTGCGGGTGCGCCCGTCCGGCGAACTCGTGCTCAGCGTCGCCATTCCCGTGGTCGCGCTGCGCAAGGTGGTGGGCGTGCTGCTGCTGTCGCGCGACGGCAGCGAGATCGAGGCCAGCCTGCGCAGCGTGCGCATCGACATCCTGAAGATCTTCGCGCTGGCGATCGCGGTGACGGTGATGCTGTCGTTCTACCTGGCCGGCACCATCGCCCGGCCGGTGCGCCGCCTGGCCGCCGCCGCGGAGCGCGTGCGCCACGGCCAGGGTCGCGACGTGGCGATCCCGGACTTCCGCGACCGCCGCGACGAGATCGGCGACCTGTCCGGCAGCCTGCGCGACATGACCCAGGCGCTCTACATCCGCATGGACGCGATCGAGCGCTTCGCCGCCGACGTGGCGCACGAGATCAAGAACCCGCTGGCCAGCCTGCGGTCCGCGGTCGAGACCGTCACCCGGGTCAAGGACCCGGAGCGGCAGGCGCGGCTGATGGCGATCATCGAGCAGGACGTGCGCCGGCTCGACCGGCTGATCACCGACATCTCCGATGCCTCGCGGCTGGACGCCGAGCTGTCGCGCACCCAGGCCGAGCCGGTCGACATCGGCACGATGCTGGACAGCCTGGCCGAGATCTATCGGGCCATGCACGACGCCGAGAGCGACAAGCCGCTGGTGTTCACGGTGCGCAAGCCGCGCGGCGAGGCGCTGGTGGTGCCGGGGATCGAGACCCGGATGATGCAGGTGATGCAGAACCTGATCGGCAATGCGATCAGCTTCAGCCCGCGCGACGGCGAGATCGCGCTGACCGTCACCACCAACAGCGAGGGGCTGACGGTACTCGTCGACGACGTCGGCCCCGGCATCCCGCCCGGCAAGGAAGAGAAGATCTTCGAGCGCTTCTATTCGGAACGGCCGGCCGGCGACGACTTCGGCAACAACTCGGGCCTCGGCCTGAACATCTCCAAACAGATCGTCGAGGCGCAGGGCGGCACGCTGTCCGCCGAGAACCGCATCGCTGCCGACGGCAAGGTGCTCGGCGCCCGCTTCGTGGTCTGGCTGCCCTTCGCCGCCTAGGTCGAACTCCGGTCGGATGGGCTCATCCGATCGGAGACCGGTCGATCGCTTCCAACCGGCGCGTGCCCTCGGCGCCGGCGAGGACGCGGGCTGCTGCCGGCGGCGCCGACCTCAGAAATCGACGCAGCGGCCGTCGACTTCCCAGTCGCCATAGCGCGTCGGATCGGGGCCGTTGCGGCCGCCGACCTCGGCCGGCCCCTCGTCCGCCGCACTTGCCGCTTCACCCGCATCGGCGGCAGGCGGATCGACGGCGAACTCCTTCGGCTTCGGCGCGTTCATCCGACTAATATGTGGCCCAGGCAGCCGCCCGCCAAGCCTTGACCGGCCGGCCTGCAATCACCACAGATTCTGCGCGCCCGGCGCGACCGGGTCCTTGCTGGGAGACCGCACGCCGTGCTCGGCACCAACTACCTGCGCACCGTAGTCCTGCTCGCCGGGCTGACCGCCCTGTTCCTCGGCGTCGGCTATCTGATCGGCGGCACCGGCGGCGCGATCATCGCGCTGGTGGTGGCGGTGGCGATGAACGGCTTCGCCTACTGGAATGCCGACGGCATCGTGCTGCGCCGGTTCAACGCACGGCCGGTGACGCGGGACTCCGCCCCGGAATTCCACGACATCGTGGCCGAGCTCGCCCGTCGCGCCGACCTGCCGATGCCGAAGGTCTACCTCATCGACAACCCGCAGCCGAACGCCTTCGCCACCGGCCGCAACCCGCAGAACGCGGCGGTCGCCGCCACCACCGGGCTGCTGCGCAACCTGAACGCGCAGGAAGTCGCCGGCGTGATGGCGCACGAGATGGCGCACGTGAAAAGCCGCGACACGCTGACGATGACGGTGACCGCCACCGTGGCCGGCGCGATCTCGATGCTGGCCAATTTCGGCCTGTTCTTCGGCGGCGGCAATTCCCGCGACAACCCGCTGGGCGGGCTCGGCGTGCTGCTGGTCGCCATCCTGGCGCCATTCGCGGCGATGATGGTGCAGTTCGCCATCAGCCGCAGCCGCGAGTACGAGGCCGACCGGATCGGCGCCGAGATCTGCGGCAACCCGCTTTGGCTCGCCAACGCACTGGCAAAGCTGCATCGTGGCGCCCAGACCATCGACAACATCGCGGCGGAACGGAATCCGGCGACGGCCCACATGTTCATCGTCAACCCGTTGCACATGCGCAGCATGGACAGCCTGTTCTCGACCCACCCGTCGACCGAGAACCGGATCCGGCGGCTACAGGAAATGGCGGCCGGCGGCAGCACCCGCCGGCGCGGCCCGTGGGGCTGACCCCCGCGACGCAGCGGGCCGACGATCCGACGCTCGCCCGTCTGGTCGCGGCGCAGGTGCTCGATGCGGTGCTCGACGCCGGCAAGCCGTTCGACCAGGCCTGGTCCGATGCCGACGCCGCGCTCGCGCGGCTGAGCCGCCGCGACCGCGCCTTCGCCCGGCTGATGACGACGGCCGCGCTGCGCCGGCTGGGCGAGGTCGACCAGCTGCTCGACCAGTTCCTGCGCCGCCCGCTGCCGGACAAGGCCGCGATCGCGCACCAGGTGCTGCGGCTGGTGACGGTCCAGCTCAAGTTCCTGGACCCACCGCCGCACGCGGCGATCGACCAGGCGGTGCGGTTGATGCGGCGCGTCGGCCATCCCGCGCTGGCCGGACTCGCCAACGCCGTGCTGCGCCGCGTCCATGCGGCGCCGCTTCTCGCCCCCGACCAGGCGGCCCGGCTGAACGCGCCGCCCTGGCTGCTGGAGAGCTGGGCCGCGGCGCACGGCTCACAGGCGGCGCTGGACATCGCACGGGCCCATCTCGAGGAACCGCCGCTCGACCTCACGGTCGCGGCCGACGCGGACGGCTGGGCCGAGCGGCTGGGCGGCGCCGTGCTGCCGACCGGCACCGTCCGGCTCAGCCACGCCGGCGACGTGACCGCGCTGGACGGTTACGATGCGGGCGGCTGGTGGGTGCAGGACGCCGCCGCGGCGCTGCCGGCGCGCCTGCTGGCCCCGCCGCCGGGGGCCGCGGCGCTTGACATGTGCGCCGCGCCGGGCGGCAAGACAGCCCAGCTGGCAGCCATGGGCGCGACGGTGACGGCGGTCGAGCGCGACCCGCGCCGGGCCGACATGCTGCGCGCCAACCTGCAGCGGCTCGGCCTTGCCGCGCGCGTCGAGGTCGGCGACGCCGCCGCCTTCACGCCCGACGCCGCGCCGCGGTTCGTGCTGCTGGACGCGCCGTGCTCGGCGACCGGCACGCTGCGCCGGCACCCCGACATCGCCCGGCTGAAGTCGGCCGACGACATCCGCCGCGCAGTGCCCGCCCAGGACCGGCTGCTCGACCGCGCCGCCGCGCTGCTGCCGCCCGGCGGCCGGCTGGTCTATGCCGTCTGCAGCCTGCAGCCAGAGGAGGGCTGGCAGCGCATCGACGCCCTGCTCGCCCGCAACCCGGCGCTGGCGCGCGACGCGGTCGCACCGGCCGAGCTGCCCGGCCTGGAGGCCGCGATCACGCCGGCGGGCGACGTCATGACCCTGCCCTGCCACTGGCCGGATCGCGGCCACCTCGACGGCTTCTTCGTCGCCCGGCTGACGCGGCGCGCCTGACCCCGGCGGGCGGCGCCCGCCGGCTTGCCGCTGTCGGGCCAAAGCTGTTACCAACTTAACGTCATGAACGAGTCGCCGCGTCTGCCCCCCGTGCGTGTCGCGCCGTCGATCCTTTCGGCCGATTTCGCGCGGCTGGGCGACGATGTCCGCGCGATCGACAAGGCCGGCGCCGACTGGATCCATGTCGACGTCATGGACGGGCATTTCGTGCCGAACCTGACGATCGGCCCGGCCGTGATCCGCGCGCGGCGTCCCTACAGCGCCAAGCCGTTCGACGTGCATCTGATGATCAGCCCGATCGACCCCTATCTGGAGGCGTTCGCCGAGGCCGGCGCCGACGGGCTGACGGTGCATCCGGAAGCCGGGCCGCACCTGCACCGCACGCTGCAGATGATCCGCCGGCTGGGCAAGAAGGCCGGGGTCGCCTTGAACCCGGCGACGCCGGTGGCGGCACTGGAGCATGTGCTGGACGACATCGACCTGGTGCTGGTGATGACGGTCAACCCGGGTTTCGGCGGACAGCGCTTCATTCCGTCGATGATCGACAAGATTGCCCAGGTGCGCATGATGATCGACGCCGGCCAGCGGCCGGTGGCCCTGCAGGTCGACGGCGGCATCAATGCCGAGACCGCGCCGCTTGCCGTCGCCGCCGGCGCCGACGTCCTCGTTGCCGGCTCCGCCGCCTTTGCCGGCGGGGCCGAGCGCTATGCCCAGAACATCGCGGCCCTGCGGGCGCCGGCCTCGGCGACGGGCCAGCTCGCGGCCGTGGTGCCGTGACCCAGATCGACATCTTCGGCCGGGTCGAGCGCTGGCGCGACAGCCAGGCCTTCGGCATGCTCGGCGCCCAGGCCCGCCAGCGGCGGCTGCGCCTGCGCCCGCTGGCCGCCCGTCTGCTCGACCTGCTGCCGGTCGAACACTGGGGCGACAAGGCGCACGGCCGTCCGCCCTGGCTCGGCATCCGCGACATCTGGCCGGGCGACCCGGCCCAGGGCGCGACCTTCATCGGCGCCTGGGGCGCCGACGCCGACGCGCTGTTCGAGCTGGCGTCGGACGTGCTGCCGCACGCCCACGCGTTCGACTGGCTGCGCGACCTCGACGCAGCCGACACCGCCGAGGCGCGGGCGATGGCCTATGCCGCCACCCGCGGCTGGCTGGACCGCTATGGCCGCTGGCACCCGCTCGCCTGGCGCAGCGACCTGCTGGCCCATCGCCTGGCCGGCTGGGCGGCCCACCTGGACCTGATCGCCGCCGGCGCGCCGGACGCGGCAGCCGCCGATGCGATCCGGGCGGCGTTGATCCTGTCCGCCCGGCGGCAGCTGCGCTTTCTGTGCCGCACCGGCGCCGCCGACATCGACGGCCAGCCGCAGCTCGGCGCCCTTTGCCACGGCATTGTCGCCGCCATTGCGCTTGCCCCCGGCAAGACCATTGCCGCCCAGACCACGCCCGCCGCGGCGGCGCGGCTGCAGCGCTGGCTGGCGGCGGCGCTGGAAGTGCAGCTGCACCCCGACGGCGGCCACGTCAGCCGCTCGCCGACCGACCAGTTCGCCCTGGTCTGCCATCTGGCAGCGGCCCGCGCCGCGCTTGCCGACGCCGTGCTGGGTGTGCCCGGCTGGCTGCAGCACGCATTGGACAAGGCCGCGCCGATCCTGCGCATGCTGCGCCACGGCGATGGCCGGCTGGCCCTGTTCCAGGGCTCGCACGAAGGCCGCTCCGGCACCATCGACCTCGCCCTCGACCGGTCCGGCGCCACCGGCGCCAGCCCGACGGTCGCCCGCCACTGCGGCTATGCCCGGATCGCGGTCGGCAATGCGCTGCTGCTGATGGACTGCGGCCAGACCGGCGAGCACGCCGCGCCGCTGGCCATCGAGCTGTCGGTCGGCCACCAGCGCGTGTTCGTCAACTGCGGCGCCATGGCCAATGCCGGCGACGCATGGCGCAGCGCCGTGCGGGCCACCGCCGCCCACTCGACGCTGACCGTTGCCGACACCAATGCCGACACCCGCGGCGGCGGCGATGCCCAGCCGACCCTGACCGAGCACGATGGCGCCTGGCTGCTGGAAGCGTCGAGCGCCGGCTATGCGCCGCGCTTCGGCCTGGTGCACAAGCGCTCGATCTACTGTGCCGCCGACGGCCAGGACTGGCGCGGCGAGGACGTGTTGGCGCCGGTCGATGCCAAGGCGCAGGAGCGCCGCGGCTACGCGCTGCGTTTCCACATGCACCCGCGCATCCGCGCCACCCTGGCGCAGGACCAGGCCACCGTGCTGATCCGCCTGCCGGACAAGTCGGGCTGGCGCTTCCGCGTCGCCGGCGGCCAGGCCCGGCTGGCCGCCTCGATCTACGTGGCAGACGGCGAGACCGTGCAGCGCAACGAGCAGATCGTGGTCACCGGCATGACCGGTTCGGACGGCGCGCGGGTGCGCTGGGCCCTGCAACGGCTGGCCTGACCGGCGCGTCCCGCGCCACCCTTGCAATTTGCGATTGACGGACTGGCGCGGTCGGCGTTCAGGTTCGATATTCGGCATTCCGCAGGGGCGTGCGATGCTAGCCAATCCCCTCGACTTTCCCCACGACAGGCCGGACGGCTTCGCGCCGATCGAGGACGACGAGGACTTCGACCCGCGCCGTCATCTTGCGCTGGAAGCGTCGGACACCGTTGTGCCGCTCAGTGCGCTCGGCTACAGCGAGGCCGAGATCGCCCGCTGCGCCAGCCCGGTGGCGGTGACCGGCGCCTGCCGCATCCTGTCCGAGGAGGGCGTCGCGGTGCTGCAGCGCATCTGCCGCCGCCTGGAGCGCGACGCGACCGAGGGGCGCCGCATCGCCCGGATGGTGCGCGGCGGTGCCCACCGCTCGCGCTTCATCCGCGGCCCTCTGCCTCAACCGGAGGTCACCGGCTTCGTCTCGACTGTTCCTGACGCCGCTGGCGCCGCACCATGCCGGCGCAGCTGGGGCACATCAACTATGCGCCCGCCGACCTGAACCGCGCAGTCGATCGCTGGCACCACGACACCCTCGGCTTCGACTACGTGCTGATGGTCAACGACCCGGCCTCGTTCGCCGGCGGACGCTTCCAGTATTTCATGGGCACCAAGGCCGAGGCGGCCGCGCTGGCTGCCGAAGGCCGGGAGCCGCCGGCCGACCGCGTGGTCAGCCCGCACTTCCCCGGCGCCGGGTGGGCGGTGCTGCAGCAGGGCAACATGGTGGTGCACCGCGGCGGGCGGCTGGAGAAGCCGGCGGAACGGATCACCTTCATCAACGGCTATGTCGCCCGCGACATCAGCAAGCCGGACCCGTCGCGGCTGTCCGACCTGACCGTGTGGGACCCGCCGCACGTGGTCTATCCGAATGGGCACGGCACAAGGCGTGGCTCGCCCGGGCCAAGCTGGACGCCGCCATCGCCGGCATGCCCTATACCGACGATCGCGCCAGGCTGGTGGCCGTGCTGCGCGCGGCCATGGCCGACGTCGAGGACGCCATCGCCGACCTGACCTCCGATGCCCCGGCCGGCGAGGTCTGGTACGCCGGCTGACAGTCCCGAATCCGCCGAAAGGAGCCGTTCGGTGCAGAACATTCCCCTGCCGTTCCCGGCCGCCCTGCCGGCAAGCCTGCCGGAGCTGGACGACGAGCCGGTCTACGACCCGGCCGTGCACCTGGCGCTGGAGCCGCCGACGCACAAGGTCGGCCTCGCCGACCTCGGCTACGGCGCGGAGGAGATCGCCCTCTGCCCGAGCGCGGTGGCGATAAGCGGGCCGTTCCGCCTGCTGTCCGAGGAAGGCGCCGCGGTGGTGCTGGACATCTGCCGGCGGCTGGCACCGTTCGCCCGCGGCGCCGTGCGGATCGAGCGCTCGTGCGCCAGAGCGTCTATCGCTCGCGCTTCCTGCGCGACTTCTGCGGCTGCCCGAAGGTACCGCCTTCATGGCCGACATCCTGGAGTGCCCTTCGTCGCCACACGATGCCGAGCCAGTGGGGCCCATCAACTACGCGCCGGAGACGCTGGGCCGGCCGATCGACCGCTGGCACCACGACACGCTGCAGATCGACTTCGCCCCAGGTGATGGTGACGGACCCGAAGACCTTCCGCGGCAGGCGGTTCCAGTATTTCGTCGGCACCAAGGCGGAGGCGGCCGAACTTTCGCGCCGGCAAGAGCCGACTACCCCGCCGACCGGGTGGTTGCGCCGGAGCTGCCGGCCGCCGGCTGGGGCATCGTCATGCAGGGCAACATGGTGGTGCACCGCGGCGGCGCGCTGGAGGAACCGGCCGAGCGGATCAGCCTGGTCAACGGCTATGTGCCGCTGGAGATCGGGCTGCCGGACCAGTCGCGGCTGGACGACCTGCGCGTGGTCGACCCGCCGGAGATCCTGCTGCCGGAGTGGGTGCGGCACAAGGCATGGCGCGCGCGGCCGGGTCGACAAGCTGCTGTCGGACCTGCCCTTCACCGCCGACCGACAGGCGCTGATCGCCATGCTGCGCGGTGCGGTCGACGACATCGAGGCGGCGATCCGCGACCTCGAGGACGAGAGCGAGCCGCGCGAGCATTTCTACACCGGCTAGACCCGCAACCGACCCTTGCCGACGATTCCCCGCCTCTACGTCACCGGCGCGCTCGCTGCCGGCGCCGTCGTCGAGACCGACGACGTGCACTATCTGCGCACGGTGCTGCGGCTCGGCCCCGGTGCGCCCGTCGAGCTGTTCAACGGACACGACGGCGGCTGGCGCGGCCGCATCGCGGCGCTGGGCAAGAAGGCGGCGGCGATCGCGGTGGAAAACCGGGTCGCCGCGCAGGTCGCGGTGCCCGACCTCGCCTTGCTGTTCGCCCCGCTGAAGAAGGCGCGCATCGACTTCCTGGTCGAGAAGGCGACCGAACTCGGCGTCGGCGCACTGTGCCCGGTGCTGACCGACCACAGCATCACCGACCGGGTCAACGTCGCCCGGCTGGCGGAAGTCGCACGCGAAGCGGCCGAGCAGTCTGGCCGGCTGTGCGTGCCGCCGGTGAGCGCGCCGGTGCGGCTGCGCGATGCGCTGGAGCCGTTGGAACGCGAAGGCCGACGCCTGTTCGTCGCCGACGAAACCCATGGCGGCGCGCCGGCGCTGGACGCCTTCCGCGCCGCCGGCGCGGGCGCCGCGGCGATCCTGGTCGGGCCGGAGGGCGGCTTCGCCGCATCGGAGCTTGACCTGCTGAGGCGCCTGCCCATTGTTACCGCGATCGACCTCGGGCCGCGCATCCTGCGCGCCGAAACCGCGGCCATCGCGGCGCTTGCCTGCTGGCAGGCAGCGTGCGGCGACTGGCGGTCCAGCGGCACCTGAACCGGCCTTCGAAGCGGAGCGCTATCCGGATGACAGCGGTACCCCAGACCGACACCGCCGTGGTGACCGACCGTCGCGACCTCGTCGCCTATTTCGAGGCCGGCAACAAGCCGGCCGACGCCTGGCGCATCGGCACGGAGCACGAGAAATTCGCCTTCACGGTCGACGACCTGAAGCCGCTGCCCTATGACGGGCCGCGCGGCGTGCGCGCGCTGCTGGAGGGCCTGCTGCAGTTCCCGGGCTGGACCCCGGCCTACGAGGGCGAAAACGTCATCGCGCTGGTCGGCGCCGACGGCTGCTCGGTCTCGCTGGAACCCGGCGGCCAGATCGAGCTGTCCGGCGCGCCGCTGCGCAACATCCAGGACACCTGCCAGGAGGTGCACACCCACCTCGACCAGGTCCGCCAGGTCGGCGAGAAGCTGGGCATCGCCATGATCGGCATGGGCTTCCACCCGAAGGTGCGGCGCGAGGACATGCCCTGGATGCCGAAGGGCCGCTACGCCATCATGCGCGACTACATGCCGAAGCGCGGCACGCTCGGGCTCGACATGATGCTGCGTACCTGTACGGTCCAGGTGAACCTGGACTACGGGTCGGAGGCGGACATGGTGCGCAAGTTCCGCGTCGGCCTGGCGCTGCAGCCGATCGCCACCGCGCTGTTCGCCAATTCGCCCTTCACCGAGGGCCAGCCCAACGGCTTCCTCAGCTACCGCAGCCAGATCTGGACCGATACCGACCCGGACCGCACCGGCATGCTGCCCTGGGTGTTCGACGCCGGCTTCGGCTTCGAGGCCTATGCCGACTACGCGCTCGACGTGCCGATGTATTTCGTCTACCGCGACGGCCGCTACATCGACGTCTCCGGCCAGTCGTTCCGCGACTTCCTCGACGGCCGGCTGCCCGGCCTGCCCGGCGAGCGGCCGACCCTCGGCGACTGGTCGAACCACCTGACGACGATCTTCCCCGAGGTGCGGCTGAAGAAGTTCCTGGAAATGCGGGGCGCCGACGGCGGCCCTTGGCGCCGGTTGTGCGCGCTGCCGGCGCTGTGGGTCGGTCTGCTCTACCACGGCGCGTCGCTGGACGCGGCCTGGGACATGGTCAAGGACTGGACCGCCGAAGAGCGCCAGGCGCTGCGCGACGCGGTGCCGGCCAGGGGATTGCGCGCCCTGTTCCGCACCCGCACCGTGCGCGAGCTGGCGCACGATATGCTGGAGATCAGCACCGCCGGCCTCAACGCCCGGGCACGGCGCGACGGCTTCGGCCGCGACGAGAGCGTGTTCCTGGAGCCGCTGCGCGACATCGTCGAGAGCGGCCTGTGCCCGGCCGAACGCAAGCTGGAGGCCTATCGCACCCGCTGGGGCGGCAGCGTCGATCCGCTGTTCAAGGAATACGCCTACTGAGGGGCGCGCCCGGGCTGCCTTGCGTTGGACCGTCAGCCCCCTTCCCCGCAGCGCCGCTCCGTTTCCACCGCCAGCGCCATCCGTATCTGCGCGACCCAGCCATCCGGGGCCAGTTCCTCGGCCGCGCCGATGCCGGTCAACGACCACGGGTCCAGGGCCGCGCGCGCGGCCAGGGCGGCCAGCGCGTCGTGTATCCGCGGCGGTCTGGCCGGGTCCGGCTCGAAATCGTAGTAGTGCAACCTGTCCATCACCCAGACGATGTGCTCCTGGACCGGGTCGAGCACGGCGTAGGTGTCGGCATAGCGCGCGAACATCTGTTCCAGGCCGTCGGCACGGTCGATCTCGGCCTGCAGGAACCGCGCCGCCCGAATCCGGCCTTCGATCTGGGCCGCGAGATAGGCAAAAAGCACGTCGGCCGGGCCACGCCGGGCGATGTCGTGCCAGAGAGCGATAGAGCCGCCGGTTGCCTCGATTCTCGCCTGTGTCGCCTGCAACGTCTCGGCGGACAACGCATGCGGATCCCGCGCCGCGACATCGGCGGCGAGCGAACGCAGACAGCGCGGGTTGGTGAAGACGGCGCCGACGACGTCCTCGCCGATGGCGCCGGCGAGCCAGTGTTCGGTCGGATCGATCCGCAGATACGCGTGGCTGCGGCCGCCCGGTCCGGCCACGCTCAGGGTGTCGCCGTCCATGGCATATGCAAGCGTGGCGGGGGCGCCCGCGGCGGTCGCCAGCAGGAACGGACTCGGCCGCGGGTCCGTGTCGATCGTCATCCTGCCGGGCAAGTGCGGGGTCGGCACGAACGCCGACGACGACCATGCCAGCTGCGTCTCGCCAACCGTCAGGGCGCCAACCAGAGCGACCCGCCGCCCCTGCGCCAGATCGAACCGGCCAAATTCCGATGGCCGGAGCATTGTCGAAGCGGCTTGGCTCGCGGCGGTCTCCAGTTGGCCGATCGGATCGATTCGGCCGCCGACAAAGCCGACCTCGAGTTCCTGCCGATCATCGCCGGTCGCCCGGACCTCCACATACTCCCACACACGCGACAACACGCCCTGGTCGACGAGCGCGGCGTCGTCGAGCGACAAGTAGAATCCCTCAGGAAGCGCGCCTGCCGCGGCAACGGCGCACGGCGCGGCCGCATGCCCGGCAAGAGCGACTATGAAGAGGGCGAGCAGGCGCTGCACGTGACGGCCTTTCCGGCAGCAAGTCGGGCGACGGGAGACCGATGCTGCCGACAGACGTTCAAGGCGACGAATGAAACCTAGCCCATGCGCATCGTCGCGCACAGGGGGTGCGACTGGTCCGCGGCCGCGTTCGCCGCCGGGATCGCCAGGCGGGCGCGCCGCCGCGCAAGGCAGACGTCAATCCATGCGTGCGCGCCTATGGGCCGGATGTATAGCCGGCCGCGCATTGCGGATGTCAGTCGGCGAAGGCGGCCGCGAACGCCTCGGTATCGACGAAGTGGCGGAAGTGCGTCACCTTGCCGTCCGCGCCAAAGGTCCACAGGTGCATCTCCTGGTCGGCGACCGCGCGCCCGGTCGCGCGCACGACGAGGTCGAAGTCGACGACCACCGCAACCTGGTCGCCGCCTTCGAGCATGTTCAGGATCGCGAACTTGCGGAACTCCACGCCGGCAAGGCTCTCGAAGAACGCGGCCACCTCGGCGGGCCCGTGCCGCGGCACCAGGATCGGGACCGCCGTGCCCTCATGGCCGTAGTCCCATTCGACGTCGTCCGCGAGCTCGGCCAGGATCGCCGGCACATCGCCGGCCCCGAAGGCGGCATAGATTGCGGTGACCGTTGCGATGTTGTCCGCAGCGGCGGCGGGGCCGGCGACGTGAGCGGCCAGAACGGCCGATGCCGCCAACATGGGCAGGTGCCTCATCCGAATGTCCTCCTCTGGAACGTCGTGCTCCGAGAGCTACGGCAACGACGTCCCGAACGGATGCGGGCCCTGCGGAAATTGCGACGAGACGGGACGCCGCCCGTGCCGGTCAGGGCACCTTCGGGTTGGCCGCCAGGATCGACCGGCGGATCTGCCGGGTGCGCTCGAACAGCTCGTAGAGCGCCTCGCCGTCGCCGCGGCGGATGGCGCGCTTCAGCCGGGTCAGGTCCTCGTCGAACCGGCTGATCACCTCCAGCACCGCCTCGCGGTTGGCCAGGAAGATGTCGCGCCACATGGTCGGGTCGGAGGCGGCGATGCGGGTGAAATCGCGGAAGCCGCCGGCGGAGAACTTCACCACTTCCGACTGCAGGTCCTGCTCCAGCTCGGTCGCGGTGCCGACGATGGTGTAGGCGATGACGTGCGGCAGGTGCGAGGTCAGCGCCAGCACGATGTCGTGGTGGGCGGCGTCCATGATGTCCACGGTGGCGCCGCAGCGTTCCCACAGTGCCTGCACCGCCGCGACCGCGGCCGGGTCGGCATCGGGCGGCGGTGTCAGGATGCAGCGGTGGCGCTCGAACAGCTCCGGGAAGCCGGCCTCCGGCCCCGAGTTCTCGGTGCCTGCGACCGGATGGCCGGGCACGAGGGCGACGCCGGCGGGCAGGTGCGGTGCCACGTCGGCCAGTACGGAGGCCTTGACCGAGCCGACGTCGGTGACCACGGCGCCCGGCGCGAGATGCGGCCCGATGGCCGCCGCCAGCGCCTTGTAGCTGCCGAGCGGCGTGCACAGGACGACCAGATCGGCATCCGCGACCGCCGCGGCGGGATCTGTGGTACCGTCGTCGAGCATGCGGCGGCCGCGGGCCACGTCGAGGGTGCGCTGCGAACGGGCGCAGCCGACAATGGCGCCGACCGTGCCGTCGCGCTTCAGGCGCAGCGCCAGCGAGCCTCCGATCAGGCCGAGTCCGACGATCGCCGCCCGGCGGAACAGCGGCGGTGCGGCGCCGGCCATCAGGCTTCGAGACAGGCGCGGATGGCGTCGACCACGGCCCGGTTCTGTTCGACCAGGCCGACGGTGATGCGCAGCGCATCCGACAGGCCGTAGGGCACCACCGGGCGGACCAGAATGCCGCGGGCGGCAAGCCAGGCGTTGACCTCGGCGGCCGACTTGCCGAGCCGCGACGGGAAACGGGCCAGCACGAAATTGCCGGCGTCGCCCGGCACCTGCAGGCCGAGGGCGCGCAGCCCGTCCGCCAGCCAGGGCCGCCACTCGGCATTGTGGGCGATCGAGCGGGCGGCGAAGTCGCGGTCGGAAAGCGCCGCGATGCCGGCGGCCTGGGCCGCCGCGCTGACGTTGAACGGCCCGCGCACGCGGTTCAGCACGTCGGCCACCGCCGGCGGACAGTAGGCCCAGCCGAGCCGCAGCGCCGCCAGCCCGTGCAGCTTGGAGAAGGTACGCAGCATGACAACGTTGTCACCGGCGCCGACGCTGTCGCGCACCAGGTGCGCGCCGGCCTCGTAGACCGCGGAATCCATGTATTCGGCATAGGCCGAATCCAGCACCAGCAGCACGTCCGGCGGCAGGCTGGCGCGCAGCCGGCGCAGCTCCGCCGACGGCAGCCAGGTGCCGGTCGGATTGTTCGGATTGGCGAGAAACACGATCGCGGCGCCGCGCGCGCAGCCGGCGATCAGGTTGTCGACGCTGGCGGTGAAGTCCGCCTCCGGCACCGCCACCGGCCTGGCGCCGGCGGCCAGTGCCGAGATCGGGTACATCAGGAAACCGTACTGGCTGTAGACCACCCGGTCGCCCGGGCCGGCATAGGCGCGGGTCAACATGCCGATCAGCTCGTCCGAGCCGGTGCCGCAGACGATGCGGTCGGCTTCCAGCCCGTGCGCCGCCGCGATCGCCTCGCGCAGCGCCAGCGCGCCGCCGTCGGGATAGAGGTGCAGGTCGCCGGCCAGCGCCCGGTAGGCCTCGCGCGCCTGCGGCGAGCAGCCGAGCGGGTTCTCGTTCGAGGCCAGCCGTGCCGGCGCGGATTGGCCCTTCGCCCCCTGCGCGCCGGGCACATAGGGCGCGATGTCCATGATCCGGCGCGCGGCTCGGGAGCCGCCCGCGGCGCGTCGTGATCAGCCATTGCTGCCGCCGTGTTTCAGCGGCGGCCGCTCCGCCGCAGGCGCCGTCATGGCGATCTGGGTCGGATAGGCGCCGAAGTGGGTGATGCGCTGGATATGGCCGCGCGCCGCCGCGATCGCCGCGTCGATGCCGGGATCGTCGGCCGCGACGAAGCCCTCGATCTCGACCATCACCAGGTTGACCGGGCTCGAGTCCGGCGCCCGCCACGACATCAGGTCGCGCACGGTCCAGCCGGCGCTGCGCAGGGTTTCCGCCACGCTGGCACGGCTGTAGTCGCGGTCGAACCGCACCACCAGCAGGGTGCGGTCGTCGCCGCTCGGCTCCGGCTCCGCACCCGCGGCCACCGCGACCGCGCCGACGGCATCAAGCCTTGGCGGTTGCGGCCGCACGAACGGCAGGCGCGCCAGCACCCGCGGCTGCGGCCCGTCGACGTCGAGCATTTGCGCCCACCAGGGCGACGGGTCGTCGTCGCGCGGCTCCGGCATCACCGCCAGGGTGTGCTGGTTGTCGCGCAGCCGGCGCAGGATTACCGGCATGTCGGGGCACAGCTCGAGCCGGGGCGCCGAGCCGAAATGCTCGCGGCTCAGGTCCCACAGGGCGCCGTCGGCGCTGACCAGCACGGTCAGCCCGCCCTGGTGCGCCTCGATCGTGCTGGCGATCAGCTCGCGCCAGATGCGGGTGACGGAGACGACCGGCACCTGGCCGGCCAGCGCACTTGTCATCTTGCGGATGATCTGGGCCTCGCGCGCGGGGCGCACGGGGCGGCTGTTGCCCTGGGCCTGCTTCGCCGCCGCCACCTCTCGTGCCAGCGCCGTGCGCTGGCGGATCAGGTCGCAGAGCTGGCTGTCGATCGCGTCGATGTGCGCGCGCACCTCGTCCAGCGCCGCTGCCCGCCCGCCGGCACCGCGGTTGCGCACATTGTCCTGCTCGGCATTCGACATCGGGCGACGATCTGGTTCTCTGGACGCGGGCCGCGGCGGGCCGAAACGCCGGCCCGCAGCCCGGGCCGGAAACAGGCGATCAGTAGTAGCCATCGCCCCATCGGAAGGCAAAGGAAAGCACCCGGCGGCGTGCGGCCGGCGGCGACGCCGCCGCAAAGCGCTGTAGCCGCTTCCTTGGCCCGGCGGGCAAGCTATGTCAGCTTGCCGCCGCCCGCACGTGCCGGGCGACGGCCGGGACCGATACGACGCGATGAGCCAGATCACCACAGTCCGCAATGCCGACCTCTATGTCCAGGACCTGCCCGGCCAGCGGGTTCGGCTGGCCGTGGACGAGCCGATGGTGCTGGACTGCGGCGCCAGGCTGAGCCCGGTCACCATCGCCTACCAGACCTATGGCACGCTCAACGCCGACCGGTCCAACGCCGTGCTGGTCTGCCACGCGCTGACCGGCGACCAGTTCGCCGCGGAAACCCACCCGATCACCGGCAAGGAAGGCTGGTGGTCGATGATGATCGGGCCGGGCAAGCCGATCGACACCGACCGCTTCTTCGTCGTCTGCTCGAACGTGCTCGGCGGCTGCATGGGTTCGACCGGCCCGCTGGAGATCAACCCGGCGACCGGCAAGCCCTGGAACCTCGACTTCCCGGTCATCACCGTCGCCGACATGGTGCGCGCCCAGAAGCTGCTGATCGACCAGCTGGGCATCGGCAAGGTGTTCTGCGTCATCGGCGGCTCGATGGGCGCCATGCAGGTGCTGCAATGGGCGGTCGACTATCCGGATCGGGTCGCCACCGCGGTGCCGATCGCCGGCTCCGCGCGCCATTCGGCCCAGAACATCGCCTTCCACGAGGTCGGGCGCCAGGCGATCATGGCCGACCCGGACTGGTGCGCCGGCGACTATGCCGCCCAGGGCAAGAACCCGACCCGCGGGCTGGCCGTGGCCCGGATGACCGCGCACATCACCTATCTCTCGGAGCGCGCCCTGCACCGCAAGTTCGGCCGGCGCCTGCAGGACCGCTCGGCGGTCACCTACGGCTTCGACGCCGACTTCCAGGTGGAGAGCTACCTGCGCCACCAGGGCATCACCTTCGTCGACCGGTTCGATGCCAACAGCTATCTCTACATCACCCGGGCGATGGACTATTTCGACCTGGCCGACGAGCACGGCGGCACGCTGGCGCGCGCCTTCCGCGGATCGCCCGTCCGCTTCTGCGTGGTGTCGTTCACCAGCGACTGGCTGTTCCCGACCGCGGAGAGCCGGGAACTGGTCCGCGCGCTGAACGCTGTGGCCGCCAATGTCAGCTTTGCCGAGATCGAGAGCGACAAGGGCCACGATGCCTTCCTGCTCGACGAGCCGGCCTTCCACCAGACGCTGACCGGCTTCCTGAACGGCGCCGCCCGGCAGCTGGGCCTGGCCGCGCCCCGCCCCTGACCGCCTAACGCCGTCGGGCCGCGGGAACCAATTCGCGGCAGCCGGCTTCCGGAGGTGCGCGGCTCGCACCCTTGGCCATGCTGCCGCGCCATCGAGGGGGCTCGGCGGTCGCGTGGACAAGGCGGTCGTTCCGTTCGACTGGGCACGGAATGCCCACGGCGACCAGCCGCCCGCGCGCCGGAGCGGTGCGGCGCCTGCGGCGGCGACCGGCGGATCGAGGCCGCGCCGTGCGACGGCGCTGCCGCCTGACGGCTCAGACCGCCAGGTGCCGGGCCCGCGCGCCGTGCTCGATCGCGGCGGCCGAAAGCCGCGAGATCTCCAGGTGGTGGCGGATCAGCTCCAGCATGCGCAGCTCTTCCTGGCTGGCCTGACCGTCGGCCGCGACCACGTCGCAGGCCAGCGCATAGGCCGTCTCGCGCAGCCGCGCCGGCAGCGCCTCCTTGATGTCGTCGAGCAGCGCATCGAGACCGTCCTCCGCGCTCAGCCGGTCGGCGCAGGCTGCGGCGGTCTTGGGCAGCTGCTCGTCGTCATAGTCGCGGAACATCGGCAGGTGGCGCACGATGTCGCCGATCGCGATCAGCTCGGAATCGCTCATCTCGCGATCCGCGGCCGAACACAGGACCATCGTGTAGATCAGCGCCGCATGCGCATCCAGCATCTCAATCCGCTCCATCGTCGCGGGCGCGGCGCGCGCGTTCGGCACCGGCCGGTTCCTGCCTATCGCATCCGCCCGCACCGGCATGGCCGGGCGGCGCGCGGCACGGCGGACTTACGGATGAAGGTGGCCGCCGTCAAGACGCGCGTGGAACGCCCCTCGACACCCGCCGCCTTCGCCCTTATCAACCGCAGGTCCCCGGTGCCGGTCCGGCCGGCCCGCCGGGCCGAACCGCCCGTCGCCCGCATCCAGCCCCGCGAACCGCCGCATGAGCGCCATCTTCGAGGTCGTCCTGCCGATCTTCGCGATCATCGCGGCCGGCTATGGCTGCGGACGCGCCGGGCTGCTGGGCGCCGCCAGCTCCGAGGCGCTGAACGGCTATGTGTTCTACGTGGCGCTGCCCGCGCTGTTCTTCCTGTCGACGGCCGGCGCGCCGCTGGAGCAGGTGCTGGTCTGGCCGTATATCGCCACCTTTCTCGGCGGCATCGCCGTCAGCGCCGCCCTGGCCGTCGCCGTGGGCCGCTTCGCCTTTCCCATCGGCCGGCGCGAGCAAGTGCTGCACGGCATGGCCGCGATCTTCTCCAACACCGGCTACATGGGCATCCCGCTGCTGACCCAGCTCTATGGCGAGCCGGGGATCCTGCCGGCGGTGATCGGCACGCTGTGCACCGGCACCCTGGTGATGCCGCTGTGCATGGCCGCGCTGCAGGCCACCGCGGACGACCGCGGCGGGGCGCTGGCCGGGATGGCGCGCGGGCTGGGCATGGTCGCGCGCAACCCGTTCGTCGCGGCGACCGCCCTGGGCCTGGTCTGGGCGGCGCTGTTCGGACCCGCCACGCTGCCGGACCCGGCCCAGCGCTTCTGCGAGATGCTGGCGGCGACGGCCGGTCCCTGCGCGCTGTTCGCCATGGGCCTGTTCATGGTCGGCCGCTCGATCGCCAGCGGCTGGCGGGAAAGCCTGTGGCTGACCGTGGTCAAGCTGACCGTCCAGCCGGCGCTGACCTTCGTGCTGGCGCGCTGGGTGTTCGCGCTCGATCCGTTCCTCACCGCCTGTGCGGTGGTGCTGGCGGGCCTGCCGACCGGCACGCTGGTGTTCGTGGTCGCACAGCGGGCGGGGCTCTATGTGCAGCGGGCCACCGCGACGATCATCCTATCGACCGCCGTTTCCGTAGTCACCCTGAGCGTGATCCTGGTGCTGTTCGCCGACGCGCCGTGATCCGGCACGACGCCGCGGCGAACAGCCGGCTTTTGTTAACCAATTAACAATTAAAATGTTAACGTAAACCATTTGTTAACTATTTTTACTGCATCCGGTCTTTGAGAGTTTCAGCGATCGTCCACAAGAACGCAACGGCTCGACCGGCATGGTTGCCCGTTTTTGTTGTTTAATATTGTATTGCCTTCGGACGTGACATTCCGTTAATGTCTTGCGGCCCATGCAGGGTGGCACCGGGCGGCGCAGCATCGGGGGACGATGCGCCGCGTGGTGGAAAGGCCGGGCCGGATCGGTCGGTGCGGCGCTTCAGGATGGCAGGTCGGTGAACGATTCGATTGGGGGGTATGGCCACCGCGTCGCGCGCGGTGAGAGGGCGGGCGGCTTGCGCTTGACCCCCGCAATGGCCGGCTGCGCCGCGATCGCTGCCGTGACGCTGGCGCTCTGCGCGTTGTGGTACGCGCTCGCCATCGACCGCCGCGAGGCGGCCGAGGACCGCCGACTGCAGCTTGCCGCGGCGAGCGTGGCCGCCCTGGCCGACGAATTCCTCGACACCGCCTTGTTGCGGCTGACCCTGAACAGCGAAGCTGGCGCGGATGCCGACGACCTGCAGATCGTGCATGCCGCCGGTCCGCAGCCGGACCCGCGGCTGCCCGCCGACATCCGCGCCGCCGCCGTCGGGCCCGGTGCCGACCGGGTGGCGAAGCTCAGCGCGCCCTACCTGCTCGACGGCCGCTGGCGGATCGCCCTGGTCGCGCCCGCCGCCGCCGACGGCCGGGCCGCGGTGATCCCGGTCGAACGGATGGGCAAGGCGATCGACGCCGCGGCCGCAGCGGCCGGCGTCGACGTCGTCGTCACCTCGGTCGACGGCCGCATCTGGTGGACGGCGCCGCTGGACAGCACGGCGGTCGGGCTGCCGGTCGCCACGGCGCCGGACGCTGGCGACGACCGGCTCGCCCAATGGGCGGCCGACGGACCGACCGGGCACTGGTCCCTGCCCGCCTTCGGCCTGAACTTTCACGTGCGGCCCAGCGGCGGCGGCGCGCCTCCCGCCATCGATCCGACCGACGGCGTGCTGATCCTGCTGGCCGGCGTGACCGGCGCCGTCGGCTGCCTGCTGCTGGCCCGCCGCCGTCCGGCCGTGCCGGCGATGCGGCCGGCCGCCGCCGCCGCGAACGGGCCGGCACCGGCCGCCGTCGCCAACGGCCTGCCGCACCCGTTCGGCGTCGCTCCGGCGCTGCTCTATGTCGCGGCCGGCGGTCGCATCCGCATCGCGCAGTCGGGCGGTTTCGGCTTCGACGACGCCGAGCTGAACCTGCCCGTGCGCGATTTCGCGCAGCATGTGGCCGCCGGCCAGCGCGCCGCCTTCGGCGATTTCCTCGACGGCAGCATCGGTGCCGCCGCCGCACCGGTCTGGCTGTCCTGGACCGGCAGCGGCGATCCCCGCGAACTGCTGCACCTGCCCTGCAGCCGCGACGACGCCGCCCCCATCCGGGCCGGCCTGCTGGTCGAGGCCGAGCCGCTGCGCGCCGCGTGGCGCCACCTGCAGACCGCCACGCAGGAGGCGCGGGCAGCCAACGTGCGCAAGAGCCGGTTCCTGGCCCGGCTCAGCCACGAGCTGCGCACGCCGCTGAACGCGATCATCGGCTTCGCCGAGCTGATGGAGAAGGAGACCTTCGGCCCGATCGGCACGCCGCGCTACAAGGACTATCTGGCCGATATCGCCGCCAGCGGCCATCACCTGCACGACCTGATCAACGACATCATCGACATCTCGCGCGTCGAGACCGGCGAGCTCGACCTCAGCGAATCGGTGCTGTCGATCCAGGCCGAGCTGCAGGCCTGCATCCGGCTGATCCACGAGCGGCTGGAGGCTTCCAACCTCGGCTTCGAGTTCGCGACGCAGGACGCGCTGCCCAACCTGCGCGCCGACCCGCTGCGCTTCCGCCAGGTGATGCTCAACCTGCTGTCGAACGCCATCAAGTTCACGCCGCCGGGCGGCCGCGTCACCCTGTCGGTCGATGTCGACGCGGCCGGCGCGCTGGTCATCGCGGTCGCCGACACCGGCATCGGCATGACCGAATCCGGCGTCCGCCGGGCGATGGAGCCGTTCGGCCGGCTGACCGACGAGCATTACGGCCCGATCGAGGGCACCGGGCTCGGCCTGCCGATCGCGCGCGGGCTGGTCACGCTGCACGGCGGCACGCTCGACATCGCCAGCGCTCCGGGGGTCGGCACCACCGTCTATGTGCGCTTCCCGGCGGAACGGCTGGTGCGCACGCCCTGACCCGGCGCCGGCGCAGGTAACGCTTGCAACCGCCCTTCGCACTTGCATATATTGCAGTGCACAATTCGCGATTCAGCACAAACCGGCATCATCAGGAGGTCGCTTATGGCGCCAGAAGGCTCGGTCGTCCGTCAGGAACCCTCGATCGAGGAGTTGCACGGCTACTACGTCGAGGACCTCGCCGTTGGCATGACCGCCGTGTTCGGCAAGACCGTGACCGAGGCCGACCTGATCATGTTCGCCGGCGTGTCGGGCGACACCAACCCGCTGCACCTGGACGAGGAGTTCGCCAGCCGGACCCGCTTCGGCGGCCGCATCGTGCACGGCATGCTGACCGCCAGCCTGATCTCCACCCTGATCGGCACCAAGCTGCCGGGGCCGGGCTGCATCTACATCAGCCAGGACCTGAAGTTCCGCGCGCCGGTGCGCGTCGGCGACACGGTTGAGACGCGCGCGACGGTGACCGAAGTCGACGTGGAGCGCCGCCGGGTCGTGCTGAAGACGGTGTGCACCGTGAAGGGCCAGCCGGTGCTCGACGGCGAGGCGAAGATCCTGGTGCCGACGCGCGGCGAGAACTGAACCGGCGCGCATCCGACTGCGCCGCCATGGGGTACACCCGTGCCCGCGGACGCGATTTCCTGCGCCTCTGAAATGCTCTAGGGTCGCGCGCCATGCGGCTGTTTCGCGACTTCGCCGCCCTGCCCGCCGCCACCCGCGGCGCGGTGGTGGCGCTCGGCAATTTCGACGGCGTCCACCGTGGCCACCAGGCCGTGGTCAATGCCGCGCGCGCGGCGGCGGACCGGGCCGGCGCGCCGCTGGCGGTGCTGACCTTCGAACCCCACCCGCGCCGCCTGTTCAGCCCGCAGGCCGCGCCGTTCCGCCTGACCCCGCTGCGCGCCAAGCTGCGTCTGCTCGCCGATCTCGGGGTCGAGCACGTGTTCGCGCTGCGCTTCAACCGGGCGCTGTCGCAGATGTCGGCCGAACGCTTCGCCCAGGACATCCTGATCCAGGCGATCAGCGCCCGCCACGTGGTGGTCGGCTACGACTTCGTCTTCGGCCATCAGCGCCGCGGCAATGCCGAGCTGCTGGGCGGCGTGGCCGACGCCGGCGGCTTCGAGTTCACCTGCGTCGAGCCGGTCAGCGGCGGCGGCCGGGCGGAGACCTATTCGTCGACCCTGGTGCGCCGCTACCTGGCGGGCGGCGAGCCGGCCCGCGCCGCCTCGCTGCTCGGCCGCGACTGGGAGATCGAGGGCCGGGTCCGCATGGGCCGCCAGCTGGGCCGCACCATCGGCGTGCCGACCGCGAACATCGCGCTCGGGCGCTATCTGCGGCCGGCCTTCGGCGTCTATGCCTGCCACGTCGGCGTGCCGCGCGGCGGCGGCACCGCCTGGATTCCCGGCGTCGCCAACATCGGACGCCGGCCGACGGTGGACGGCGAGGGCGAGCTGCTGGAGGTCCACCTGTTCGATTTCGCCGAGGACCTCTATGGCCAACGCCTGCGGGTCGGCCTGGTCGACCATCTGCGCGGCGAGGCGAAGTTCGACGGGCTGCCGGCGCTGAAGGCCCAGATCGCCCGCGACATGGAACAGGCGCGGCAGATCCTGGCCTATCGCGGCTGGTCGGGCAGCTGGCCGGACATGCACTACGCCGCCGCGATCCGCGAGCCGGGCGCAGCCGGATGAGCCGGCGGGCACGGGGCGTTGCGCCGGCGCTGCCGGTCGCCACATATTGGCGGTTGCCAACGGCTGGGCGGCACCCCTAGGATCGCCGGCCGCTGAACAGGGAATGCCGTCGTGCCGTACCGGGCCCGTTGCATGAGTCTGCGAATTACCGACCCGGCCTGCCGCTGACAGGCCGGGACCAGACCGCCGTTCCGCCGTTCGCGAGACGAACCCCACTGCGCCCGGGCGGGCCGAAGCCCCGCACCGCGCGGCGCGAGCCACCAAGTGATCCTTCGCCATGAGCAAAGCCGCAGACCAGACGAAAGGGCCGGACTATCGCGATACCGTGTTCCTGCCCGCAACCGATTTCCCGATGCGCGCCGGGCTGCCGGAGCGCGAGCCGCAGCTGCTGGCGCGGTGGGCGGGCCAGGACCTGTGGGCCCGGATCCGCACAGCCTCGGCCGGGCGTGAGCGGTTCATCCTGCACGACGGCCCGCCCTACGCCAACGGCCACCTGCACATCGGCACCGCGCTGAACAAGATCCTGAAGGACGTGATCAACCGTTCGCAGCAGATGCTGGGCAAGGACGCCAACTACGTGCCCGGCTGGGACTGCCACGGCCTGCCGATCGAATGGAAGGTCGAGGAGCAGTTCCGTGCCGACGGTCGCGACAAGGACGCGATCCCGATCAACGAGTTCCGCCGCGAATGCCGCGACTTCGCCAACCACTGGCTGAACGTGCAGCGCACGGAGTTCCAGCGCCTGGGCGTGTTCGGCGACTGGGACGACCGCTATGCCACCATGGACTTCCCGGCCGAGGCGCAGATCGCGCGCGAGCTGATGAAGTTCGCCATGTCGGGCCAGCTCTACCGCGGCTCGAAGCCAGTGATGTGGTCGGTGGTGGAGAAAACCGCGCTGGCCGAGGCCGAGGTCGAGTACCACGACTATGTCTCCGACACGATCTGGGTGAAGTTCCCGGTGGTCGAGGGCGGGCCGGCCGACGCCTGCGTAGTGATCTGGACGACGACGCCCTGGACCATCCCTGGCAACCGCGCGATCAGCTTCTCCTCCGGCATCGCCTATGGCCTGTATGACGTCACCGCCGCGCCCGACGCCAACTGGGTCAAGACCGGCGACCGGCTGATCCTGGCAGACAGCCTGGCCGCCGACGTATTCCGCAGCGCGCGGGTGCCGGCCGACGGTTTCCGGCGGGTCGAGGCGGTGAACCCGGCCGGCCTGGTCTGTCGCCACCCGCTGGCCGACCTCGGCTACGGCTTCCGCGTGCCGCTGCTCGACGGCGAGCATGTCACCGAGGAGGCCGGCACCGGCTTCGTCCACACCGCCCCCGGCCACGGCACCGAGGACTTCGAGATCTGGACGGCGAGCGAGGCCGCGCTGAAGGCACAGGGCATCGACACCGCCATCCCGTTCACGGTCGACGGTGACGGCTTCTTCACCGCCGCCGCCCCCGGTTTCGAAGGCAGGCGGGTGATCACCGACAAGGGCGACAAGGGCGACGCCAACCGGGCGGTGATCGACGCGCTGGTCGCCGCCGGCATGCTGGCCGCCCGCGGCCGGCTGGAGCACCAGTACCCGCATTCCTGGCGGTCGAAGAAGCCGGTGATCTTCCGCAACACGCCGCAATGGTTCATCGCCATGGGCGACGACCGCGGCGCCGACGGCCTGCGCGCGAAGGCGCTGAAGGCGATCGACGAGACCGCCTTCTATCCGCCGCGCGGCCAGAACCGCCTGCGCGGCATGATCGAGACGCGGCCCGACTGGGTGATCTCGCGCCAGCGCGCCTGGGGCGTGCCGATCACCGTGTTCGTCGACAAGGCGACCGGCGCGGTGCTGCACGACCCCGAGGTCAATGCGCGCATCGCCGCCGCCTTCGAGACCGAGGGCGCCGACGCCTGGTTCGAGGCGGGCGCGGCCGCGCGCTTCCTCGGCCCCGGCTACGACCCGGACGCCTGGGAAAAGGTCGACGACATCCTCGACGTCTGGTTCGAGAGCGGCTGCACCCACGCCTTCGTGCTGGAACAGCGCGCCGACCTCGGCTGGCCGGCCTCGCTCTATCTGGAAGGCTCGGACCAGCATCGCGGCTGGTTCCACTCCTCGCTGCTGGAGAGCTGCGGCACCCGTGGCCGCGCGCCCTATGACGCGGTTCTGACCCATGGCTTCGTCATGGCCGAGGACGGCCGCAAGATGTCGAAGTCGCTGGGCAACCAGGTGTTCCCGCAGGAGGTGATCGACCAGTATGGCGCCGATATCCTGCGGCTGTGGGTGGTCGGCTCCGACTATTCCGACGACCTGCGCATCGGGCCGGAGATCATCAAGCGCCACGTCGACCTCTACCGGCGCATCCGCAACACCTTCCGCTATCTGCTGGGCAGCCTGGCCGGCTTCACCGACGCAGAGACGGTCGCGCCGGAAACGATGCCGGAGCTGGAGCGCTGGGTGCTGCACCGCCTGAGCGCACTCGACGGCATGATGCGGCGCACCACCACCGGCTTCGACTTCCACACCCAGTTCATCGAGCTGCACAATTTCTGCGCCACCGACCTGTCGGCGTTCTATTTCGACATCCGCAAGGACGCGCTCTATTGCGAGCGGCCGGACAGCCACGTCCGCCGCTCGGCGCGGACCACGCTGGACATCCTTTTCCGGGCGCTTGCCGCCTGGCTGGCGCCGGTGCTGTGCTTCACCGCCGAGGAGGCCTGGCTGATGCGCTATGGCGACAACGCCGACAGCGTGCACCTGCAGGTGTTTCCGGCGATGCCGGCGAGCTGGGCCGACCCGGCACTGGAGGCGAAATGGGCGCAGATCCGCGCCCTGCGCCGGGTGATCACCGGGGCGTTGGAAATCGAGCGCAACGACAAGCGGATCGGTTCGTCGCTGCAGGCCCATCCCAAGGTGTTCGCGCCGGCCGCCTATCACGACGCGCTGCGCGGTCTGGACCTCGCCGAGATCGGCATCACCTCGGCGGTCGACCTGATCGACGCACCGGTGCCGGCGGACGCCTTCCGCCTCGCCGACGTGGCCGATGTCGGCGTGACGGTGGGGCTGGCGGAGGGCGACAAATGCGCGCGCTGCTATCGGGTGCTGCCCGAGGTCGGCAGCGTGCCGGAGCTGCCGCAGACCTGCCGGCGCTGCGCCGACGCGGTCAGCGCCAGCCGCAGCGCTGCCGCATGACGATGGCGGGCGAAGCGGGGCAGGCAACGCCGGCGCGGCCGGTGCGGGCCGGCCGGCTGCTGCTGGCGACCGCCGTGCTGGCCGTCGTGGTGATAGCGGCCGACCAGGCGACCAAATACTGGGCGGTGACCACCCTGTTCGCGCGGGATTTCGGCGACCCGGCGCTGTTCGCCGGTTTGCCGCCACGGGCGATCGAGGTGACCGGCTTCTTCAACTGGGTCCTGGTCGGCAACACCGGCGTTTCGTTCGGCATGTTCCAGGGCGCCGGCACCTGGGTGTTCATCCTGATCGCCCTTATTATCGCCGCATTCATGGTCGGATGGTTGCTGCGCAGCGGTCGGCGCTGGCTGATCGGGCCGGTCGGGCTGATCATCGGCGGGGCGGTGGGCAACGTCATCGACCGGTTCCGCTTCGGTGCGGTCGTCGACTTTATCCAGTTGCACGCAGCCGGCTATTATTTCCCGGCCTTCAACGTGGCCGACTCCGCGATCAGCCTTGCCATGGTGGTCGTTGTGGCGGAAGCGTTGTTCGGACCGAAGGAACAAGATGGGGCCAAGGGGGCCAAGGGGGGATGAGACTGCGACCTTTCACCGTGTCGGCCGCACTCGCCGCAGCGATGCTGGCGAGCGCCTGTTCCGACCTGACCGAGGCGATCGGGCTCAGCCGGCGCACGCCGCCGGACGAGTTCCAGGTGGTGACCAACGCGCCGCTGTCGGTGCCGCCCGATTTCGCGCTGCGGCCGCCGACCCCGGGCCAGCCCGGCCCGGTCAGCGTGTCCGCCCAGCAGACCGCGCGCGCCGCGGTGGTCGGCAGCGCCGGCGGTGTTCCGGCTGCCGCGACTCAGGGCGAGCAGGCGCTGCTGGCCAGCGCCGACGCCGTCGGCGTCGACCCGAGTATCCGGCAGACGGTCGACGCGGAAAGCCGCATCCTGGACGAGGACGCGGGCGGCAACTGGCTGGCGGACATCCTGCTGTTCTGGCGCGATACGCCGCCGCCGGGTCAGATCATCGACGCGACGGCCGAGGCGCAGCGCATCCGCGCCAACCAGGCCGCGGGCCGGCCGATCACCGAGGGCGAGACGCCGGTGATCGAACGGACCGGCGGGCCGATCAGGCTGTTCTAGACCTCAGGGACCAGGCATTGGGCGGCCGGCCCGTCTTGCCGGCCACAGCCAAGGGAAGGGCGGGTGCGATGACCAGTCTTGCTTCACGGGCGCTCGGCGGCGCGATCGCGGCGGCGGCGCTGTCCGCGGGCGTCGGACAGGCGGCGGCCGAGGGTGTGTTCAACCCGCAGATGTTCACGCTGGGCAACGGCATGCGTATCGTCCTGATCGAGAATCAGGCGATGCCGGCGGTCGGGCACATCATGTACATGGGCGTCGGCTCGGCCGACGAGGCGATCGGCGAATCCGGCATCGCCCACCTGTTCGAGCACCTGCAGTTCAAGGGCACGCCCAGCCACCCCGACGGCGAGTTCTCCGACACCATCAGCCTGGTCGGCGGCCAGGAGAATGCCTTCACCACCTGGGACTATACCGGCTACTACCAGATCGTCGCGCCGGAGCACCTGGCGACGATGATGGAGCTCGAGGCCGACCGGATGACCAACACGGTGCTGACGCCGGACGTCATCGACACCGAACGCCAGGTCGTCTACGAGGAATTCGCCACCCGCATCGGCAACCAGCCGTCGTCGTGGCTCGGCATCGAGGCGCGCCGCGCGCTGTACAGCCACCATCCCTACGGCACGCCGATCATCGGCTACATGGACGAACTGGCCGCCGTCAGCCACGAAGACATCATCGCCTTCTATCGCAAGTGGTATGCGCCAGGGAACGCGGTCGCCGTGATCGCCGGCCCGGTCACGCTGGACGAACTGCGGCCGCTGGCGGAGCGGACCTACGGCCAGGTGCCGGCCGCGCCGACGCCGGAACGGGTCCGCGTCACCGAGCCCGAGCATTATGCGCCGCGCCGGGTGACCATGCAGCACCCGCAGATCGGACAGGCTTCGTGGGCGCGCTATTACCTGGCGCCGTCCTACACCGCCGGCGACAGCGAACATGCCTATGCGCTGCAGGTGCTGGCCGAGATCATGGGCTATGGCACCGACAGCCGCTTCTACCAGAGCATCGTGCTGGACCAGGGCCTGGCGATCGGCGCCGGCGCGAGCTACGGCGCCGACGCGATGGACCTCAGCGCTTTCGTGCTGTGGGGCACGCCGCCGGTAACCGGCGACGACCAGGCCGCCGTCGCCGCCATCGAAACGGCGATCGATGCCGAGGTCGCGCGCATCCTCGACGAGGGCGTCACCCAGGCGGAGGTCGATTCGGCGGCCCGCCAGCTGCAGGCCGACGCGATCTTCGCCCGGGATTCCCTGATGGCCGGCGCGCAGACGGTGGGCGAGGCGCTGGTCACCGGCCGCAGCATCGAGGATGTCGAGAGCTGGCCCGACCGCATCGCGGCGGTGACCGCCGACCAGGTCAACGCGGCCGCCCGTGCGGTCTTCGTGCTGAACAACTCCGTCACCAGCATCATGCTGCCGGAACCCGCGATGTAAGGAGCGGCCCGATGAGCTGCCTGTCCCGTCTGTCCCGCCGCGCGGCCCTGGCCGCCGGCCTCGTCTTCGCCACGCTGTCCATGCCCGGTGGCGCGCACGCCTTCGTCGGCGAGCGGGTCGTCAGCCCGGGCGGCATCGAGGCCTGGCTGGTGCAATCCAGCGAGGTGCCGGTCATCGCCATGGATTTCTCCTTCGAGGGCGGCAGCACGCTGGACCCGGAGGGCAAGGAAGGCGTCGCCGACTTCGTCTCGGTGATGCTGGACGAAGGTGCGGGCGACATGGATTCGCGCGCGTTCCAGGCGGCACTGAACGAGAATTCGATCGGGATCGGCTTCAGCGCGGCCCGCGACCGGTTCAGCGGCCAGCTCTATACCCTCACCGACACCAGCGACCTCGCCTTCTCCCTGCTGGCCAAGGCGCTGACCGAGCCGCGGTTCGACGCCGAGCCGATGGAACGCATGCGTGCGGTGCTGACGGTGAACCTGCAGGATGCGCTCAAGGATCCCGGTGCGATCGCCGGGCGCGCGTGGTGGGCGACCGCCTTCCCGGACCATCCCTACGGTCGGCCGGTGGAAGGCACGCTGGACACGATTCCGTTGATCACCGCCGACGACCTGCACCAGTTCGCCGCCACCCGCTTCGCCCGCGACAACCTGATCGTCGGCGTGGTCGGCGACATCAGTGCCGAGGCGTTGGGTCCGTTGCTCGACCGCACCTTCGGCGCGCTGCCCGAGCATGCGACGCCCTGGCAGCTGCCCGACGCGGAGATGGCCGGCCAGGGCGAAATCCTGTACGTGGACGTCGACCTGCCGCAGACCATCTTCCTGTTCGGCCAGCCCGGGCCGGTGGCCCGGTCGCCGGAGTATCACGCGGTGAACGTGGTCAACCGGGTGCTGGGCGGCGACGGCTTCAGCGCTCGCCTTTATCTCGAGAGCCGCGAGAAGCGGGGCCTGACCTATGGCGTCTCCTCCTGGCTGGCCGGGCTCGACCACGCCGGCCTGATCATGGGCAGCACGTCGACGGTCAACGAGCGTGCCGGCGAGACCCTGCAGGTGCTGCTGGCGGAATGGGCCAAGATGGCCGCCGAAGGGCCGAGCGACCAGGAGGTCGACGAGGCCAAGCTCTACATCAACGGCGCCTATCCGCTGAGCTACGACAATACCTCGTCGATCGCCTCGGCGCTGCGGGCCTATCAGGAGCTGGGCCTGCCCGCCGACTATTACGACGTGCGCCACGAACTGGTCGATGCGGTGACACCGGACATCGCGCGCGAAACGGCCCGGCGCTGGTTCAATGCCGACGACCTTCTGGTCGTCGTCGTCGGCCGCCCGGTCGGCATCGAGCCGACCCGCACCGCCAGCGACGCCATGAAGGCGATGATCGGCCTGCCTGCCGAGTGACGCCGGCGGCCCGTCCGCCGAACATTACAGGAAATTAAACCGGCGGGTCTTCCCAGCCGGAATCCGAGCCCCTACCCTGCGCGAATCGCGTGGGGCAGCCTGACTTTCGCATGGATTCCATCCGTATCCTGCCGACGACCCTGGTCAACCGCATTGCGGCGGGCGAGGTCATCGAGCGGCCGGCCGCGGCGGTCAAGGAGCTGGTCGAGAACGCGCTCGATGCCGGCGCCGCGCGGATCGAGGTCGCGCTCGACAACGGCGGCAAGAGCCGGCTGACCGTCACCGACGACGGCTGCGGCATGGATCCCGCGACGCTTGCGCTGGCGGTGCAGCGCCACGCCACGTCGAAGCTGCCCGACGACGACCTTGTCCATATCCGCACGCTCGGCTTTCGCGGCGAGGCGCTGCCGTCGATCGGCGCCGTTTCGCGGATGACGATCACCAGCCGCGCCGCCGGCGCCGACACCGCCTGGCTGCTGACCGTCGACGGCGGCAGCGTCGGCTCGCCGCAGCCCGCCGCCCATCCGACCGGTACCCGGGTCGAGGTGCGCGACCTGTTCTATGCCACGCCGGCCCGGCTGAAATTCCTCAAGTCCGACCGCTCCGAGCTGGCCATGACGCTGGAGACGGTGGACCGGCTGGCGATGGCGCACCCGCAGGTGGCCTTCCGCGTCACCGACGGCGGCGCGGTCAAGCGCGACTACGCCGCGCCGGCCGCGGCGCTGATCGGGGCGGCGGACGACGACGGCGCGCGCGGCGCCGGGCTGAAGCGTCTGGCCGCTGTCCTCGGCCGCGATTTCGCCGACAACGCCGTGCCGATCCGCGCCGCGCGCGAGGGACTGGCGCTGTCCGGATTCGCCGGCCTGCCGACGCTCAACCGGGCAACGCCGGCCGCGCAGTATCTGTTCGTCAACGGAAGACCGGTCCGCGATCGGCTGCTGCTCGGCGCGGTACGCGGCGCCTACCAGGACTTCCTCGCCCGCGACCGCCACCCGATGGTGGCGCTGTTCCTCGATTGCCCGGCCGACGCGGTCGACGTCAACGTGCACCCGGCCAAGGCCGAGGTCCGCTTCCGCGACGCCGGCGTGGTGCGCGGGCTGATCGTCTCCGCCTTGCGCCATGCGCTGGCCGAGGCCGGCCACCGGGCCGCGACCACCGTCGCCGCCGGCGCCCTCGGCGCGATGCGGCCAGCGGGCGGCGGCCAGGCCGACTTCGGCTATCGGGCCACGGCCTATCGCCCCGGCCCCGGCCTGGCCGAGGCGGCGCTGGCTTACCAGGCGCCGGTGCCGTTCGCACCGGCGGCGCGCGCCGAGCCGGCACCGGCGCAGGCCGACAGCGATGCCGCGCCGGCGCCGCTGCGCGACTATCCGCTGGGCGCGGCCCGGGCCCAGCTGCACGAGACCTACATCGTCGCCCAGACCGCCGACGGCCTGGTGATCGTCGACCAGCACGCCGCCCACGAGCGGCTGGTCTACGAGCGCATGAAGCAGGCGCTGGCCGAGAACGGCGTCGCCCGCCAGGGCCTGCTGATTCCGGAAGTGGTGGAGCTGGACGAGGCCGCCGCCGACCGGCTGGCGGCACGGACGGCCGAGCTGGAGGAGCTGGGCCTGGTCATCGAACGCTTCGGCCGCGACGCCGTCGTCGTGCGCGAGGTGCCGGCGCTGCTGGGCCGCACCGACGCCGCCGGGTTGGTACGCGACCTCGCCGACGAGCTGGCCGGCTTCGACCAGTGTCTGTCGCTGCGCGAGCGGCTGGAAGCGGTCTGCGGCACCATGGCCTGCCACGGCTCGGTCCGCTCCGGCCGCCGGCTCGGTGCCGACGAGATGAACGCGCTGCTGCGCCAGATGGAGGCGACGCCGCACTCCGGCCAGTGCAATCACGGCCGCCCGACCTATGTCGAGCTCAAGCTGGGCGACATCGAGCGCCTGTTCGGCCGCCGCTGAGACGGAAGGGCAAACATTAAGAATAAATCAATCTTCTCAAATGCAGGACAAAGTTAACCATCCCTAAACGAGCGCGACATAGCGTGAAAGCGTTCGCAACAAGTTCGGGGCACGCTCCCGGATCCGGGCCGTCAGAGAGCAGCGGACCGGGGGTCAAGGCGGAAGGGGCATGACGATGCGTGGGGATACGACGGCAAGGCTGGCGTTTGTGGCCGTGGCGCTGGGCGCCCTGGCCGGCTGCGGCGGCGGCAGCGACATCGGTGCGTTGCAGGCCAGCGGCCGCGCGGTCGGCGACGCCTACATGCAAGCCAATGTAACGGGCGCTGCCTACAGCCCCAGCGCCAACGACGCCTTCTCGCCGGCGCAGCCCGGGCTGGTGCCGATGGGCGCGCAGCCGGCGCAGAGCATGCCGCTGAGCCAGGCGATCGAGCTGGCCGAGCGACCGACCGGCGAGATGTTCGTGCACGACATCCCCGGCCGTAAGCTGTCTTCGGGCGAGATCCAGCAGGTCGCGTCGGGCAACACCATGGTCGGGCCGCGCCTGTCGGTCCACTACCGGTCCGACGGCAGCGCCGAGATGGAGATCCTCAACCGCCACTTCGAGGGCAACTGGCGCGTCTCCGGCAACGACATGATGTGCCACAACTTCCCGTCGTTCGCGCCGTGGTCGGGCAGCGACGTCTGCTACGAGTGGTATCTGGACGGCAACCGGCTTTCGACCTACGAGCCGGTCACCGGCGCCGGCGCGACCAAGGGCGAGAACGTGCTGGTCGCGGGCAACCGCGTCCGCTGACCCCCGGCCCGGGCAGCCGGGCCGCCCGTTTCCGATTTCCGGAACCTCGACCGCCCCGCATCCACCGATGCGGGGCGTTTTCCTTGCCGCTCAGCCCAGCGCGCGGGCCAGGTCGGCGATCAGGTCTTCGGTATCCTCGATCCCGCAGGACAGCCGGACCAGCCCGTCGCCGATGCCGAGCGCCCGCCGCGCCTCGGCCGGCAGCGACGCGTGCGTCATGATCGCCGGATGCTCGATCAGGCTCTCGACGCCGCCCAGGCTCTCGGCCAGGGCGAAAATCTCGACGCGCTCGAGAAAGCGGCGGGCCGCGTCGAGCCCGCCGCCGAGCATCGCGGTGATCATGCCGCCGAAGCCGCCCTGCAGCTGCCGCTGCGCCAGCGCATGCTGCGGGTGGCTGGCGAGACCGGGATAGATCACCCGTTCGACCTTCGGGTGGCGCTCCAGATAGGCGGCGATCGCCGCGCCATTGGCATTGTGCTGCCGCATCCGCAGCGGCAGGGTCTTCACCCCGCGCAGGGCGAGGAAGCTGTCGAACGGCCCGAGGATGCCGCCGACCGCGTTCTGCAGGAAGCCGATGCGTTCGGCCAGTTCGGCACGCCGACCGACCACCACCACGCCGCCGACCATGTCGGAATGGCCGTTGATGAACTTGGTCACCGAATGGACGACGATGTCGAAGCCATGGTCCAGCGGCCGCTGCAGCGCCGGCGTGGCGAAGGTGTTGTCGGCGACCGCGATCAGGCCGTGCGCATGCGCCTTCTCCGCCACAGCGGCGAGATCGACCAGCCGCAGCATCGGGTTGGTCGGCGTCTCGACCCAGATCATCCGGGTCTCGGGCCGGACTGCCGCATCGATCGCCGACGGGTCGGTCAGGTCGACCAGGCTGAACGACAGGTCCGCGGTGCGGCTGCGCACGCGCTCGAACAGGCGCCGGGTGCCGCCATAGAGATCGTCCATGGCGATGACATGGGCGCCATGGTCGAGCAGCTCCAGCACCGTCGCCGTTGCCGCCATGCCGGAGGCGAAGGCGAAGCCGGCCTCGCCGTTCTCCAGGTCGGCGATGCAGGCCTCGAACGCCGCCCGGGTCGGGTTGCCGGTGCGAGCATATTCGTAGCCCTTGTGGCGGCCCGGGCTGTCCTGGACGAAGGTCGAGGTGGCGTAGATCGGCGTCATGATGGCGCCGGTGGTGGGGTCTGGCCGCTGGCCGGCATGAATCGCGCGCGTGGCGAGGCCCAGGCGGTTCGGCTTGGCGTCGGTCATCCGGAGTGGTCCTGGCTGGGATCGGGGCTTCCGGATCGCCCGAAACGCCGGCCGCCGTCAAGCGGCGCGGCGCGCGCCAGCGCTCAGTTCAGCTCCGGGATCGGGTCGCAGTCGCGATTGCCGTCCCAGGTATAGCGGGTGCCGTCGTAGCGCAGGTCGAAGGTGCACATGTCGATCCGGCACTGGCCGTGCAGGCGGATATCGCGCCAGCCATTGGTCGCGGTCGGCAGGACCGACAGACACGACCCCGCGTCGGTGCCGTCGCTGAGCCAGCGCCAGCTGTCGCCCTGCTGTTCGAACAGCCAGATGTTGCAGACATCGCCGGACCCGCACCAGGCATTCGCCTTCAGCATGACGAACACCTCGTTGCTGCCGTCGCCGTTCAGGTCGAATTCCGCCGCGGTCGGCGTGGTCGGCCCGCGGCCGCCGGCCAGCTCGGTGGCCAGCTCGGCGTTGACCAGGTTGCGCTGGCGCCCGGTGAGGCCGGAAGAAAAGCGCAGCTCGCGCGGCGGGTCGTCGGATACGACCACCGGGTCGGGCAGCGCCGGCACCGCCGGGGTCGCGACCGGCGCCGCCGCCGCGGCCGGCTCGGTCGAGGCCGCCTGTTCCGCGACCTCGTCTCCCGGCGCGGTGCAGCCGACCAGCCCCACGACAAGGACCGCGCCCATCGCCCAGCCCGGTGTTCTGCGCATTGTCTCTTCTCCGCTTCTCAATCGATGCAACCCGTACATGCTGCATTGTCGACGACGGCGCGGAAAAGCGGATTGATGCAGAGCAACTCCGCCGACGATGCGTCGCAGCGCCGGCCGGCAGCGGTGGCGCCGCGGCGTGCGGCGCCACCTGTCCGGTTGCCGTCGAGCCCTACAGGTTCAGGCTGCGGGCGTATTTGCCGAGCGCGTCGCGGGCCTTCAGAAGCGCCTCCTCGGCCTCGGCGATCGCCGTCGACAGCGCGTCGAGCTGCTCCTCCTGCGCCGACAGGTCGTCGATGTAGCGCCGGTAGAGGTCCGTGTCCCGCGGGATCGAATCCAGGTTCGCACGGATCCGCGCCTGGTCGTCCACGATCTCCCGATAGGCGTTCCGCAGGCGCGTGATCTCGGCCTCGCGCGTCGCCACCTCCATCTTGTAGCCGCGAAGCTCGGCGATCGCCGCGCGGACCTCGTCCGACAGCTCCCGCGCCGAGGCGTAGTACTCGATCTGGCTGTCCGACATCTCCACCAGCGACACCGACTGGTAGATCGGACGCTCCAGCGCCACCTCCAACGCGCGCGTCTCGCCGGCCGGCACATCCACCGTCAGGCGATAGCGCGTGTCGGTCATCTCCACCGGCACGCCCTCGTCCACGATCAGCTCGTAGCCCTCGGGCCGCGCATGCTCGATCACCACCGTGCGCGGCTCCCGCGCCGCACCCTCGATCGTGTAGGTCGACGTCGTCCGCTGCGTCAGCGTCAGCTGCAGCAGACCGTCGACCAGCCGCCCGCCGGCGATCACCTGGCTGCCGTCGTCGTCGCGCAGCACCGTCACCTTCTGGTCCAGCGCGAAGCTCAGCAGCCGCTCGTCCCCGGCCGGCAGCGCGCTCATCTGCGCGTCGCCCACATAGGACACCAGCCCGGTCGCCGCAGAGCGCTCGTACAGCGTCAGGATGCCCGGCGGCAGCCCGCTCTCGCCGTCGTTCTCCAGCCGCACCGACGCCAGCGGGTTGGTCGGATGCGTCTCGCTCTGGTACAGCGACAGCCGCTCCGCCGCGATCTCCCGGCTGACGATCGGCACCATCACCGAATGGCCGCTCTCCACCGACACAGGCTCCGGCAGATGGAACACCACCTGCGTCGTCGCCTCGCTCGACGATGCCGCCGCAACAATCGCGGACCCGGGCGGCGGCGGCGGTGCCGACTGGGCCAGCATCAGGTCCATCGGCGCCTCCTCGGCCGTCATCGCGAAGCCTCCGCTCGCATCCGCACGCATGGCCGGTGCGGGCTGCAGCAGGCCGATGGTTCCGTCCCGCTCGTTGTCCATCAGCGCGATGGCGCCGGTATCGATGCGGGGCATCACCCGGCCCAGCACCTCCACCGGCACCTCCGGCCGCGCCACGTAATAGGCCTGGTACAGCGCCTGCTGGAACGTCACCGGGTTGCCCGACACCACCGTCAGGTCGACCCCCTCCCAGTCCTCGCCGGACAGGTTCTCAAGTACCGCCCAGCCCTGAAGTTCCGCCGTCGCCACCGCAGGATCGTCCGACATCGTCAGCCGGTAGGTCGACTTCCACAGCGGCGCCTCAACCACATAGGCAACCCGGACCGTCCGCTCCGCATCCCCGAACGTATCGATCGTCACCACCCGGCGGTCGCGCTCGTTGTGCTGCGCCAGCGCCGCCAGCGCTCCGTTCACCTGCGCCTGCAACGCCTCGTCCACGAAACGAAGATTGTCCGACTCCTCAAGGATCAACTGGCGAACGCCGGTCTCCGTCAGCAGGCTCACGCGATGCTGCGTGATCGTGCCCCCGCCGTTCGCCAGCTGCACCGTCTCCGGCACAACCGCGATGATCCGGCCCTGGATCGCCCGGCCGCCCTCCGCGATCACCTCCGCACCGCGCAGCGCGTTCAGCAGGTCCACCGGCGACGACAGCGCCTCAGGACCGAACGGAAGCTCGCGGAACACCTCCTGCAACGGCTCCCGACCAGGCAGGCTCACCTCGCCGATCCCGCCATGGTCGTCATAGACCACGATGCTCTTCAGGATGTCGTTGACCTGGTCAAGGCGCACCTCCAGCGAAAGCTGCGCGTCCCCGCTGATCGTCGCCTCATACTCGAAATAGCCGACACCGCCCGTCGAAAGCAGAACCCGGCGCAACTCCAGATCGCCCGTACCCTGGGCCTGCGCCGCGCCGCACGCCAATACCGCACCAGACAACGCCGTCGCCGCGCCAAGAACCTGGCGCCTCGTCGAAAAACGCATGCTCGTCCTCCACTTGTTCGCCTCTGAAGCGCGGGGGTTCGACCGGCGGGTGGGCACGGGGCGATCGGGAGATCCGCCCCGCTCTGTGCGCGGCCGCGTTGTTTCGCTATCGTCTGGCAATGCTATACCAAAGGCCCAGACAAGGCGAAATTATGGCCCGATGACGGAAGCGGAGATCAACGAACTGCGCGCCCGCGTGGTGAAGGCGGAGGACCGTGCGCGGCGTGCCGAGGAGCGCGCCGCCATGCTGAAGATCGAGGTCGAGCGCCTGCGCAGCGCCGTGCCGGCCCCGTCGCCGGGCGGCGCCGGCACGCCGGCCGGGACCGGCGACCGGTTCGGTGCGGTCAAGCGGGCGTTCGCGCGCCTCTACCACCCCGACCGTCAGTCCGGCGGCACGCTCGAGCGGGCGTTGCGCGGCGAGGTGTTCAACGAGTTCTGGCCCGAGATCGAACGAATCGAACGCGAAAGCTGACCCAAGGCGACAACGACAGGAACCACCCATGACCCAGGATCTCGGACCCAATGCCGGGCTGATCGGCGCGGCCGATGCCCGCACGCGGCTGAACACCCCGGCGCTGATTCTCGACCTCGATGCCTTCGAGGCGAACATCGCCAGGATGGCGGACTACGCCCGCGCGCACGGCATGAACCTGCGGCCGCACGCCAAGTCGCACAAATGCGTCGCCGTCGCCCGCGCCCAGGTCGCCGCCGGCGCGCTCGGCGTCTGCTGCGCGACCATGGGCGAGATGGAGGCGATGGCCGCCGCCGGCATTCCCGGCCTGCTGCTGACCTCGCCGGTGACGACGCCGGCGAAGATCGGCCGGCTGGTTGCGCTGGCCGCATCCGGCACCGACATGATGGCGGTGATCGACGACGCGCGCATGGTCGCGCCACTGGACCAGGCGGCGGCCGCCGCCGGCACACGGCTGCGGCTGGTGATCGACCTCGACATCGGGCTCGACCGCACCGGCTGCGCTCCCGGCGACGCCGTGATGATCGCCCATGCAATCGCCGACGCCGGCACGCTCGATTTCGTCGGCGTGCAGGCCTATGCCGGCCACCACCAGCACATCGTCGACATCGGCGCGCGTCGCGCCGCCACGGTCGCCTCGGGCAAGGTGCTGGCCGACACCGTCGCCGCGCTGACCCAAGCCGGGATGGCGCCCGGCATCGTCACCGGCGCCGGCACCGGCACCTTCGACATGGCCTCTGAGCTGAAGGTCTATGGCGAACTGCAGGTCGGATCGTACCCGTTCATGGACGTCGACTATCTGGCGGTCGACTACGGGCCGGACGGACCGCCGTTCCGGCCGTCGCTGTTCGTCGCCACCAGCGTGATCAGCGCAGCGCGCAACGGCGGCGCGACCACCGACGCCGGCATCAAGGCGTTCGCCACCGACGGGCCGAAGCCGGTGCCGGCGCGCGGCGCACCGGCGGGCTCGACCTATGTCTTCCAGGGCGACGAGCACGGCCGCGTGGTGCTGCCGGCCGGCGCGCCGGCGATGGAACCGGGTGCAATGGTCGAGTGCATCAACCCGCATTGCGACCCGACCATCAACCTGCACAGCTGGGTGCACTGCATGCGCGGCGAGCGGCTGGAAGCGATCTGGCCGATCGACGCGCGCGGACGCTAGGGCATCCCGCGTCCGATCGGGCGCATCGATCCGGTCGGCGGTCGATCTAGCTTGCCGCGGCGTCGGCCCGCATCGTTTCGCGGATCGCGCCGACGATCTGGTCGGTCGTGGTCGGGTAGCCGAAGACCCGGACAAACCGGCCCTCGCGATCCATCAGGAAAATGCCGGCGGTGTGGTTGACCAGATAGTAGGCGGGGTCGTTCTCGTTCGGCACGATCTCGCTGAGGACGCCATAGCCGTCCTTGATCGCGGCAAGCTGTTCCTCGGTACCGGTCAGCCCGACGATGCGCGGATCGAAGCTGTCGACGAATGCGGCCAGCTTCTCGGGCGTGTCGCGGGCGGGGTCCACCGATACGAACAGCGGCTGAACCGCAGCCGCATCGTCGCCCAGCGCGTCCATCGCGGCGGCGATGTCGGCCAGGGTGGTCGGGCAGACGTCGGGGCAGAAGGTATAGCCGAAGAATACCAGCAGATAGCGGCCGCGATAGTCCTGGTCGGTCACCGTGGCGCCGCTGTCGTCGGTCAGGGTGAACGGCCCGCCCGGGCCGCCGGTGCGGTCGTCCACCGCCGTCGGCTCCGGCCCGCCGGGCACGAAGCCGAACAGATAGGCCGCGGAGATGCCGATCCCGCAGCCCGCAATCACGGCGCCGAGCGCCATGCCCACCCTTGCTCGCGTTGCCATGCCGTCCGTCCCGCTGCCGATCGCGCGCCGGAGCGCGCCGCATCAGCGGCTACATGGACGACAGGGGGGAAGAAGGAAAGGGCGCCGGACCGCTTGCGACACTCGGTCCGGGATTCGGGGTCAGCAGCAGATCGTCCGCCAGCGCATGCGAATCATCAGGCGGATCATGGCGTGCTTCAGCATTGCGGTGCCTTTCGGGCAGGGGGGACTCGGTCGACACTCATCCTAGGAGCCAGACGTTAACGAGGGATTGCGGTCGCCGCAGGGCGAAGCGCGTCACAGGCCGCCACGCAGCAGGGCGGCGATCCGTGCCGCGAAGCCGGGGTCGCGGACCAGCCGCAGGGCGAACTCGGGCAGCGCGCCGGGGTGGGCGGCGCGACCGGCGGCGCGGGCGAGCAGATCGGCGGTGCGGTGGGCCGGCAGGCTGCGGCCTGCCGTCGCGACGGCGGCCAGCGCCGCATGGCGGCCGTCGACCGACAGCGGCTCGCCGCCCTCGATATAGGCGACGACGCCGGCGACCACGCGCCCCTCGCCATCGCGGACCGCGCCGGTGGGCAGGGTGGCACGGCGATAGTGCGTGCCCTCGGTGCCGTCCATCCAGGCGGCCTGCGCTTCGGTCAGCCAGGTGAGGTGGACGCCGGCGTGGCATGACGCGTCGGCGGTAAGGCGCGCGGGAACGGCGCCGTAGCGGGTGAGACGGGCGGCGTAGACCACCTCCCACCCCTCCAGCGTCACCGGCTCGACGAACAGCCGGCCGCCGCAGGGCCGGTCGGCGAACTTGCGCGCCAACTGCGACGGCGCGGCGTTGGAGCCGTAGGCCAGCACCGGCACCCGGCCGTGCCGTGCCGCGGCGGGGTCGGCGTGGTCGCGGGGCACGCCGGCCTCCAGCCAATAGGCGCGCGGATGCCGTTCATAGGGATAGTCCAGCGCGCGGCGGATCGCCGTCGCATCGTCGTCCAGCACCACTTTGTCAGCCGGCACGGCGAACCGACCATGCGCCGGGATCGTGCAGGAAGCTGCGGATCTCGCCCATCGCGGCCGCGTCGACGCGGCCGTCGGCATGGGCCCGGCGCAGCAGCACGTCGATCGTGCACAGGCTGTGCATGACCAGATGCGCATTGCCGAAACGGTTGGCGCAATGGTCCAACGAGCGGTCGAGCACCACCAGCGTCTGGTCGACCGCGGCCTCGTTGTCGCGCAGGATCCTGCTGAACTTCAGGCTGCTGTCGCCGGTGGTGACCAGGTCCTCGACCAGCAGCACCCGGCGGCCGGACACCGCCGCGCCCTCGATCTGGGTGCCGAGCCCATGCGCCTTGGCCTCGCCGCGCACATAGGCGAGCGGCAGGTCGAGCCGGTCGGCGATCAGGGTGGCGAACGGCACGCCGGCCGTCACCCCGCCGGCGACCACGTCGAACGGGGCCAGGGCGCGGGCGCGCGCCACCATGTGCTCGATCACGATGCCCCGGCTCTGCGGGTGGCCGAGAACCTGCCGGCAATCGATGTAGAACGGCGCCTCGAGGCCGGACACCAGGCGGAACGGCGGATTCACCCGCACCTTGAAGCAGTCGGCGGCAAGCAGGGCGCCGGCGACGGCATCCGCGGTTGCATCGTTCATCGGCTTCGCTCCATGGTCATCCGGACGATCGGGAAGGATTCGGCGGGCGATGGCAGACACCACGATACTGGCCGAGCGGCAAAGGGCGACCGACGCGGGGCGCTGCCAACTGTACTGCGCCGTCGACACCGGCGACATGGCGCGTGCCCGCGACCTGGTCGCCGCCGTCGGCCGCCACGTCGACGGCATCAAGCTCGGGCTCGAATTCTACTTCGCGCAGGGGCCGGACGGCGCCCGGGCGATCGCCGAGGCCTGCGGCCTGCCGATCTTCCTGGACCTCAAGCTGCACGACATTCCCAACACGGTCGCCGGCGGCATGCGCAGCCTGCGCGCGCTGGCCCCGCACTACGTCACGATCCACGCGGCCGGCGGGCGCGCGATGCTTCGCGCCGCCTGCGACATGGCGGCGGAGAATGCGGCCGCCACCGGCAAGCTGGCCACGCGAGTCCTGGGCGTGACCGTACTGACCAGCATCGACGACCGCGACCTCGCCGAAACCGGCATCGTCTGCGCGGCCTCGGACCAGGTCCGGCGGCTGGCGGCGCTGGCGGCGGATGCCGGCTGTCCGGGCATCGTCGCCTCGCCGCTGGAGATCGGGCTGGTCCGCGCGACCTGCGGGCCGGCGGTGGACATCGTCACCCCCGGCGTGCGGCCGCACGGCAGCGCGGTCGGCGACCAGAAGCGGCTGATGACGCCGCGCGAGGCGGCCGACGCCGGCGCGACCGCGGTCGTCGTCGGCCGGCCGATCACCGCCGCGCCAGACCCAGCCGCGGCAGCCCGCGCGATCGCGGCGAGTCTGGCGACGCCGCCGCGTTAGAGGGCGGCGCCAGCGCCGCCAGCACCTCGTCGACCAGCGACGGGCCGCGATAGACCCAGCCGGTCATCACCTGGACCAGGGCGGCGCCGGCGTCGAGCCGGGCCAGGGCGTCGGCGGCCGACATCACGCCGCCGCTGGCGATCAGCGTCAGCCGGCCGCCGGCCTGGGAGCGGATGCGGCGCAGCTGGGCCAGCGCGCGAGCGGTCAGCGGTGCGCCGCTGAGACCGCCGAGCCGCCCGGCGTCGGGCGAGCGCAACCCGGCCGGCCGCGCGACGGTGGTGTTGCAGACGATCAGCCCGGCGAGGCCGGCGGCGACGGCGCGGTCGACCAGCGCTGCCTCGTCCTCCGCCGTCATGTCGGGGGCCAGCTTGACGAACAAGGGCGGCCGCCGGGCGAGCCGCGCGTGCGCCGCGGCGACCGCGTCCAGCACCTGGGCCAGCCGGTCGCCGGTCTGCCAGTCGCGCAGGCCCTGGGTGTTGGGCGACGACAGGTTGACGGCGAGATAGTCGGCGACCGGGCCGAAGCGGCTCACCCCGAACGCCATGTCGGCGGCGATGTCGGTCGAGTCGCGGTTCGACCCGACGCTGACGCCGAGCCGGAGCCGCGCATCGGGGTTGGCCTCGCGCCAGTGCGACAGCCGCCGCGCCACCGCCTCGGCGCCGTCGCCGGGCATGCCGAGGCGGTTGACGATGGCGCGGTCGGCTTTCAGGCGAAACAGCGCCGGCCCCGGATTGCCGGCCTGCGGCCGCGGGGTGACGGTGCCGATCTCGACATGGCCGAAGCCCATCCGCGCCAGCGCCGCGATCGCGACCCCGTTCTTGTCGAAGCCGGCGGCGAGGCCCAGCGGATTAGGAAAGCTGAGCCCGGCGGCGAGGGTCAGCGGGCCGCCCATCGGCCGCCGGGCAATCGGCAGGCCCAGCGCCAGCGCGCGAACCGCCAGCCGATGCGCGAGCTTCGGCGGCAACGTCAGCGCGAGGCGATGGGCCAGCATGGCGGCGCTATTCCGCGGCGATCGCCATGTTCTGCGCGTCGCGGTTCGGCACCAGGCCGCTCAGCTTCATCGCCCGCATCATCCGGGTCAGCCCGATGCCGCCGCCGAAGCGCGGGAAGAAATCATGGCTGAGGAAGTCGTCCAGCTCGCGCTGCACCCGCTCGCGGCCGAACTGCGCGAACAGGATGTCGGCGTACATGCCGTTGCTGATCGAATGGAACAGCTCGCGCATCTTGACCGGGTCCGACGAGCGCTCGGCCGAGCCGATGGTCTCGATGCCGTGCAGGATGACGTCGATCTTGTTGGCGGTGTCGCCCTCGGTGCGCATGTTCCAGAACGGGCTGGTGTAGATCGGGAAGTGCTCCAGGAAAAACACCGGGCCGTGGGTCTGGTCGATCCGGGTCTCGATGTCGCCGGTGATCTCCTTGACCTCGAACGCGGCGGCGGTGTCGAGATAGGTCTGGTGCACGAACGACGCCTTGGCGCCGAAGCCGAGATAGACCAGCAGGTCCTCCTCCAGCGCACGCAGCTCGTCGATGCCGCCGCGGGTCTCGAATTCGAACATCGGGAAGATCAGGTCGTGGCGGCCGGGCACCGGGTTCGGCTCGTTGCGGAAGCTGGTCGAGATGCAGAAGAAGCCGGGCGCGTCGGGGTTGGTCAGCAGTTCGTGCTCCAGCCACATCTGGCCGGTCTGCGGCAGCGGCCACAGCTGGCCGCCGTAGTTGTACGTCGCGATCGTGCGCGGATCCTCGCAAGCGGCCAGGATCGACAGCCGGCTCTGGGTGTGTACCTCGATGAAGCCGCGATTCTCGAAGAAGGCGCGCAGGCGCTTGACCGCATAGCTGTAGTCGTAGGGGTCGATCATGTTCGATGCCATGGCGCGGTGCTCCTTTTCAGGCCAGGGGGAAGACAAAAAAAATGCCGCCCAACGGCGGCTCTGACGGGTGACTCGGTCGAATCGGCACGACCGGGGGGACGGGACGGGTTCGCCCGCCCCACTGCAGGGCGGGCTGGCACGCGCGCTCAAAAAAACGCCGCCCATTCCGGCGGCGCTGCGCGTGCGTTCGATTTCTCATGACCAGTTGGGTCATGCCCGGCCCGTTCCCGAAGGTGTTGCTGATTGGCCGGAGTGGATATGCGATTCGGCAGACCGATTGCAACCCTAAATATGACCGAAGCGTGACGGCGACCCACCAGATGTTGGGCCAGGGCGACCGAATCCCAGGCGGCCGGAACCGGGGCAGCCGGCATCATGTCGCAGGCAGCCGCACCGTGAACCGGGTGCCCCGGCCGGGCGCGCTGTCCGCCTCGACCGCAATGCCCAGCCGGGCCGCGACCTCGTCGGCGATGGCGAGACCAAGGCCCTCGCCCTGCGAGGCCTCGCCCTTGCGACCGGCCCGGCGGAATTCGGCCAGTGCGGCCGGCGCCATGCCCGGTCCGCTGTCCTCGACCACGACAAACGCGGCCTCGGCCGTGGCCCCTGCCGTGACGGAGACGTGGCCTTCGCCCGTGTACTTGACCGCGTTGGCGACCAGGTTGCTGACCAGCCGCATCAGCGGCAGGACGGGGACCGCGACCTGCGCATCGGACCCGACAACCTTGAACGCAAGGCCCTTGGACACCGCCTCCTCGCGGAACATCTGCTCGACGGTGCCGGTGATCAGCGACAGCGGATAGGGCTCGGTCCGTTCGACCTGCGCGCCGTCCTGCGTATCGGCCGGCGCGTCGTCGGGCTCGTCCGCGTGCTCGGGAAAGGCCGCGTCCTCCGGCTCGCCGCGCGCTTCGGCCAGATAGGTGCCGGTCAGCCCCTCGAGATAGTCGAACGACTCCTTCAGGCGCGCGCGCACGGCCGAATCGCGGTCGGCCACCAGCGAATCGAGCGACAGGCGCAGCGAGGCGAGCGGCTGCCTGATGTCGTGGGTGGCCGATGCGAGCTGGCGCTGGCGCAGGGCGGCAAGACCGCGGGCGCGGGCATAGTTCTTCTCGCTCTCGAACAGCTCGCGATTGAGCGCGGCGTCGCGGCGGGCGGCGGCGACCTCGCGCTGCAGGGCGGATTGGTGGTCGCGGCGCAGCTGCAGCACGAAGCCGAGCAGGATCGCCATCGTCACCAGGCTGGTGACCAGGTAGACGATGCGGTGCGCGTTGTAGATCACGAACGGCGGTAGCGGCACGCCGGCGATGAACATGCCGACGAGGGTGGCGGCGGCGACGGCGACCGCCAGCACGCCGACGAGGCCGGCGGTGCCGAGCCCGCCGGTCGGCCGGCGCAGCAGCGGCAGCAGGGCGACGACCTGGGCGAACATCATCACCACCCAGAGCATGTAGCCGACCACCACCAGCACCCCGGGCTCGACGACCGGGATCAGCGCGTTGACCGCAATGCTGACGGCGGCGAGGCCACGGGTCGCCAGACGGAAGCGCGGGCTCGGCGCCTCGCTGTCGCGCTGCGCCGCCGCGACCAGGAAGCCGACCGCGCAGACCAGATACCAGAGCACCAGCGAGGCGATAGCGTTCCACTGCGGCCAGGACGGCCAGAGGAACTGAAAAGTCAGGCCGTCGATCTGGGCGTTGAGCAGGGTGCCGAACGCGAACAGGACGGCGTAGTACAACCCGGTCCACGCCCGCACCGCATAGCTGAACACGGCGAAGAACAGGATGCTGCCCAGGCTGAAGACATAGAACGCGGTGCTGAACACCGCGTCGCGCTCCAGCATCGACCGCAGGCTGGCCTCGGACTCCAGGCTGAACGGCAGCACGGCCGCGCCGCCGGCGGTGAAGCGGATCGCCAGGACCGCAGGCTCGCCCGGCTGCAGCGTGAACGGCCCGCTGATCATCGAGCGGTGCGGCACCGGCCGGCGGTCGAACGGCTCGTGCACGCTGGTATCGAGCGTCGCGGTCAGGCTGCCGTCGGCGTGCCGGACCCAGACGGCGACGGCGGGAAAGAACGGGGCGAACAGCGCCGCATGCCAGGTCCCGGGCGCGTCGCCGGCATTGTCCAGCCGCACGAACAGCCAGAAGGTGCTGAAAACGTTGCCGAAGTCGACCGTGTCGCCCGGAACCGGCGCAGCCGAGCCGGCATCGAAGGCGGCCAAGGCCTGTTCGAGCGTGAGGCGTCCGTCACGGTCCTCGATATAGGCGATCGCGCGCCCGGGCAGATCGGCGGGCCGGCCGACCTCCAGGTCGACGGCGCGCCCCTGCCCCGCGCCGCCCACGGTCGCCAGCAAGATGGCGAACACAAAGGCGGCCAGGGCTCGCCAGCGGCGCGGACCTGCACGGGACCGGGCAGCGACCCGGCTCATCTTCCGCCTCCCGAAGCGCGTCCCCGCGCGCGTCACGGACGCCAGACCCGTCAAGGCGCAGGTTCTGCCATGCCGGTCTGCTCCACCGGCCTGCGGGCCGAACCGCCGGACCCGGATCCCCGGCTTGCGATCGCGATCCGGAAGCGCGTGCCCTGGCCCGGGGCGCTCTCGACCGCCAGCGCCAGGCCGAGCTTGGCAGCGATGTCGTCGGCGATGGCCATGCCGAGGCCTTCGCCCTGCGACGCCGCGCCCTTGCGGCCAGCCTGGCGGAACTCGGCCAGCGCGGCGGGCGACATGCCCGGCCCGGTATCCTCCACCGTGATGAACGGGCCATCGCCGTCGGCCCCGGCCAGCACCGCGACCCGGCCGGCGACCGTGTACTTCACCGCATTCGACACCAGGTTGCTGACCAGCCGCATCAGCGGCAGCACCGGCACCGTCACCTCGACATCGTTGCCGCCGACCTCGAAGGCGAGCCCCTTCGATACCGCCTCCTCACGGAACATCTGGTCGACGGTGCCGGTAACCAGCGACAGCGGATAGGGCTCTGCCCTCTCGGCCGCTGCGACCTCCTCGTCGGCGTCGCCGCCATCCGCCGCGGTGTCGGCCTGGCCGGCCTCGCTGCGCGCCTCGGCCAGGTAGGTGCCGGTCAGGCCCTCCAGATAGTCGAAGGCCTCCTTCAGCCGGTCGCGCACCGCCGCGTCGCCGGTGGCGGCCAGCGCATCCATCGACAGGCGCAACGAGGCCAGCGGCTGCTTGATGTCATGGGTGGCGGTAGCGAGCTGGCGCTGGCGCAGCGCCGCCAGCTCGCGGGCGCGGGCATAGTTCTTCTCGCTTTCGAACAACTCGCGGTTCAGCTCGGCGTCGCGCCGCGCCGCATCCACCTCGCGCTCCAGCGCCCGCTCGTGGTCGCGGCGCAGCTGCAGCACCGAGCCGTGCAGGGTCATCATCGTCGTCACCGCGATCAGCAGAAAGGCGATCCGGTGGATGTTGCCGAGCAGCAGGGCCGGGATCTCCACCCCGGCCAGGAACAGCGCGATCAGCACCAGGATCGTGCCGCCGGTGAGGCCGGCACCGATCGTGCTGGTCAGGCCGAGCCCGCCGCGCGCCCTGACCAGCGGCACGCCGGCCAGCACGTGGGCGCCGATCATCGCCACCAGCAGCAGATAGGCCGCGATCATCAGCCAGCCCAGTCCGGCGAACGGCACCGGCACGATCAGCGCCAGGCTGCCGAGGGCAAAGCCATTCATCGCCCGGCGGAACCGCGGGCTGGCGACCGCGACGGCACGCTGCACGCCGGCGACGTAGAAGCCGAGCGCGCAGACCGCCAGCAGCAGAGGCAATGCGGCATAGCCGTTCCATATCGGCCAGTCGGGCCACAGGAACTGGAAGGCCAGCCCGTCGATCTGCGCCAGCAGCAGCAGGCCGAGGGCGAACAGGGCCGCATAGAGCAGGCCCGCCCGCGACCGCGTGGCGATGCTGGCGAAAGAGAAGAACAGGATCGAGGCCAGGCTGAAGGCATAGAACAGACCGGACAGCCAGGCATCCTCCACCATGAACGCCCGCAGCCCGGTCTCGGACTCGATGCTGAACGGCAGGCTGCTGCCGCCGCCGGCGGTGTAGGACAGCACCAGGTCGCCACGGCCATGCGCGGGCAGTTCGAAGGCCTCGCCGATCAGGAAGCGATGCGGCACCGGCCGTGCGGCAAAGGGCGCGCGGCCGTCGCTTTGCAGCAGGACCGTGTCGCCCCGGTCGGTGCGCAGATGCACCGTGAGGTCGGGCACGAACGGGGCGCGCGTCGCCACATGCCAGCGGCCGGCGCGCTCGCCCGGTTGGCGACCGCGACGAACAGCCAGAAGCTGTCGAACGCGTGCCCGAACTCGGCCGACTGGCGGCCCAGCGGCTGGGCCGCGCCGGCATCGTAGGCGGCCAGCGCCTGCGCCAGGTCGAGCGTACCGTCGGGATCGCGGATGTAGCTGATCTCGACGCCGGCGACCGCGGCGCTCTCGCCGGCCAGCAGGTCGAGCGCCGGCGCCGCGGTAACCGCCGCTAGCACCGCGAGCACCGCCGCCGTCAGACCGGCCAGGGCGCGCCAGGGTCGCGCCGGCATGCGGAAATGCCTCATAATGGCCCCCGTGAACCGGCCCCGCCCGGCCGAATCAGTTCGAGGTCCGTGTGAGCGAAGTCGATCCCTTCACCATCCGCGCCGTCGTCGCCGACGACCACCAGATCGTGCGCGCCGGCCTGAAGGGCGCGCTGGAGGCGCCGGGCGTCGTCGGCACCACGCCGATCCGGGTGGTGGACGAGGCCGGCGACGGGCTGGCCGCCATCGCCGCGGTCAAACGCCATCGGCCCGACCTGCTGCTGCTCGACGTCTCGATGCCCCATGCCGGCGGGGTCGAGGTGCTGCTGGAGGTGCGGCGCTGGAGCCCGCAGACCAAGGTGGTGGTGTTCACCGGCATCAGCGCGCCGGGGCTGATCGGCGACCTGATCGACGCCGGCGTCGACGGGCTGTTCTCCAAGGCCGCCGACAATGCGGAGATGTTCGCCAAGCTGCCGCTGATCGTCAACGGCGGCCGGCACATCGCCGCCTATTTCCTGGCCCGGCTGGAGGACCAGCCGAGCCGGCACAAGCTGACCGACCGCGAGCGCCAGACGCTGAACATGATCATCGCCGGCCGGTCGAACAAGGAGATCGCCGCCGGCCTGGGCATCAGCATCAAGACGGTCGACAAGCACCGCACCAGCCTGATGCAGAAGCTGGAGGTCAACTCCGTCGCCCAGCTGGTCGCGCTGGCCCTGAAGGAAGGGCTGATCGACCCGGCGCGCGAACTCTAGGGCGCCGTATTGGTCCGCCGGACGATCTGCGCTCGCTGCGTCGGTAGTCATCGTCGGCATGCATAGCCCAAGCCGGACAGGGTGTCGCGCTTGCGACCGATGCGCGGGACGGAGCCACCGGCGCACGTTGCCGCGCCAGTGGGCAACGCCAGATGCGCCTTCGGTTTGTTGGAGATCGACCATGCTGTACACCTCTCCAAGCCGGGTGGGCCGAGGCCGCCCGCGGCGGCGATCTGTAGAAGATTAGGTGCGTCTGGACTGCGGTCGTATGGGGTCAACGCCCCATTTCTGCCCAGATCAGGCAGCGACGCCGGGTGAAGAAACGATCGGGGCGGCGCTTTGAAGCGCCGCCCCGACAGGTTGATTGATGTCTGCCGATCACATGCGCGTCGAGCAGGTGCCGGTGCGAGTGTCGATGCCCTCGGGCTCTAACACGGAGCGCATCAGTAGCCGACGAAATAGAAGCTGTAATGGTTGAAGTTCAGGCTGTCGGATCTGACGCCGTTTCGCTCGGAGCCGTAGAATTCCCTGCGATGGCCGGCCGGATTCACCGAGATGTTGCCGCCCTCCCAGCCGATCGCGCCGGCATGGACCCCGGCCAGGCATAGCTGCGACGTTGCGTCGTAGATGTTGGTGCCGACCACCGCCAGCGGCATCGAGGACGGCTGGACCGGCCCGCAATGACAGGTGAATACCTGCTCGACATCCGGGACACCCCAGATCGTCTCGGGGCATTCGAACTGCGCCACCGGCCGGACCGGCCCGTTGCCCGGCCCACCCGGGAAGCCGGTGCCCGGCTGTATCGGCACGCAGCCGACGACGGCCGCGACGGCGCCCAGGGCGGCGGCCCAGTGCAGGATGCTGCGCCGGACCCCGGCATCGAAGATGCTATCGGTCATCCCGGTCTCTCCATTCCGATGCCGTCTCACGCTAGCGGGCACAGTCGACAAAGGTCACCCGCTGGCACGGTTCGCCGCTCTGACCGGTGCAGATCGACCCGTCGCCATAGCGATAGGTTCCGACATCGATCGGCTGGGATTCCCCCCAAACCGCCACGGTGTAGCCCTGTTCCCTGCAGAACGCGTGGAAGTTCTCGTCGTTATCGCAGTCGCCTGCGGTGTAGCACCCGTCCAGCCAGACCCCGCCGGCCCGCGGGTCGATGAACCTCTGGCGGTCGGGTCCGGCGAACCCGGGCGCACCGCCACCGGCAGAAGGGGCGCCAGTGGACGGGGTGCCCGGCAGGAAGGGGCCGGGGCCGGCAGCCCGGCCGACCGGCACGCACGCGGCGAGTGCCGTTGCAACCAAGACAGGCAGAATGAGGCCGGCCAGGCCGGCGCGGTGACGCAAATCCATGGTGTGCTCCCGGTTGGGTGGGCAATGCGGAACGTGGACAGGAAGATCGCCGCGGTCGGGCACAGAGGAAGCGGCCGGATACAGGTTGCCGTCCATCGGTGTTTGAGCCAGTCGCGCACGGAACGCCAGCAGCAATTCGGTTGCGCATGGGCAAAAGGGCGATGGCCCGACTCGGGTGGAGGGCCGCGGCGGGCAGACCGGCTCAGCGGCCGCCGAGATACTCCGCCGCCACCATCTCGCCGAACGGGAAGCCGAACTGGCAGGCATCCGCGCCGGTTACGTCGAACACGGTGCGCTGGCTGCCGGAAGGACAGGCCCAGCACTGGCCAAGACCGATATCCCAGAAGCCGGTCCCGCCGTTGCTGGCGATGCGCTGCTCGCACGCCGGGGTGGCGACCGGCACGGGCACAAATACCTGCTGCGGCGCCGGAGCCGGCTGCGGGTTGCCGCCGAAGCCGGGACCGGGCTTGAAGCCCTGGCCGACCGGCACGCAGGCGCCGAGCGAAGCCGCAGTCAGAACCGCAATGACCGCAAATCCGCGCCCGCGGCCCAGACCGTTGCGTACCGCCTTCTCGAACATCACAACCTCCATTCGCGTCGACGCCGCGCCTTGCGGTCGTCCGATGTGATGTGAAGGTAAGCGGCGGCGCCTGCCTGCGTTATGGGGTCGATACCCCATTCTGCGGCCCGGCCCTGGGCGTGCGCCTGCCGTCAGCGGCAGATCGGGTCAGGCAAGGCCGTGCCGCGGCCATGGCTGTCGGTCCGCAGCGCCGGGCAGCAAGGAAGCCCTGGTCCGCATACCGGTTCGGGCTCAGAGCGCCTTGTAGTTGGCCCACTGCTGCGGCTGCGGTGCGCCGATCTGCACCGCGCCAAAGTTCGCCTCCCAGGGCGGGCAGCATTGTGCGTTGTTGTACCAGAACTGCACATATTCCTGGGTCTCGGGCCGATTGCTGTTCCGGTAGATCCAGCGCAACTCGGCTCCCGTCACCGTCCGCACCTTGTCCGTCGCGCTGGTCTTGAACTCGTTGTTCGGGTTGTTCGGTTTCGTCGGATGCTTCCAGTTCTTCGCCAGAACGCCGGCCAGATCCAGGTCGTCCAGGACGAAATGCAGATGCCGATTGGAGGTCACGCAGAAGTTCAGGCCCGCTTTCGATTTTGCGCGGAACAGCGCATTGTTCATCGAGGCCTGATTGTCGTAGGTTATGTTCGGTGCGTTGATATATTTCGGGTGATTCTCCAGGGAATCCAGATACGCATTGTTCAGGTCTTGCCGCTCACCGGTGAACTTGTTCGCGACATCATTCCGCGACGTCGACAACTGCTTCATGGTGGTCACCGGCTGTGAAGTGTTTGCCTTGAAGGCGATGCCCTGGTTGCTGGTGACGTGCTGCTGGAATGCCGTGATGCTCTCCGCGACCCCGAAGATGAAGTCACCCTGGGTGTACGGTCTATAAGGCGCCTTGAACGGCATGGGTGTCTCTCCGCGAGAGCCCGGCACACGGCAACAGCGCTGCGGAATTCTGGAGCGCGCCTTGTGCAAGTCCCGCCGGCCGCGATCTTGCGCGCCGCACCCGCCCTTTGCAACTGACCTGCCGGACACCATCCGGACATCTGCGGCACGGCCGGCCTGCTGGCGGCAGGGCGCCCGGTCAAGGCGGGCCGTTCAGGCCCACCAGTCGCCGCGCTTGCTGGCACGCGCGGCCGAGCGCAGCATCGCCGGGTCGACCGTGCCTTCGTCGTCGATGTCGAGCAGCCAGCGCATCGCCTGGCTCATGCGGTCGTAGAGGCCGGGGGTCAGGTGGGCGCGCTGCACCAGTTGCTGCGGCAGGTCGCGGCGGGTGTAGGTCAGGTGCAGCACGCGCCGGCGCGCGCCGCCGACGTTGCGGGTGCCGCCATGCCAGGTGCAGGAGTTGAGCACCAGCACCGACCCGCGCGGCGCGGTGAAGAACACCTCGCCGGGATAGGGCGCCGCCAGATCGGCCGGCACCCGCGCCGCGTCCTCCGGCGACAGCGGTTGCGGCGTCCAGTCGCCGACGTTGACATAGGGCACGTTGATCGGCGCCCAGCGGTGGGAGCCGGGCACGGCCCGCGGCGGCCCGTTCTCAAGCGTGATGTCGTCGAAGGCGAAGATCGCGTTCAGCACCCACCAGTCGTCCGGGCGGTTCTTCGGCACGTCGACGTGGATGTCCTGGTGGCCGCCGCCCTTGTGCGGGTCGCGCAGGTTGGCGCCGTGCACCTTGAACGGGCCGAGCAGGTGACGGGCGGCCGCCAGCACCGGCGCAATGGCCAGGCAGCGGTCGAAGGCGTCGGTCTTGTTGAAGATGTCGGACACGCGCGAGGCGGTCGGCTCGATATGCACCTCGTGGCCGCCGCGCGCACCCTCGGCCGCGCTCAGCCGGTCGAACGCCGCACCCATGCCGTCGCATTCGGCGGGGGTCAGCACCCCCTGGCGCGCGAAGAATCCGTCCTTGTCGAGCGCGGCCCGCTCCTCCGGCCGCAGATCGGTCGGCCGCACGCCGAGCGCATCCAGCGCGGATTCGATGTCCATGGCGCCCTCCCCCGCAACACCCATCCGGTCGATGCCGGATGCTCGCGCCCGTGCCGGCGGCGCACAACCGGCGTGGACGAACGTGTCGCAGGGCCGCTTGGTCGCAGGGCCGGCGGACGCCGCCGCCGCTTTAACCGGCCGGGTCGGGTATCAGCACGCGGTGCATGTCCAGCACCGGCGCATGGGTGCGGTCGATCCGCGTCAGCATGGCGTGGACCTGGCCGCGGTGGTGGGTCTGGTGGTTGAAGAAATGCGGCACCAGCACGGTCACCGGGTCGTCGAAGCGGCGCCCCTCGTTGTTGACGTAGCCGATGGTGCGGTCGAGGAACGCCGGGTCGAGGCCGGCGAAGAAGGCCTCGATCCGCGCATCCTCGGCCTCGCGCGCCGCGCGCAGCTCGGCGAAGCCGTCGAACGGGACGGCGTCGAGGCCGGTCGACGGCACCGTCGCGCCGGCGAACCGCGCCATCCAGATGCGGTCGCCGACCAGGATGTGGCTGAGGGTGCCGTGGATCGAGCCGAAGAAGGCGCCGTGGTCCTGCCGGCGCTGGGCGTCGGTCAAGCCGGCGCACACGGCATAGAGCCGCCGGTTGGCGCCCCGGTTGTAGGCGGCGTGCTGGCGGAACAGGGCGATCAGCCGCTGCGGCATCGCGGCCGCGCTCAGTTCGAGCGGGCGATGCAGAAATCGATCACGGCCGAAAGCTCGCGCCGGGCCGGCCGCTCGGGGAACATGGCAAGCGCCGTGCGGGCCTGCTCGCCGAACCGGCGCGCCTCCGCCTTGGTGTCCTCCAGCGCGCCGCACTGCTGCAACAGCGCCATCGCGTGGGCGAGATCGCCGTCGCGCTGGTCCATGTCCTCCAGCGTCCGCTTCCAGAAGGCGCGCTGTTCGGCGGTGGCGTGCTGGATCGCGAACACCACCGGCAGCGTCATCTTGCCCTCGCGGAAGTCGTCGCCGACCGACTTGCCCAGCAGTTCCTGGCTGGCGGCATAGTCGAGGAAGTCGTCGACCATCTGGAACGCCATGCCCAGGTTCATGCCATAGGCGTCGAGCGCGTCGCGTTCCGCCGCCGGCCGGTCCGCCACCACCGCGCCGATCTTCGCCGCCGCCGCGAACAGGGTGGCGGTCTTCGACCGGACCACGGTCATGTAGTCCTCGACCGAGGTGTCGAGGTTGCTGGCGATGGCCAGCTGGTGGACCTCGCCCTGGGCGATCACCGCAGAGGCGTTGGACAGGATCTCCAGCACCTCGAGCGAGCCGTCGGCGACCATGAGCTGGAACGCGCGCGTGAACAGATAGTCGCCGACCAGCACGCTGGCCTGGTTGCCCCAGACCGCATTGGCGGTGTCGAGCCCGCGGCGCAGCTTGCTTTCGTCGACCACGTCGTCGTGCAGCAGCGTGGCGGAATGGATGAACTCGACGCAGGCGGCCAGCCCCAGGTGCCGCTCGCCGCGATAGCCGCAAAGCTGCGCCGCCGCCAGCGTCAGGATCGGCCGCAGCCGCTTGCCGCCCGCCGCGATCAGGTGCCCGGCCAGCTGCGGGATCAGCGGCACCGGGTTGTCCATGTTGTCGACGATCAGCTGGTTCACCCGGGCCAGGTCGTCGCCGACCAGGGCCAGCAGCCCGTCGAGCGACGGCGGCTTGCCTGTGGCGGGCGGCTCGGCCGGCCGATGCTGCGGGCGGGTCTGTGCTGCCCCGGTCACGGTGCTCCAATCCTGGCCAGCGCGGCGGGTCGGCTTGACGGTCCGCGCGCACAGGGAGCAGAGAGAGGTCGGGCGACCGGTCAAGCCGCGCCGCATGCGCATGCCTGCGCGGCGACGCCTTGCCGCAAGCCACGGTGGTGGCGCGCAGCCGCCTTCACTCGGAACGGGCGGCATGAAGGAACTGCTGCGCAGCTACGATCCCATCGCGCTGTCCTGGTTCACGGCCGTGCTCGCCGACGCCGGCATCGAAGCCGAGATCTTCGACCAGCAATCCGGCAGCCTGCTCGGCCCCTCTTTCCCATTCGCGCGCCGGCTGATGGTGCTGGACGAGGACTATCACCCGGCGCTGCGCCTGCTGGAAGAGGCAAGGGCGGCCGGCCACGACCTGTGACGGCGCGCATGCCCCGGCGACGTCCGTCACAGTGCCGCATGAACCCAAGCGCTACATTCGGCGACAGAGCCAGAGGGTGCGCTGTGCACCCGGCGACAGGGGGATGTCATGCGGCTCAGTCACGCCATGCTGATCGCGGGGATGATGACCTCGGTCAGTGCATCGCTCAGCCTGATGGCGGCGTCGCTGCTTCAAGACGACGGCCTTGTCGGCACCGTGCAGGGCGAGGCCGCGCCGGCGGTCCAGCCGCAGGACCCCGCGCCGGTCGACGTCGGCTGACCGCGCCCAGGCCGCGCGATGCCCGGTCGGCATCGCACCGCCAGCCTGCCGCTATTGGCGCGACGGGCGCCGAATGCCGATATCCGCACTGCGCCCCGGTCGCAGGGGGCGGTCCGGATCAGGAGCGGCAGCATGCACCGTCCGCGCGAATCCTTCGCCTTCGAACGCATTGCCCGACGGACGCCGCCGCGGCTCGGCCTGCTGCTGGCGATCGCACTGGTCGGCGCCTGGTTCGGCCTGATGACCTTCGCCCTGGTGGTGGAACCGATGCGCCACGTGGCGGTGCCGCTGGCGGAACGGGATGCCTGACCGGTTGGTGCCGGCCGCCGGCTATTGACCCTGCTGCTGGCCCAGCCCGCGCTGCTCGGCGTCGATCGACTGGGTGTAGTAGTAGGTGCGGGTGAATTCCTGCAGCAGGTCGTCCTCCGCCAGCAGGATCGCCATCACCTCGCGCAGCGCGTTCTGGCGCCGGGTCACCGCGGCCAGCGCGACCGGGTCCTGCCGTGCGGCGATGAAGATCTGCCCGGCGACCAGCCGACGGGTGAAATCGGACAGCCGATACCAGAAATACAGCCCCATCTCGACCCGCGTCGGCACCAGGCTGGCCTGCCACGGGCCGGTGACGATCGCCATCGACAAAGGGCCGTCGACCGCGGCCACGGTGCCGGCCTGCGCCGCGCCCTGCGCCCGCTCCAGCTCCGTCTTCAGCGCCAGCGCCTGGGTATAGCGCGTCCAGGCAAAGGGCTGGGTCGGCGACTTGACCAGCGCCGCCCGCGTCGCCGCCATCGCCTCCTCGGCGAGTTGCGGCCGCAGTTCCTGCGCGCGCGGGTCGTCGAGCGCGGCCAGCGTCAGCAGCAGCTCGCCGAGTTCGGCCTGGGCGCGCGGACCCGGGTCGCGCGCCGCCGCGGCGCGGCGCGTGTCGATGGCTTCGAAGATGGCGCCGTAGTTCACCTGCTCGCTGCCGCGGATGCGGCGCAGCGTGTCCTGCGATTCGGCGAGTTCCAGCCCGGCCATGATCCGCGGGCCGGCGACCAGCGCGATCGCGGCCGCGACCGCGATCACGCAGACCAGGCTCAGGCGCTGCAGGAACATGGGGCCACGCTAGCGGTCTTCCGTGTAGTACTTCTTGTAGGCGCTGGAATAGTAATACCCGGAATCGGCGTAGTCGTACTGGGCCATCTTCTTGGCGTTGACCTGAGTCAGCAGCACGCCGGCCAGGTCGCCGCCGGCATCGTAGGCCTGGCGCACGCCGGCGACCGCCGTGTTGCGCTTGGTCTTCTCCCAGCGCACCACGTAGACGGTCTTGTCGCAGCGGCGCAGCAGCAGCAGCGCGTCGGACACCGCCATGATCGGCGGGGTGTCGAGCACGACCAGGTCGTATTCGCGGCTCAGCTCCGCCAGCAGCTTCAGCATGGTCTGCGACTGCAGCAGCTCCGGCGGGTTCGGCGTCTTCGATCCGGCGGTGATGTAGTGGAGGTCGCTGTCCGGGTCGATCTCCAGCACCTCGGCGAGCTTGGCCTTGCCGGTGAGATAGTCGGCCAGGCCGGCGTTGTTCTCGCGGCCCAGCACCTTGTGCACCGACGGCCGGCGCAGGTCGCAGTCGAGGATCACCGCCTTCTGGCCGGACTTCGCGGCGAGGATGGCGATCGACAGGGCGGTGGAGGTCTTGCCTTCGTCGGGCAGCGAAGAGGTCACGCACACCGTACGCGGCGGCGCATCGGCGCTGGACAACAGCAGCGCCGTTCGCAGACTTCGCACCGCCTCGCCATAGGCGGAGTTCGGGTTCTCCATCGCGACGATGTGCGGCTCCTTGCCGCCCTTGGTCATCGGCATCAGGCCCAGCGCCGGCGCGCCGGTCATCGTTTCGACCTGGGTCATGCTGCGGAAACCGGCGTCCATGAACTCGGCCAGCAGGGCGAGCACGGCGCCGATCACCAGCGAGCCCGCCACCGCGGCGGCCAACATCAGCTTGGTGTTGGGGAAGGCGGGCTGGTCCGGGACCACGGCCTCGGAGATCACCCGCGCATCGGCCTGCACGGTGTCGTTGGTCTGGGTCTGGACCTCCATCTGCCGCGCCAGCAGCTGCTGGTAGAAGGCATTGGCGTTCTCGACCTGGCTCTGCAGGCTGACCAGCTCGGCCTGGGAGCCGGACTGCACCTCCAGGTCGCCCTCGAGTGCAGCCACCTGCTGCTCCAGTGCCGCCACGTTGGACCGGGCCAGCTGCAGGTCGTTCTCCAGCCGGAGCCCGATCTTGCGCACCTCGGTGCCGATCGAGGCCTGCAGGTTGCCGAGCTCGGCCTGGGCGGCACGCAACTCCGGATAGTCGGGGCCGTAGCGCGTGCGCAGGTCGGCGACCCGGCGCTCCACGTCGGCTGCCTGCTGGCGCAGGCTGGCGATCAGCGCGCTGTCCATCACCGCCGGGATCGAATCGATGCCAGCGCCGGTCGCGATCATCTGCTGGACCTGGTCGTAGGCGGCCTGGGCGATCTGCGCACGGTTGCGCGCCTCCAGCAGGTCGGCGCTCAGCCGCGCGACCTGCGTGGTCAGCAGGGTGGTGCCCTCGACGTCGTAGGTGCCGGTGGCCTGCTGGTAGTCGGACAGCGCCTGCTGCGCCGCCCGCAGGCGCTGCTCGGCCTCGTCGACCTGCTGCTGCAGATAGGCGCTGGCGCCGCCTTCGGTCGCCTGCACCGCCTCGATCTTGCTCGAGATGTAGGCCTGGACCAGGTGGTTGGCGATCCGGGTGGCCAGATAGCGGTCGGACAGCGCGACGATCACCTCGATGGTCTGCGCGCGGTCCGACGGCTTCACCGTCAGCACGCCGAGCAGGTTCTGGATGACGAGGTCGCGCGTCTCCTCCGGCGTCAGCGGCGAGGCCACCGCGGTCGGGTCCTCGCCGTCGGCGATCAGCCGCTCTGCCAGCGCGTCTTCCGCCCGGCCGGTGTCGTCGGCGGCGTCGCCGCCGCCGAACAGCGAGGAAATGCCGCCGACGATCGAGTCGAGCACCGAGCCTTCGTCTTTCGCCAGCAGCGGGTTGAACAGCGGGCTGGCGACCAGGTCGAGCTCGTCGACCACGCGGCCGGCAAGCTGGCGCGAGCGCAGCACCTCGGCTTCGGTCTCGCGCGCCTCGATGTTCGGGTTCTGCGCCGCCAGCAGCGGGTTGCCCGGCAGCAGCTGGGCCTGGTCGATCTGGACCAGCAGCGTGACCTTGGCCTCGTAGATCGGGGTCAGCTGGCGGATGAACAGGTAGGACAGGCCGGTGAGCAGCAGCACGACGGCGAGGATGAAGTACTTGCGCCGCTTGACCGCACCGATCACCCGCTTCAGGTCGAGGCCCTCGTCCTCCGGCGGCGGCGGCGGGGCCGGCGAGTAGTAGGCCAGCTCCGTGCTGAGTTCCTGCGACTTGCGGGCAACGGGCAGTTGAGTGACGGACGGCAGGCTCATCTTGCGCCCCAGACCTGTGACAGACACCGCGCCGTCGCTTCGGCGCGCCGATCCACGGGGTTCAGCGACCGCTGGGGCCGCTCCGTGCAGTATGGCAGATTATACGTTGCCGCTTTGCAAAGTCCTAAATTGGGGCGGCATCGGCCGCGGCGTTATCCGCGCTGGCGAGAAAGGTCGGCGCCGACCGCGCCGACAGCCAATTGCTCAGAACAGCCGGCGCTGCACTTCGACCGTGTCGCCGGGCAGCACGATCGTATCGGCCGTGGCCCGCATCTCCTGGCTGCCGGTCTCGTTCTGCCGGTAGATCACGAACTCGGCCGTGTCGGCGCGCCGGGTATAGCCACCGGCGATCGCCACCGCCTGGCGCACGGTGACGCCGCGGACATAGGGATATTCGCCGGGGGTGTTGACCTGGCCCAGGATGTAGAACGGCCGCGAGTTGAGCAGCTCGACGCTGACCCGCGGGTCGACCAGGTAGCTGCCGCCATAGGCCGCGGTCAGGTCGGTCGTGATGGTGTCGACGGTCTGGCCGCGCACCGGCAGCCGGCCGATCAGCGGCATGGTCAGGTCGCCCTGCTGGTCGACGATGAAGTTGCCGGACAGGTCCGGGTGGCCGAACACGATGATGTTGAGCTCGTCGCCCGGGCCGATCAGGTAGACCGGCGGGCCGCCGGCCGTGGTCGCCGGCTGGCCGCCGTCGCCCGTACCGGCCGCGACCGTGCCGCCGTCGCCCGCGCCGGCGGAGCCCGTCGCCGGCTCGTCCTCGAACAGGCTGCATCCCGAAACCGCCAGAGTCGCCGCAATCGCCAGCGCCGCGTTGGCGATCAGCCGCACCAAACCGCTCATCGTCGAACCCTCATCCAATCCGGTCACATGCGCAGCAGCAGATTCAGGATCAGGCTGTTCGAGCTGTACGACTCGTTGACCGCATCCGAATCCCGGCGCTCATAGAAGTACTCCGCACCGATCACGACATTCTCGCCGAGATAGTAATCGGTAGATATTCCCGCTCCGTAAAAATCGTCGTCGCGGCTGATTCCGTTGAAATTCTCGCGGCGATACAGGCCCTCGCCCGACAGGATCCAGTTCGGCAGCAGCTCATGGTCGACATTGACGGCGAACTGGTCGTTCACCTTGCCGGCCGAGTTGGTCAGCGTGGTCTGGTCGATGTAGCGGTCGAAGCCGGCCTCCACCGTGGTCAGTTCGTCGACGTTCCACAGCACGGTGCCGCCGAAGGTGATGCCGGAGATCGAGCTGAACGCCGGATCGTCGTAGTCCTGGTTCTGATAGCCGATGCCGCCGCGGATCTCCCAGACCTCGTCCGGGTCCCACTCGGCACCGACCACCACGGCATAGCCGTTGTTGTCGCGGTTAAAGCCGTCGTCGTCGGGTTTGCTGTCGTAGCTGACCCAGTTCAGCGACGGCTCGACGAACACCGACAGGTCCTCCTGCAGCTGGTGCGACAGGCGGACGAAGGCGCGCTGCTCGGTGCGGTCGCGGTCGTCGTTGTTGATCGTGCCGCCCGGCCCGCTGGCGTCGTCGTAGTCGTAGGCGAAGAACTCGTATCCCGGCTCGACGGTCAGCAGCGGGTTGTCGTAGCGCGCGCCGATCTGGCCGCCCCAGCGGTCGTAGGTGGTGATGTCGAACTGGGCGCCCGGATCGTCGACGTCGCCGCGGCCCTCATGGCTGGCGCGATACTCGACGCGGCCGTTGATGTCGATGTCCTCGGTGACGTCGATGCGCCCCTCGGCGGCGGCCAGGCCATCCAGATAGTCCTCGCCGGACAGGTCGACGAACTTGCCGTACTCGAGCCCGCCCTCGATGGCCAGGAAGTGGTTGTCCCAGTCGGATTCCAGGCGGATCAGCGGGGTCACGCGGAAGATGATGTCGGAGTTCTCGCCGGTCTCCTCGCGGAAGACGTTGTCGTTGAACTCGACCGAGAAATCGACGGACGGAAACACGATGAACGAGCCGAACGCGGTCTCGCCCTCGCGCGGCCGGGTCGAATCCGGCGCGAACAGGCGCCCGGTTTCCCAGAACAGCAGGTCGAGCGGCAGGCCGAGAGGCTCGTATTCCGGTCGGATCCGCTGCGACACCGATTCGGCCCGCGCATCCGCCCGGGCTTCGCCGGCGGTGACCGCAAGGCCGACAGCAGCCGCCAGCAACGGCAGCGCCAGCCCGTGCGCGGACCCCAGCCACCTGTTCGATGCCGATCGGTTCAGCACTGCGCACTCCCTTTCCGGCAGCGGCAGTGCGGCGCAAGGTCGATCCTGACCTGTCTCGTCGCTCTCACCCCTGCCCCTTCATCCCCGTCGCAACGCAGCCTTCGCGCGGCGAGACCGCACGGTCCACCCGGGCGATCAAAGGCACAGGCCAGATCTCCCCACGGGCCGGCCTGGTTGCACGAATGACACGCTGCGTTGCCTGCATATCACAACATTATGACTCTGTAATGCAAGAGGCGTTGGCAAACCCTAAAATCTCGACGAAATGCTGCGACCGATCTGCAACATGTCATGTGTCGGCAAGGTTTCGTACATGTTCAGCGGCAGACCCGGGCCGATGTCAGCATGCCACACCATTGCCGCAACTCTTCCGCCCGCCTGTGCGGGTCGCCACGAGTTCTGTCGCCGCCAAGGCGACCCGGAATAGTATGAAGCCCTGAAGCGCGATTTCGAGCGTCTTGACCCCATCGTGCGACACTTCGCCCGAGACGGTGTGCGACGCGGGAGGCGTGGATCACACCTAGCGAATGTACAAATGCACTTCGCTTGTCAATGCCGCACTGCTCGACGCCTCGGTCAGCGCGACGCGCTGCGGCGGGATGCCGAATTCGGTCAACCGCTGCCGCACGGTCTCCGCATTCTGCCGCGCCGACGAGGCGGCCAGCGCCTGTTCGGCCGGGATGCCTTGCGCGTGCCACCGCGACCAGTTCGAACGCGGCGTCGGGCCGCACGCTGATCACGTCGAGTGCGGCGGTGTAGAGCGCCTGGTCGTAGTCGACCGACTGGCCGGTGAACCGGATGATCAGCAGCGGCCGCGAGGCCGCGATGCCGACCGGCGCCGTCACCCCGGCCGGGGTCGCGCTGTAGGCGGCATTGGCCAGACTGTTGCCGAACCATTCCCCGTTCAGGATCGCCACCGAGACGACCCGCAGGTTGTCACGCTCGCGGCCCAGATAGGCGGTCTGGCGGCCCAGATCCTCGGTCAGCTCGGTCAGCAGCCGGTCGATCAGCACGACGGTCTGGTTGGTCTCGTCCTCGAGCACGGCCAGCTGGCGGTGATCCTCGTCGACCGCGCCGGTCAGCCCGTGGTGGCCCGCGCCGTCGCCAGCAGGTAGGAGGCGCTCGCCGCCGTCGTCGCAACCTGGTCGACAGCTGGGTCAGCGCGTTGACCTCGGCGCCGAAGGTCTCCAGGTCGGTCTGCGCCTCGTTGAAGCGGCCGACCAGCTCAGGATTGCCGGGCGTGGTGCCGATCTGCAGACGGGTGCGGATCTCGGCCAGCCGGGTCTGGTAGCGCGCCGCGGCCTGGATGCTGTCGGTGCGCACCGCCTGCAACTGCGCGTTCTCCGCCCGCACCTCGCCCTGCACCTGCTCCAGCTGGTCGCGCATCTGGTCGATGCGGTCGCCGACGATGGTGCCGGTCGACGCGCCGCTGGACACCCCATTCGGCACGAAGGACGACGAGCCGAGCACCAGACCGCCGGTCTGGCCGCCGGCCGGGTCGACCCCGGTCAGCGATGGCAGGAAGATGTCGGAGCAGCCGCAGAGCGCCAGGCACAGCAGCGCGACCGCACCGAGTCGGGGTGCGTCGCGACGGGCCGCGGCGGGCAGAAATGGCGCAGTTCTGTTATGATTCTTGCGAGTCTGTCGCATTCGACTCAAGCGATGAGTGGGCACCCAGGCAGGCGGCACCATAGCGAAGCCGCCGGAATGCGACAAGTACACGCTTTCCCGCGCGATTCAAGCGGTTTGGGCTCCGGTCGAACGCCGCCGCGGCGCGATCCGCCGCCGGCCCGGCGGCACTTGCCAAGCGCGGGACAATGGCGTAGGGTCCGCCGCCTTCACGCCCCGGCCCCGTCGGGGCGAAGACGCGCCCGTAGCTCAACTGGATAGAGCATCTGACTACGGATCAGAAGGTTAGAGTTCGAATCTTCTCGGGCGCGCCATTCTTCCTGTCGTCGAACCTGCGTTCTAGAGCCATTCGGGGTCCGATTTGCGTCCGATGGGGCGTGCCGCTCTCTCCGCGGATGGCAGTGGAGCCTTCCGGCCGTAGCCGGTGACCTGCCGAGGCGGCTCGCTCCGGACCAGGTGGCCATGGCATTCGCGATCAAGGCCGACATTGCCGATCCGCAGGCGCAGACATTCTGGTTCCGTGGGCAGAAGACGATGTACGGCGGCAAGCGCATAGCCGTCGGCGACACGATCTCTCAGTTCGCCAGCGAAACCCAGGGCGGTCGCGGGCCGGCCGCACGCGGGATCGTCGCCGCCGCGGCGGTGCCGAGCCGCAATTGCCTTCCGGTGGCATGCGCACGCCTCGGATGAGGCCATGCGACCTCGCGGCCAAGGCCGCCTGGACAAAAAGGCGTTGCTGCGGGGTACGCCAGCGCCTGGAAGTCCCTGATCGCGCCCCACACGCCAGGCCGACACCGTTGGCCAGTTGTTCGAGTTCCACCATGCTGTGGGCGAGAAAGATCTTGACCGAGCCGTCATTCGGATCCGCCTGCCACCAACTGCCGTAGGCGCCGGGCCAGCCGACGGCGCCGGTTCCGCCACCGCAGCGGGTGGGATCGGCCTTGTCCGGCTCCATCACGATGGCCACCCCCATCCCGTAGCCGTGCCCTTGCGCAAACAGCGGCAGCCCGAGCAGCCGCGCCGCGGCGCGTTGACCGGCATTGAGACGGTTCGACGCCATCATCCCCAGCGTCGCCGGCCGCAGCAGGCGAACCCCGGCCGCGGCGCCGCCCTCGACGAAGATGCGCGCGAATGCGAGAAAGTCGTCCAGGGTCGACCACAGGCCCTGGCCGCCGGAAACGAAGGTCATGCCGGCCGGCCGCTCGGACAGCGCGTGTCCGCCGGGAACGGACCTGAGCGTGGCCGGACGACCTTCGTCATCGAAGCCGAGCAACCCGGCGCGACGCCCGTAATCCTTCGCTGCGACGGCGAAGCCGGTATCGCGCATGCCGAGAGGCTCGAAGATGCGGCGCTGCAGCACGTCCGCCAGCGGCGCATCCGCGATGCGTTCGATCAGCAGCCCGAGCAGGTCGGTGGACTTGCCGTAGTGGAAGCCGCGGCCCGGGTGATCGATCAACGGAAGCCCGGCCAGGCGAGCGATCCATTCGTGCGGCGGCACCGCGCTGTCGATGTCGCCGCCCAGCGCATCGCGGTAGGCCGCGGCGATCGGCCCGCGGTGGAAGTCGCCGTAGGTGAAGCCCGCGCGATGGGTCAGCAGATCCGCGAACGTGATCGGCCGCTCGGCCGGTTCCGTCCGGTCGAGCGGCCCTTCCGGTGAACGCAGCACCCGCATCCTGGCGAATTCCGGCGCCCAGCGGGCGATCGGGTCGTCGAGCGCGAAGCGCCCTTCCTCGAACAGCATCAGGGCCAGGGCAGACGTGATCGGCTTCGACATCGATGCAATGCGAAAGATCGTGTCGCGCGTGACCGGACACCCGGTCTCCAGGTCGCGACAGCCGACGCACAGGACCCGCGCTTCGCCATCTCTCCAGACCAGCGTCGCCGCGCCGGCCAACGCGCCGGCGTCGACATAGCGCCTGATCGCCACCCCGGCGGCCAGATCGTCCGTCGTCATGCTTGTTATTCCGTATGAGTATTATATTATACGATTGCTATCCAATAGCAGAATCCGGGCAGGAAACAATGACGACGGCAGCGGAGAATCCGCGAAGGCGGCCCAAGGGCGACAAGCGGGCGCGAACGCGCGCCAGGCTGCTGGACGCCGCGCGCGAGCTGACGCGGCAGAAGGGCTATGAACACACCACGATGGCGGACATCGCCGAGCGCGCCGGGATGACGACCGGCGCGATCTACAGCAACTACCGCAATCGCGACGCGCTGTTCATTGCACTGGCGGAGGCATATTGGCCTGCCATCAAGCCGACCGTGGTTCCCGGCTCCGACTTTTCCGCGGTCCTGCGCGCCATTGCCGAGGCCACCATCGCGGCCGTGCCGGCCCGGCGCGCTGCCGCCGTCGGATTTCTGACCGGCCGGGCCTATGCGCTCGGCCATGAGGACGTAAGAAGCCAGGCCCAGGCGCAGACGGCGCGAGGCTACGACGCCGGCGCGGCGTGGCTGCGGACCATGGTGGCGGACGACGACCTGCCTTTCCCGCCGGACGTCATGGTCCGCATCATCCACGCGCTGACCGAGGGGCTGGTGCTGCAGCGCCTGCTGACACCGGACCTCGTCGGCGACGAGGTCATCCATGCCGCTCTGGCGCTGCTTGCCGGCGAACGGCGGACGCGCGCGGATGCCGGTACGGGACCGGGCTGACGAGCGGCCCGCGGTCGACCTCGAGGTCAGCGTCTGGCGCACGGAAGCCAACGTCATCGACGCCATCGCGACGCGGCAGCGACCACCCCGGATCAACCCGGGAGCAGCTTCGGCCCACCGTGCCGGCGGCTTCCGAGCCGCCATCGAAACGGCTGAATTAAGTCACGATTAAGTGCTAGCAATATTCACTTGCGTCGGGTGACTCCATCCGACGTCCCAGCCAAAGGTGCCCCCATGAAGAAGAACGTCCGCCTGGCCCTGGCCGCGTTGCCATTCTGCGCGTTCGCGCTGGCAACCGAAGCGCAGGCCTGCCCCGACTACAACCTGCCCGCCTCTTTCGGCGAGATCGTGCTCTACGAGAACTTCCAGCCCGATCCCTGGGTCCGCAACATCACCGCCGGCGGCCGCTATTCGCTGGCCGGCTGCTTCGGCGATTCGCGCTACACCGGCTCGGTCGCGGCCAAGCCCGACTTCGCGTTCCAGTACACCACCTCGGGCACCTACAACCTGACCATCATGGTGCAGTCCGGCTACGACACCATGCTGCTGATCAACGACCCCAACGGCCAGTGGTGGTTCGACGACGACAGCGGCGGCGGCATGAACCCCGCCATCACCTTCACCAATCCGCAGTCGGGCGTGTACGACATCTGGATCGGCTCCTATGACGGCGGCCGCGGCCTGCCCGGCCAGCTGATGATCAGCGAGCGCTATTGATCCGCCGACAGCCGGCGCGCAACCGGCGCGCCGGCCCCTATTCAGGCCGCGACCACCGCACCGAGGCATCCGGCCGCGCGGCGATGTCCGGCAGCAGGTCGAGGCCGAGTCCGGGTCCCTCCGGCGGCGCGATCCGGCCGTCGGCCACAGGCGGCAGCGCGGTGACGATCTCGCGATACCAGCCGGTGTAGAACGCGCGCACCGATTCCTGGATCGACGCGTTCGGCGCGTTGCACGACAGGTGGCAGCTCGCCGCCAGCACCACCGGACCGGTGCAGTCGTGCGGCGCAACCGGCAGGTGCCAGGCCTCGGCCATGGTTGCGATCTTTTTCGCCTCCGACAGACCGCCGCACCAGCTCAGGTCCAGCATGCAGATGCCGAGCGCGCCGGTCTCCAGCAGGTCGCGGAAGGCGGCGCGCCCGCCCAGCGTCTCCGACGCGCACAGCGGCGCCCGGCTCGCCGACGCATAGGCCTTCAGCGAGGCGAGGCTGTCCATCCGGATCGGGTCCTCGTGCCAGTAGGTGTCGAACTCCTCCAGCGCGCGGGCGATGCGGATCGCGGTCGGCAGGTTCCACAGCGAATGGAACTCGACCATGATGTCCATGCGGTCGCCGACGGCATCGCGGATCAGCGCGAACGGCTTCAGCGCCGTGTTCAGGTCGTCCGACGAGATCCACTGGCCGCCGGTCGACTCCGCCGCGATGTCGAACGGCCAGATCTTCATGCCGGTGATGCCCTGCTCCAGCAGCGACAGCGCCAGTTCGTCGGCGCGGTAGAGGAAGCCGTCGAGGTCCTCGTACGGCCCCTCCGCCTCGCCCAGCCCCCAGTTCGCCACCTTCTGCAGGCGGGTGTCGCGGATGTAGCGATAGCCGGCGCAGGTGTTGTAGGTGCGGATGTCCGGCCGGGTCCGCCCACCGAGCAGCTGGACCACCGGCTGGCCGGTCGCCTTGCCCCACAGGTCCCACAGCGCGATGTCGACCGCCGAGGCCGCCCGCGTTTCCACTCCGGTGGCGCGGAAGCCGATATAGGGCACCAGCTTGCGGGCGATCAGGTCGATGGCGAAGGCGTCCTCGCCCAGCACCAGCGGTGCCACGATCTCGTGCAGATAGGCCTCGACCGCGCCGGCGGCCATGAAGGTCTCGCCCAGGCCGTAGAGCCCGTCCTCGCCGTGAACCCGCACCCAGACCAGATTGGGAAACTCGCCGAGCCGCACCGTCTCTAGCGCCGTGATCTTCATGATGCCGTCCCGCTTGCCAGCTTCCATTCAGTGCATCCACCAGCCGCCGTCGACCGACAGGTTCTGGCCGGTGATGAACCGGGCCTTGTCGGAGACCAGGAACAGGATGGCGTTGGCGATGTCCTCCGCGCTGCCGCGGTACTTCAGCGACTGGTGGTCGAGCAGGAACTGGCGGTAGGTCTCCAGCTGGTCGGCCCACACCTCCTCTTCCATCGGCGTCGGGATGGCGCCGGGGCTGACCGCGTTGACCCGGATGTTGAACGGGCCGAGCTCGCGCGCCAGCGCGCGGGTGAAGGTCAGCATCGCGCCCTTGCTGGTGACGTAGGCGGTGAAGTCGGTCCAGCCGCCGTTCATGGTGATCGAGCAGATGTTGACGATCTGGCCCCAGCCCTTGCGCTTCATCGACGGCACCGTCGCCATCGCGATCGCCACCGCCGCGGTCGCGTTGATCGCCTGGGTCTTGCGGTAGAGGTCGAGGTCGTAGCCGTCGATCGGGTCCGACGGGTTGATCGCGGCATTGTTGACAACGATGTCATAGCCGCCGACATCGGCATCCAGCGCGGCCACCCGCGCCTTCAGGCCGTCGGAATCCGCCAGGTCGAACGGCTCGTAGCGCGGCGCCGGCACGCCAGCGGGCAGGCGCGCGGCGATGGCCGCCGCGGTCGCCGCGCCATCGGGCTTGACGTCGATCAACGTCACCGCGGCGCCGGCGCGCGCCAGTCCCTCGACCTGGGCCACGCCCAGCCCGCCGACGGCGCCGGTGACCAGCGCGTTGCGCCCCTTGTGCTCCATGGTGCATTCCCCCCTCGTTCGGCCGCCCGCGACGGCCATTCTCAACGCGTTCGAAAGCGGATGGCAATCGGCTGCGTCGGTTTCGGCTCGACCGGGTCGGACCCCGGCCAGCGCAGCCGCCCGGCCGGGAACCAGACCTCGACCGTCGTGCCGCGCTGCGGCGCGCTGGAGATGCTGAGCCGACCGCCCTGCTTCTCGGTCGCCAGCTTGGCCAGGGTCAGGCCGACGCCGACGCCGCCATGCCGACGCGTCATGTTGTCGCCGGAATATTCGAGCATCAGCACGGCGCGGTCCTGCTCCAGCGGCGACATGCCGATGCCGTTGTCGGTGACCTCGAGGGTCAGGCCGCGCTCGCGGTCGACCGCCGCGGTGACGGCGACCGCGCCGCCCGAAGCGGTGAACTTCACCGCGTTCGACAGCAGGCTGGCCAGGATCTGCCGCATCAGGCCGCTGTCGCCGCAGAACAGCGCCTTCTCGTCGTCGACGGTCCAGCTCAGGTCGACATGGCCGGCACGGGCCTGCGGCTGCATCGCGTCGCAGCACTCGCGCACCAGCGGGCCGATCGGGAAGGCGTTGTCGTGGCCGACCGGGTCGCGCGCGTCGAGGCGGACCACCTCCAGGATCGAATCGATCAGCGCCAGCAGTTGCGCGCCGCTGGCACGGATGTCGCGGACATAGCTGCGATAGCGGTGGTCGCCCAGCGCACCGAACGGTTCCTCGTTCATCAACTCGGCAAAGCCGATGACGGCGTTCAGCGGCGTGCGCAGCTCGTGGCTCATCATCATCAGGAATTCGCTCTTGGCCGCGCTGGCCCGTTCCGCCGTCGCCCGTGCGGCACGCGCGTCGCGGGTCTGCTGGGTCAGGTCGTCGGCCATGCGCCGCAGGTCCTCGGCCTGGGTCTCGATGCGGCGCTGGGCGGCGCGGCGCGCGGTGACGTCGCGCAGCACCAGCACAACGGTGCCGTCGGGATCGTCGCGCAGCGGGGTCGCGGTCACTTCGAGCAGGATCTCTCGGGTCGTGTCGGCGTCCATCGCGACCAGGTCGACCGTGCCCGGCTCGGCCGCCAGCGCCGGCACGAAGCCGGCCTGGCCGAGCGGCCCCGCCTCGGCGGCCCGATGCAGCAGGCTGTTGATGTCCGCTCCGAGCTTCAGCGCGTCGCCCAGCACCGGCAGCGCCGCGGCTGCACGGTTGGCGAACAGGAGGCGACCGGTGCGGTCGACCGCGACCACCGCGTCGAAGGTGGCGTCGACCAGCCGGTGGATGAACGTGTCCGCCTCGGCCAGCGCGCGGCGCGCCAGCTCACGCCCGCGCTCGACCTCCCGGGCCCGCCAATAGCCGGCGATGGCCGCGAAGATCAGGGCGGACAGGATCGGGAAGGTGGGATCGAGCAGGATGTCGCCGGCGGCGAGCGCGACCACGGCCGCGCCGGCGAGCAGCACGGCGGCGGCGACGCCCATGATCGCCGTGCGCAGGGCGTCGTGCAGCGACATGCGGTAGAGGAAGGCAAGCCCCAGCACCAGCGCGGCCAAGCCCTCCAGCCAGGGCGCATAGCCGGGCCGGTACAGCGGGTCGCCCGCCAGCACCATGGCGGCGCCGTCGGCCAGCACCTCGACGCCGGCGCGCACGTTGCCGCCGGCGGCGGTCACCTGGTCGTTGAGACCGAGCGCGGTCGAGCCGATCAGGACGACGTGGCCGGCCAGCCGGTCCTCCGGCACCAGCCCGGCCAGCAGGTCGCCGGCGGCGATGCGGTCGGCGATCGGCGCCCCGTCGGCGGTGGCGCGCAGCCAGATCGCCCCGCTGGCGTCGGTCCGGATCAGCCGGTCGCCGATGCGCACGCCGGCGATGCCGAATACCGGGTCGGTGACGACGGTGGCCGCGTCGGCGCCGAGGCCGAGCCGGGCCAATTCCAGCACCAGCCCCGGCTGCAGGTTGCCGCCCGCCCGCGCGACCAGCGGCAGGCGGCGGACCACGCCATCGCCGTCGACGAAATTGGTCAGGAAGCCGCGCCCGGTCGCCGCCACCTCGATGGCGGAGATGTTGCCGACCACGCCGTCGGCCTGCAGCAGCCAGGGCATCGGCGACGGTCCCTCGGTCGCCAGCGATGGCGGCAGCACCAGCCCAGCCGCCTCGCCCGTCGGCAGCGACCGGTCGCGGCTGCGCACCAGCGCACTCGCCAGCACCACCGGCGCGTCGGCCGCCGCGATGGCATCGGTCAGCGCGGCGTCGGGATCGATCAGCCTCGCGGTCAGCGCGTCGCGGTCCGCCGGCGGCACGGCGAAGCGGGCGACCAGGTCCTCCGGGCTCAGGCGGTCGCGCTCTGGGAACAGGATGTCGAAGCCGATCACCCGGGCGCCGGCGCGATCCAGTTCCGCCACTAGATGCGCGATCCGGTCGCGCGGCCACGGCCACTGGCCATGGGCGGCGAGGCTGCGCTCGTCGATGTCGAGGATGACGACCGCGCCGCCGGCATCGTGCGGCTCGGCGGCTGCCAGCCGCTGCATCACGTCGAAGCCTGCCATGCGCAGGCGGGCGATCGGCGTCGCGTCCAGCGCACGCGCAACCAGCAGGCCGGCCAGCAGCAGCAGCGCCAGCGCGATCACCAGCGAGGCGCGCGAGCGGCCGCCGCCGGCCGCGACCGCCGGCGCACCCAGGCTGCCCACATGCGGCGCGGGTTGCATGCCCTGCGGGCCGATCGGACTCGGTGGCTGCATCGCGTTCCCTTAGCGCCGGTCGAGGCGCGCGGCGAGACGATCCATGACGCCCGTTCGCGTCACCGCACCGTCACGACGACCCGGCGGTTGCGCGGCTCGTCCGTCTCGTCGGGCGTCGGCACCAGCGGGTTGCTCTCGCCCAGGGAAAACACATCGATCGAGGCCTCCGGCAGGCCGGCCCCGACCAGCGTGTCGCGAACCTGGATCGCCCGGCGCAGCGACAGGCGCGCGTTCACCGCCGGCGATCCGACCGTGTCGGTATGGCCGACCACCCGCACGCTGACCACCGGCCGGCCGAGGGCGAAGGCGACGATGCCGTCGACCTGGGCCGCCGATTCGTCGGTCAGCGTCGCCGTTCCCGGCAGGAAGTACAGAATGGTGTCCACCGGGTCGTCCGGCTGTGCCGCGATGGCGTCGCCGAACAGCGTTTCGACGGTCGTGGGCTTCAGCGGCACCGGCGGCTGCGGCGGCGCCGCGTCCGCCTGGGCCTGGGTCGCGGTCAGCGGCTGGTCGATGACTGCGGCGCCGGCATCGGTGGCGAACTCGATGGCGGTCTGCTGCGCGCCGTCGGACGGCAGCAGCATCGCCACCACACCGCCGGTGGCCGCCTTCGCGCGGGCCAGCGCCGCGTCGAACGCGCTGCGGCAGCCGTCGATGTCGTCCGTCTGGAAGGCCTCTTCCTGCTGCTCCATCCAGCAGTCGAACGCGGTCTGCGCCTCTGCCGAATCGGCCGGGGCGAATTCGGCCCCGCCCCGGTTGAGGACGTCGACCAGCGCCTCGCGGCCGGCGGCGATGTCGGCGACCGCATCGTCGGGCACGTTCCAGTCGGCCACCAGTTCCGGCGCCACCGCCTCGCCGCGCAGCACCGCCTGCGCCTTGCCGAAATAGAAGTCGGCATCGATCCAGTCCGCCTGGGCGGTCTCGGACTCGGCAAGGGCCAGATAGCCGGTGTAGAGCGCCTGGTCGAAGGCACCGCCGGCAACGGTGCTCTGACGCGCCGTCTCGATGTCCTGCGGGCTGGTGCAGCCGACCGCGAGCCCGACAAGCCCCAGCGCCGTCAGGCGCACGGGCCAGCGGCACGACCGCAGCGCTGTCGCACGGGAAACAGGCTTCGACCGGTGAGGCGGCATGGGGGGCACCTGCGCGACTGGCTGCTCTGGATCAGCTGACGTTGACGGCGAATTTCGTACCGCGGATGCCGATCACGCCGAACGGGGTCTCGAACTCGACATTCTCCGGTGCGATCTTGCCGATCTCGCCCGTGGTCACGACCATCGAGCCGTTGATGATCCGCCCGCCCATCGAGAAGTTCTGGCTGACCGGATCGAGCACGAAGCCGGTCAACTCGAACACCGACGACGGGCCCAGCGACAGCAGCGAGTTGTCCTTCAGCGTCACGCCGAGCGCGCTGTCGGCCATGGTCTCCAGCCGGTCGCCGACGAAGATCGGCGCGCCCAGGTCGAGCGCGACCGCCGTGCCGTTGCGCACAGCCGTGACGGCGCCGGAGATCTTGACGACCACGCCGACGCTGCCTTCCTGGGCCTGGGCCGGTGCGATCCGTCCCAGGCCGATCACAACCAGGGCGACCAGCAGGATCGCGCTGACGGCATGGCCGAGGCGCAATGACAGGCATCCGCGGCTCGGGTTCAGCGCACCGACCGTAGCCCCGAGGATCAGGTTCATAGCGTGCTCCCCAAATACCGGAAGGCTCGGGCTTCGGCGACGAGTGCGCCCGCGACAGATATCGCTTCACCGGAGTGTCGGGCGAAGGACCGCGGCGCCATCCCGACGGATGTATGAATTCTTGTTTGCGATCAGAGATTAAGTGACACGCCCTGTCAACGCCAGTCAAAATCGGACCGCGACGAGCGTATTACAAACGGATTTCGGGCAAATACCGCCCTTTCCCGCCGCCGGCACCGTCGTTCCGGGGTGAATTCCGTTCGCGCCCGGCGCGCCCCAGCGCTTAACCGGCGAACACGCCCTGCGGCAGCCCCCTGACCCCGGGGTCGTAGGCGAACAGCCCGCCGGCCAGCGGCTGTGCCGCACGTTCGCCGGCGTCCATGCCGTAGGTCACGGTGGTGATGTAGAGCGTGTCGAGGTCGGGCCCGCCGAAGGCGGCGCTGGTCACCCGGCTGCACGGCAGCTCCACCACCCGGTCGATGCTGCCGTCGGGCGCAAAGCGGATGACGCAGCCGCCGTCCCACCGGCAATTCCACAGGAATCCCTCGCAGTCGATGGTCGAGCCGTCGGGATGGCCGCGATCGGCCAGGTCCGGACGGTCCTGCATCGCGAACGGGCGACGGTCGGCCACGGTGCCGGCCGCCGGGTCGAAGTCGTAGGCGTAGATGCCGGCAAGCGTGTCCGCGAAATAGAAGGTTCGGTCGTCGGCGGTCCAGGCAAAGGTGTTGGAGATGCCGATCCCGGTCGCCATCGCGCGCCAGCTGCCGTCCGGGTCGACCCGGTAGAGCGCGCCGGTGCTGCCCTCCATCTCGATCGGACCGCCGTCCTCGGCCAGGTTGTTCGACATGGTGCCGTACCAGAACCGGCCCTGGCGGTCGCAGCCGCCGTCGTTCGAGCGGTTGCGCGGCCGATCGGCCTCCGGTGCGACGAAGGGACGAAGCGTGCCGGAGGCCGGGTCGAAGAACGCCAGTCCGTGCAGCTCGGCGACGATCAGCCCGCCGGCGCGCCGCGGCGCCAGCGCGGTCACCATGTTCGGCACCGGCCAGACCGCGTGGCCGTCCGCGGCGGACCAGCGGTGCAGCCGGCGCGACGGGATGTCGGTCCAGTACAGGCACTGGTCGCGTGCGTCCCAGCACGGCCCCTCGCCGAGCCAGCAGCCCGCTTCCAGGATGCATTCCGGTTTCTGCGCCATCGTCCTCTCCGCTCGCGCCGCACCGTCCGCGTCCGATGCGGGCGGCGGCCGTGACGGCTACCACCTGCCGTTCGCGCCTATGCTCCATTCGCGCAAAGCGGGGCTCGCGGCAAGAGCCTCGACGATCTCGGCCCACCCGAGCAGCAGGTGCGCCAGCGCATCGACGGCGCGCCGCGCGTTGCCCGCCGCCAGCGCCTGGGCCAGGGCGGCATAGCCGGGTGCGATCCGCTCCAGCGGCAACCCGGCGTAGCGGAAGCCAACGACCGCGAGCCGGCAGGTCTGCGCGCACAGCGGGGCGACCGCCCGCGCCGCCACCTGCTGGCGCGCGGCGCAGCCGACCAGCAGATTCAGAGTCTGGATCGTCTGCAGCAGCACGTCGATATCGCCGTCGCGGACGCTGTCGCCGAACGCGGCGGCCATGGCGGCGAACTGCCGCCCTTCGGCCGGGCTGCGCGCGCTCGCCGCCCGCGCGACCAGCAGACGCTCCAGCAAGCCGCTGACCTCCAGCACCTGCTGCATCTGGTCGAAGTCCAGCCGCGTCACCACGTGGCTGCGGCCCGGCCCCGGCTCGACCAGCCGGGCATAACGCGCCCGCAGCAGCGCCTCGCGCGCCGGCGTGCGGCCGATGTCCAGCCGTGCCATCACCTGCGATTCCGTGATCATCTCGCCCGGCTTCAGGTCCAGCGTCACGATCAGATGCTGCAGTTGGTCGAAGGCGCGATCCGCCAGCGTGGCGGCGCCGGCGACCGGCGAACATGTCCGTAGGTCCGGGCTCAGATAATTCATGATCCAATCGCCCCTGCTCGCAATTGCTGTGGCCCGGGCCAGGCGGCGTGACCATCCGAGGCGGGAACGGCGCAACCGGGTCCGGAATGCGCCCCGCCTAATAGAGCTTGTAGTCAAAAATCGTTGATCGACCGGTCGGGCGCGGACCGGCCCTTTCTATCTATCCGTAAGTCCGCCCCAAGGCCAGCGACGACTTGCAGCCGCAACGCTCCGCGGTCGACGGCGGATGGACGGGCCGGCCCGGCGCGGGCGACGATGCCCGCGCCGGATCTGCGATCAGAAGGTGACCAGTTGCTCCTGGCCCTGCTCGCCGGCGACGTCGACCGAGATCGTCCTGGTTTCGCCATGAAACGATGCGTCGATGCGATAGGTCCCGGCCGGCAGGTCGACCAGCAGCCACGGGCCCGGACAGGTGACGTCGACCAGCACGCCGCCGTCGCCGTCCTCGATCACGGTGGCCACGTCGGCAAGGAAATGGCCGTCGGGCTCGGCGAACACGATCTTCAGGCTATGCTGCATCGCATCGGCCTCGGCGCGCGATTCCTCGCCGACGCCGGCGCACAGATAGGATGTCGGCGACTGGGCCGTGGCGGCATGGGCGGCCAGCGCGGTCGCGGCGCCGGCGACCAGAGGAGTCAGAATTCGCATGATGGCTCTCCATCAGTTGGCGATGGACCCAGAACGCCTTGAGCTGGCGCGGAGTTCCCGACCGTTTGAACCGAACCCGGCGCCGCGGCGACTGACTGCGGTGCCGACAAACCGCAGCGCATGCGGCATCGGTCGGCGCCGAAATAGTGAACCTTGTTCATTCCACCGGCCGCGCCGCCACCCGGCGCGGCAACGAGGAGTCGCACGATGATCATGTCCCGCTTCGCCCGCGCCGGGCTGCTGCCGGCTGCCGCGGTCGCCGCAGCAATCGCCGGCGCACCGGCACAGGCCCAATATGTCGACGACGTCACCGCCTTTCTGGCGCAGCCCGACCTTGCCGGCCGTCTCTCCTATGGCGGCATCGTCGAGCAGCCGTCGGGCGGCATCGAGATCACCGACATCCGGGTGACCAACCGCGGGCTGGCCGACCTCACCTTCGGCGTGCGGCCCGACACCGTGCCCGACGCCGACACCGTTGCGCTGCGCATCGATCGCCTCTACCTGGACGAAGGCATGCTCGGCCTGGTCTTCGGCATGCGCGGCGCCACCGCCGAGCCCGAGACCATCGGCCTGGCGGTCGACGGCCTGGCCCTCGACCTCGCCGCCGCCTCCGGCGCCGAAGGCATGGCCATGCTGCAGCGTTATGTCGGCGGGGTCGCGGCGATCACCGGCTCGGGCGTCCTGACCGTGCTGCGCGGCGACGGCGACTGGCACGACGTCGATGCCACGCTCGATCTCGACGGCCTCGGGCGCTTCCAGATGGCGATCCAGTTCGACGGGTCCCAGGCCAGTCCGGCGCGCGGCACGCTGTCGTTCACCGACACCGCGGCGCACCCGCTGGTCGGCATCGGTGCCTATCTCCACCGCGCCGCGCTGGAGAACATGGCGGAGCTGGCCGAGGAGCTGATCGCCACCGTGGAGGCGACCGCAGCCGGACAGAACCGCGACCAGGTCGAACTCGCGCTTGCGCCGGCACGCCAGGATCTGGAGCGGACCCGCGCCCTGCTGGCCGGCTTCCCCGACGACGGCCGGGGCGCCGCGGCCGACATCGCGGCCTGGGCCGATACGATGGCGGCGGCGATGCCGCAGCACCGGGCCCTGTTCGACGCCGTCATCGCCTTCGCCGGCGCGCCGGGCACGCTGGTGCTGACGCTGGCGCCGGACGGGACCCAGCCGATCCCGCGCGGCGTCGGCTTCACGCTGGAGACCTATGCCGACCCGGCGGCGGTGGGCGGCGTCATCAGCGCCTACGGCATCTCCGGCGCATTCATGCCGGCCGAATGAGACGGCCGCTTGCCACCGGCCGTGCCGCCGCTAGTCTTGGCGACGAGCCAACCAGGAGCGCAGGGCCGGTGAGCAAGGCCTTCACCAAGGAAAACGACGACGCCGAGGACGACCTGCCCGACACCGAGGCGGCGCTGCCGGCCGGCGTGAAGAACTACATCACGCCGGCCGGTTTCGCCCGGCTCGAGGCGGAGCTCGACCAGCTGACCGCGGTCGAGCGCCCGAAGGTGGTCGAGGTGGTGTCGTGGGCCGCCGGCAATGGCGACCGCTCCGAGAACGGCGACTACATCTACGGCAAGAAACGGCTGCGCGAGATCGACCGGCGCATCCGCTTCCTGCGCAAGCGGCTGGCCATCGCCGAGGTGGTCGACCGGAGCCGGCAGGTCCAGCGCGACCGCGTCTATTTCGGCGCCACCGTCACCTACGCCACCGAGGCCGACGAGGAGCGCACCGTCCGCATCGTCGGCGTCGACGAGGCCCGGCAGGAGCATGGCGAGGTCAGCTGGATCTCGCCGATCGCCCGCGCGCTGCACAAGGCCGAGGAAGGCGACGTCGTGCGCGTGCGCACCCCCGCCGGCGTCGAGGAGATCGAGGTGGTGCGGATCGTCTATGGCGACGACTGAAATCGATCCGGCGCCGCGCAGCTACCCGCCGTTCGTCACCCTGCTGCGCCGCGGCGCGCGCGGGCCAGCCGCCGCGCCGGCCGCGACCACGGTCGAGGACATCGCGACCTGGCTGCTCGGCGACGCGCTGGCGGAGCCCGACCTGCTGCCGCTATACGAATCGCTGGTCTGGCGCCTGGTCGCCGCCGGCCTGCCGCTGGCGCGTGCCAGCCTGCATGTCGGCACGCTGCACCCGCAGCTGCTCGGCTTCGCCTGGAACTGGCAGATCGACGACAGGCTGTGCGACGAGGTCAAGGTCGACGCCGCCTCGCGCCTGACCGACAGCTTCCGCAGCAATCCGCTGAGCCGGGTGATCGAGCGCGGCGAGACCATCGACATCGACCTCGCCGATCCGCTGCAGCGGGCCCGCTTCCCGCTGATGACCGAGCTGGCGGCGCGCGGCATCAGCCACTATCTCGCGCTGCCGCTGACCGCGGGCGGCAGCTACCACAACGCCGCCACCGTGGCGACCCGCCGCCCGGAAGGATTCGACGCGGGCGAGCTCGCTGCGATCCGCCGCGTGCTCGCGCCGTTCGCCTTGCATGTCGAGCGGCACATCGCCCAGCGGATCGCCGCCAACGTCCTCGACACCTATCTCGGCTCCGCGGCCGGCGCGCAGGTGCTGCACGGGGCGATCACCCGCGGCTCCGGCCGGGCGATCCGCGCGATCATCTGGGTCTCGGACCTGCGCGGCTTCACCGACCTCAGCGACCGGCTGCCCGCCGAAGCCATGCTCGGCCTGCTCAACGCCTATTTCGAGCGGATGGCCGGCGCCGTGATGGCCCATGGCGGCGACGTGCTGAAGTTCATCGGCGATGGCATGCTCGCGGTATTCCCGTTTGCCGACGATGCCGCGGGCGCAACCGCCGCACGCGCCGCGCTGGCTGCCGCGACCCGCGCCCTTGCCGACGTCGGCGCGCTTAGCGAGGCGCCGCCGCCGGCGCTGGCCGGCGCCGCGGGCTGGCAGCCGCTGCGTTCGGGCATCGCGCTGCACGAGGGCGAGGTGTTCTTCGGCAATGTCGGCGCGCCGGAGCGGCTGGACTTCACCGTGATCGGCCCCGGCGTGAACGCGGCCGCGCGGGTGGAGGCGCTGTGCAAGACCCTCGGGCAGCCGGTACTGCTCACGGCGCCGGTCGCCGGCCGCCTCGCCGATGCCGCACTGGACGACCTCGGCGAGCACCGGTTGCGCGGGCTCTCCCGGCCGCTCAGGCTGTTCGCGCCGCGACCGACTGAGGCTTGAGCCGCGCGCTGCGAGCCGGACAATGCCGCGGACGACATCCGCATTTCGTCGCTGATTTCCTGCTCGGCAAAGCACGCGGCGGCCGCGCCGCCGCGAACGGTGCGGTCGGGCGTTCCGCCTACACGCCCTCGACCCTCGCCCAGCTCCGCCGCTCGGCCGACACCCGCACCGCCTCGATCACCTGCTGCACCGCCAGGCCCTCGGCGAAGTCGGGCCAGGGCCGCCGCTCCGGGCTGCCGAGCGCCAGCAGGATGTCGCGCACCTCAATGATCTTCAGCTCGTTGAAGCCGAGCTGGTGGCCGGGTGCCGGGCAGAAGGCGCCGTAGGGCGGGTGGTCCGGGCCGGCCCAGATGGTCTTGAAGCCCTCGCGGCCCTTCGGCTGGCCCATGGTCGACAGCTGCAGCTCGTTCAGCCGCTCGGCGTCGAACGCCAGCGAGCCGCGGGTGCCGGTCAGCTCGAAGCCGAGCTGCATCTTGCGGCCCTGCGCCACCCAGCTCGCCTCGATCACGCCGGCGGCGCCGTTGGCGAAGCTGCACAGAAAGCTGACCTGGTCGTCGGTGGTCACCGGGCGCATCTGCGACGCGCCGCGCGCCACCGGCCGCTCGTGCACCACGGTGTGCAGATGGCCGCAGACCTCGGTGATCGGTGCGACCAGGAACCGCGCCATCGCGATGATATGGCTGCCCAGGTCGGCCAGCACGCCGCCGCCGACCAGCTCGTTGCGGAACGAGAAGGGCGCGGCCGGGTCGGTCATGTAGTCCTCGGCATGGATGCCGCGGAAGCCGACCACCTCGCCGATCTCGCCGCTCTGGATGATGTCGCGGGCCAGCCCGATCATCGGGTTCTTCAGATAGTTGTAGCCGATCGCGGTCGGCACCCCGGCCGCGGCCGCCGCCGCGGCCAGCGCGGCACAATCGGCCACGGTGTTGGCCAGCGGCTTCTCGCAATAGGCGATCTTGCCGGCCGCGATCGCCGCCATGCCGATCTCGTGGTGCAGGATGTTCGGCGCGGTGACGTCGACCACGTCGATCTCGGGATCGGCGACCAGCGCGCGCCAGTCGCCGGTCGACCGGCGGAAGCCGAACCGCGCCGCGTTCTTCGCGGCCGCGGCGTCATCGACGTCGGCCAGCAGTTCGAGCACCGGCTCCAGCGGCACGTCGAAGATGCCGGAGACCGCCCGCCAGGCATTGGCGTGGCAGGCGCCCATGAACCCCGATCCGATCAGGCCGACGCGAAGCGGCGGTTTGGCCATTCACAGCACCTCCCGGTTGACGACCAGGTCGCGGTCGAGCCGGCCGTCGAGCATGTCGAGCACGTTGCGGATGGTGACCTGCCCCATCCGCATCGCGCATTCCTCGGTCAGCCCGGCGATGTGCGGCGACAGCACCACGTTGTCGAGCTGGAACAGCGGGTTGTCGGCAGCCGGCGGCTCCTGCTCGAACACGTCGAGCCCGGCGCCGGCGATCCGCTTCGCCCGCAGCGCGGCGACCAGCGCCGCTTCGTCGACCAGGCTGCCGCGCGCCGTGTTGACCAGGAAGGCGGTCGGCTTCATCCGCGCCAGCGCATCGGCGCCGATCATGTGGCGGGTCTCCGCCGTCATCGGCAGGTGCAGGGTGACGAAGTCGGCCTGCGGCAGCGCGTCGGCGAAGCGCTCCACATAGTCGTAGCCGTCGGCAAAGACGACCGTGTCGTCGACCATCGGGTCGCAGATCGCCACCCGCATGTCGAAGGCGGCGCAGCGGCGGGCGACGCCGCGGCCGATGCGCCCGAAGCCGCAGATCAGCACGGTTTTGCCGGCGAGTTCGGTGGCGGCGAAGCCGTCGCGGAATGCCCAGTCGTTCGTGCGCATCGCCCGGTCGTAGGCGAAGCCGCGCTTTGCCAGCGTCAGCATCAGGTAGAGCGTGTGCTCGGCGACCGTCACCGCGTTGACGTTGCCGACCAGCGCCACCGGGATGCCGCGCTCGGTCAGCGCCGCCATGTCCAGGTTGTCGTAGCCGACGCCGTGGCGCGAGACGATGCGCAGCTTCTCGGCCTTCTCGACCAGGTCGCGGGTCAGCTGGAAGGTGCGGATCGCCAGCGCGTCGGCGTCGACGATCTCGGCCGCCACCGCCTCGCGGGTCGGCGTGTCGAGCCGGACCAGGTCGACGTCGTCGCGCCCGTCGAGCAGGGCATAGCCCGAATCGTGGACCTGGCCGACGACGACCAGCTTCGCCTTGTTCGCCATCGCCGCCCCCTCCCCCGCGTTGCCGGCGTGCCGCTGCCGCTCAGTAGGTGCCGCCGGACGGCGCGGCCGCCGGCGCGCCCTCGCGGAACGCCTTGACCGCGGCCGCCGCGGCATTCGCCATCAGCCGCGCGTCGGACAGGATCGTCATCAGCTGGAAGCCCTCGTCGGCCATCCGCCGCGCATAGGCCGCCGACCCGCAATGGATGCAGGCCGCCTTGCCGGCCTTCCTGCAGGCGTCGCGCACCCGCCAGAACAGGTCCAGCATCTCCGGATCCTCGTTGTCGAAGATCGGCTTCTTGCCGTAGCTGAGCGCCAGGTCGGCCGGGCCGATGTACAGCCCGTCCAGGTCCGGCACCGCGCAGATCGCATCCAGGTTCTCGATCGATTCCCGCGTCTCGACCTGGGCGATGGCGACGACGGTGTCGTTGGCATGCTCGGCATAGTCCGGCCCGCCGTAGAGCAGGCCGCGGATCGGCCCGAAGCTGCGCTGGCCGCGCGGCGGATAGCGGGTCGCCGACACGAACGCCTCGGCCTCGGCCCGGGTGTTGACCATCGGCGCGATCACGCCATAGGCGCCGGCGTCGAGCATCTTGCCGACGATGCCGGGCTCGTTCCACGGCACCCGGCAGATCGGCACGGTCTTGGTCGAGGAGATCGCCTGGAACAGCGTCGCCGCGGCCTGGTAGTCGTTGTTGCCGTGCTGCAGGTCGACGCACAGCGAGTCCCAGCCGGCATGTGCCATCACCTCGGCCGAGTAGGGCGACGGCACCGCCAGCCAGCCGTTGACGACGGCGCCGCCGGACGCCCAGATCTGCCGGATCGGATTGGGTCGCATTACACCATCACCATGCTGGTCAGCTTGACGTCGAGATAGTCCTTGATGCCGAGCGAGCCGCCCTCGCGGCCGAAGCCCGACTGCTTGATGCCGCCGAACGGCGCCTCGGCCATGGCGATGGCCATGGTGTTGACGCCGACCATGCCGGTCTCCAGCCGCTCCGAGGCGGCGTTGGCCGTCTTCTGCGACGATGTGAACACGAAGCCGGCCAGGCCCATCTCCAGGCTGTTGGCCCGCTCGATCACCTCGTCGAAATCGCGGAAGGTGGTCAGCGGCGCGACCGGGCCGAACGGTTCCTCGGTCATCAGCACGCCGTCGTCGCGCACGTCGTCGAACACGGTCGGTTCGTAGAAGAAGCCGCGGTTGAACCCGGCCGGCCGCTTGCCGCCGGCCAGCAGCGTTGCGCCCTCGCCCCGGGTCTGCTCGACCATCCGCTCGATGTCCTCCAGCCGCTTGCGGGTGGCGAGCGGCCCCATCTCGGTCTCCGGGTCGAGGCCGTTGCCCAGCTTCAGCTTCTTCGCGACCTCGACGAAGCGCTCGGTGAACGCCTTCTTCGACTTCTCGTGCACGTAGAAGCGGGTCGGCGAGACGCAGACCTGGCCGGCGTTGCGGTACTTGGCCGTCGCCAGCGTGTCGGCCGCCTTGACCGGGTCGACGTCGTCGAACACCAGCACCGGGGCGTGGCCGCCCAGCTCCATCGACAGCTTCTTCACCGTGTCGGCGGACTGGCGGATGATCAGCTTGCCGACATCGGTCGAGCCGGTCAGCGAGATCTTGCGCACCGCGGTCGAGGCCATGATCGGCGCGGAGATCTTCGAGGCCTTGCCGACCAGCAGGTTGACCACGCCGGGCGGCACGCCGGCATCCTCGCAGCATTTGACGATGCCCATCACCGTGCCCGGCCCCTCCTCGGACGGGCGCACGATGATCGCGCAGCCGGCGGCCAGCGCCGGCGCGATCTTGCGGCACGACAGCACCGCCGGGAAGTTCCAGGCGGAGAAGGCGGCGACCACGCCGACCGGCTGGTAGGTGATCATGATGCGGTGGTCGGGCGTGCGCGCCTCGACCAGCTGGCCGTAGATGCGCTTGGTCTCCTCGGCGTACCAGGTGAACTGCTCGATCGACATCTGCAGCTCGATGCGCGACTGCGCCAGCGGCTTGCCGATCTCCAGCGTCATCGTCCGGGCCAGGTCCTCGATCCGCTCCTGCATCAGTTCGCCGATCCGGCGGATGATGCGGGCGCGCTCCCACGGCTGGGTCTTGCGCCAGGTCTTCAGCCCGTCCTCGGCCGCCGCGATCGCCGCCTCGACGTCGTCCACCGTCGCTGCCGGCGCATCGCCCAGGCTCTCCTCGGTCGCCGGGTTGAGCACCGAATAGGTGCCGCCGTCGGAGGCACCGCGCCAGGTACCGCCGATGAACAGGCCGTATTTCTCGTACATGGCGCCTCTCCGTGCCGTTGCTGCCCCGCGGGGCCGGTTCAGACCCCGTCGACCGCCGTCGGCGCGCCGCCGTTGCGGGCCGATGCGTCCGCCGCCTCGGCCAGCGCCAGCGCGCGCAGGCCGTCGATGGCGCCGACGCTGGGCGCCACACCCTTCTCGACGCAGTCGATGAAGTGGTTGAGCGCGATGCGGTAGGACGCGTCGTAGCGCTCGATGAAGAAATTCATCAGCGGCGTGCCGTGGGAGCCGTCGGCCCGCCAAACGGTCGCCAGCGATTCCGGCACGTTGCCGTTGTGCACCCAGCCGTCGGAGCCGAGCACTTCCATCCGCTGGTCGTAGCCGTAGGTGGCGCGGCGCGAGTTGGTGATCACCGCCAGCTTGCCCGACCTGGTGCGCAGGGTGGTGATCGCGCTGTCGAAATCGCCGATGCTGCCGACGTCGGGGTCGACCAGCACGCTGCCCTGGGCGGACACCGTCACCGGCTCCTCGCCCAGCAGCCAGCGCACGATGTCGAAGTCGTGGATGATCATGTCGCGGAAGATGCCGCCGGATTCCTTCAGATAGGCCATCGGTGCCAGGCCGGGGTCGCGGCTGGTCACCATCACCTGCTCGACAGCGCCGATCTTGCCGTTGCGCACGGCGGCGTGCAGGGCGGCGTGGTGCGGGTCGAAGCGGCGGTTGAAGCCGATCATCACCGGCACGTCGATGCCGGACAGCCTGGCGACGCAATCCTTGGCGCGGCCATAGTCCAGGTCGATCGGCTTCTCGCACAGCACCGGCTTGCCGGCGGCCGCGGCGGCGAGCATCAGGTCGACATGGGTCGGCGTCGCGGAGCAGATCAGCACCGCATCCACATTCGGATCGCCGAGCGCGGCGTCGCGGTCGCTGACCTTGGCGCCGGTGGCATCGGCCACGGCCCGTGCGGCGGTTGCGTTGACGTCCACGATATGGCTGAGCGACGCCCGAGGTTCCTGCGCGATGTTGCGCGCATGCATGACCCCGATGCGTCCGGCGCCGAACTGGGCGAACCGGATCATTCTGGTGTTCCTCCCCCTGACCCGCATGATGCGTGTTTCCCGTTGTTATAGCGGCGGGTCGGCGGCTGTCACGCTCCATTTTGCCGCTTGGATTCCCCGGACAGGGCTGCCTATAACCGGGGCAGGGGTAGGAGAAATGCGGCGCCGCAGGCAGCCGCGCGACCACCGGGGAGGACATCCGATGAAGACGGTTCGCTTGACCATGGGCCAGGCGCTCGTGCGCTGGCTGACCGCGCAGAAGACGCTGATCGACGGCGAGGAGCGCCAGCTGTTCCCCGGCGTGTTCGCCATCTTCGGCCACGGCAACGTCACCTGCGTCGGCGAGGCGCTGGAAACGGTGCAGGACGTGATGCCGACGTGGCGCGGCCAGAACGAGCAGTCGATGGCGCTGGCCGCGATCGGCTACACCAAGGCGATGAAGCGGCGCCAGATCATGGTGTCGCTCAGCTCGATCGGTCCCGGCGCCACCAACATGGTCACCGCCGCCGGCGTCGCCCACTCCAACCGGCTGCCGATCCTGCTGTTGTCCGGCGACATCTATGCCAGCCGCCGGCCCGACCCGGTGCTGCAGCAGGTCGAGCATTTCAACGACCCGACCGTCAGCGTGAACGACTGCTTCAAGGCGGTCACCCGCTACTGGGACCGCATCACCCGGCCGGAGCAGATCATCCAGTCGCTGCCGCAGGCGCTGGCGACGATGCTGGACCCGGCCGACTGCGGTCCGGCCTTCATCGGCCTGTGCCAGGACATCCAGGCCGAGGGCATTCGACTATCCCGAGGTGTTCTTCGAGCCGAAGGTGCACCCATCCCGCGGCCGCGGCCGGACGTCGAGCAGCTGGTCGCCGCCGCCGACCTCATGAAGGCGCGAAGCGGCCGCTGATCGTCGCCGGCGGCGGCGTGACTATTCGGTGCCACCGCCGAGCCCGCCTTCGCCAGCCAGCACCGCGTGCCGGTGGTCGAGACCATCGCCGGGCGCTCGGTGCTGCCGTTCGACCACCCGCAGAACGCCGGGCCGATCGGCGTCACCGGTTCGGCCTCGGCCAACGCGCTGGCCGGCGACGCCGACGTGGTGGGCGGTCGGCACCCGGCTGCAGGACTTCACCACCGGCTCGTGGACCGTGTTCGGCAACGAGGGCGTGCGCATCATCGGGCTCAACGCCGCCCGCTTCGACGCCCACAAGCACCGCTCGCTGCCGGTGGTCGGCGACGCCCAGGTCGGCCTGACCGAGCTGTCGGCCGGGCTCGGCGACTGGAAGGCGCCGGACGCCTGGATCGCCAAGGGCAAGGACGAATACGCCAAGTGGAACGCCACGGTGGACAAGGTCTGCGCACCGACCAACGCCGAGGTGCCGAGCTATGCCCAGGTGGTCGGCGCCATCAACCGGCTGTGCGACCCGACCGACTATGCCGTCTCGGCCGCCGGCGGGCTGCCCGGCGAGCTGGCCAAGAACTGGCGCGCCAAGGCGGTCGACGTGTTCGACGCCGAGTTCGGCTTCAGCTGCATGGGCTACGAGATCTCCGGCGCCTGGGGCGCGGCGATGGCGCGGCCCGACCGCGACACCCTGGTGTTCATCGGCGACGGCTCGTACCTGATGATGAACTCCGACATCTATTCGTCGGTGCTGACCGGCCACAAGCTGATCGTCATCGTCTGCGACAACGCGGCTTCAGCGTGATCGAGCGGCTGCAGGTCGCCAAGGGCAGCCCGGCCTTCAACAACCGCTTCGAGACCGTGCGCAAGAAGCAGCTGGTCGAGGTCGATTTCGCCAAGCACGCCGAATCGATGGGCGCGATCGCCGAGACCGTCACCGGCATCGGCGACCTGGAGGCGGCGTTCCGCCGCGCCAAGCAGAACGACCGCACCACGGTGATCGTGCTGAAGACCGACCCCTACACCTGGACGCCGGGCGACGCCTGGTGGCAGACCGGCGTGCCGGAGGTCAACACCCGCCAGGCGGTGAAGGACGCGCTGAAGGCCCATGTCGACGGCATGGCCCGCCAGCGCGTCGGCGTCTGACCGCGGGAGAATTCGTGCGGCGGGCCGTCCCGCCTCGACCCGTCGTCCGCGGGCTCGGCCCGGGGGATCTCTTCGCAACGGCACGCCGTTGCGCTCGGTCATATCGCGCGCCCGGCGACAGGTACCGGCTCTGCCCCGGGACTGACGCGCAACGGCGCTGCGGCAAGCAGGAGCGTTATCGAATGGCGAGACTCGGCATGGCGCCCATCGGCTGGCTCAACGGCGACCGGCCGGAGATCAGCGCCCATATCTCCATCGACCAGTGCCTCTCCGAGGTGCGCCAGTGCGGCTTCGAGGGCGTCGAGCTGTGCGCCCCATGCCGACCGGCATCGACGAGCTGCGCGCCCAAGCTGGACCAGCACGGGCTGCGGCTGATCTCCGGCTGGTACGGCGCGTCGCTGTCCGAGCGCCCGGTCGCCGAGGAGAAACGCGCGATCGCCGACCAGCTCGCCCTGTTCAAGGCGCTGGGCGCGCCGGTGATGGTGTTCGCCGAGACCGCGGGCAGCGTGCAGGGCCTCGACGTGCCGGTGTCGACCCGCCCGCGCATGTGGCCGACGGCGACTGGAAGGCTACCGGCGCCAGCTGACCGAGATGGCCGAATGGCTGGCCGACCAGGGCGTGCCGATGGCGTTCCACCACCATATGGGCACCAAGGTCGAGACCGAGGCCGACATCGACCGGCTGATGGAGAACACCGGCCCGGCCGTGGGCCTGCTGCTCGACACCGGTCACGCCCACTTCGCCGGCGCCGACATCGCCGCGACCACCGCCGCTGGATCGACCGGATCAACCACGTCCACGTCGGACGCGCCCGGCGGTGCTGGCCGACCTGGAAGGCGCGGACCGCAGCTTCCTCGACGGCGTGCTCGACGGCGTGTTCACCGTGCCCGGCGACGGCTGCGTCGACTACACCGGCTTCTTCCGCATCCCTCGCCGGCAGGGGCTATGACGGCCTGGGTGATGGTCGAGGCCGAGCAGGACCCGAAGAAGGCCGACCCTATGACCTCCCGCGCCGGCCTGGCCCACTGCATGAAGGCGGCGCAGGAAGCCGGGTTCGCGCTGACGGCGTAGACGCTGCCTGCGGTCACATTCAACCCGACGCGCGCTGCCGCCGGTGGACCGCCGGCCGGGCGGCGCCTAGCCTCTCCGTCGAGGAAGCGACCGGGAGCGTGACGATGTGCGTCGGCCGACCCAATTCGTTGCCGGCGGCCATGCTGGCGGTGCTGTTGCAGACCCTGCTGCTGGTTTCGGAAGCTGCGCCGGCGCTGGCCTTCGATCCGGCCACCGTCACGATCGAGCGATTCGACGTGCCCGGCGGCGCGCGGCCGTACGACGTGGCGCCGGCGGCGGACGGCGGGGTCTGGTACACCGCGCAGCGGCAGGGCGCGCTGGGCTGGCTCGACCCGGCGACCGGCGCCATCGAGCAGATCCCGCTCGGCCCCGGCTCGGCGCCGCACGGCGTGATCGTCGGCCCGGACGGCGCCGCCTGGGTCACCGACGGCGGCCAGAACGCCATCGTCCGGGTCGATCCGGCGACCCGCGCGGTCGCGGTCTACCCGCTGCCGGCCGACAGCGGCTATGCCAACCTGAACACCGCGGCCTTCGACGGCAACGGCGTGCTGTGGTTCACCGGCCAGAACGGCATCTACGGCCGGCTCGACCCGGCCGACCCGCAGGTGCAGGTCTGGCCCGCGCCGGAGGGGCGCGGCCCCTATGGCATCGCCGCGACGCCGGCCGGCGAGATCTACTATGCCAGCCTGGCCGGCAGCCACATCGCCCGCATCGACACCGCCACCGGCGCCGCCACGGTGATCGAGCCGCCGACGCCGAACCAGGGCGCGCGCCGGGTCTGGTCCGACAGCCGCGGCCGCATCTGGGTCAGCGAATGGAACGCCGGCCAGCTCAGCCCCTACGACCCGGCGGACGGCGGCTGGCAGTCGTGGCGGCTGCCGGGCGCCGACCCGCACGCCTATGCCGTCTATGTCGACGAGACCGACGCGGTCTGGGTCTCGGACTTCGGCGCCAACGCCGTCCATCGTTTCGACCCGGTGCTGGAGCGGTTCGACAGCTTCGCCAGCGACCGGGCCGATGCCAACGTCCGCCAGATCCTCGGCCGCCCCGGCGAGGTCTGGCTGCCCGAGTCCGGCGTCAACCGGCTGGTGGTGATCCGTTGGCAATAGGGGTTGCGCGCGGCGCGGCGCCGGCATGGCGCCCGTCCGGCTGCAAGGTGCACAAGACCATGCGGGCGCTTCGCGCAGCCGCGGCCGTGCTGCTGACCGGCCTGCTGCTGCCGGCATGCGCGTCCACCGCCCGCGCCCAGGATTGCGGCGGGATCGACGCGCCCTGCGCCGTCGCGCTCGGCACCTTCCACGTCGCCGCGCCGCTGCCGGACGACGGCGGGCCGCGCCCGGCGGTGATCTTCCTGCACGGCGGCGGCAGTTCCGGCGCGGCGATGATGCGCAACGGCGGCATGGTCGATGCCATCGTCGCCCGCGGCTATGTGTTCATCGCGCCGAACGGGCTGGTCCGGCCGGGGCGCACCGGCGGCAGCTGGTCGTTCGGCGACTTCCGGCCGCCGCTGCGCGACGAGGCCGCGTTCATGCACCAGATCGTCGCCTATGCGGTCGACAACCTCGGCGTCGACCCGGCACGCGTGCTGCTGGCCGGCTTTTCGATCGGCGGGTCGATGGCCTGGTACCTCGCCTGTCGCGCGCCGGCCGACTTCGCCGCTTTCGCCCCGATCGCCGGCGGGTTCTGGCGCCCGTTCCCAGACGATTGCGCCGGCCCGGTCAAGCTGCTGCACACCCACGGCTGGACCGACCAGACCGTCCCGCTGGAGGGTCGCCCGCTACGCAGCGGGGTCGAGCAGGGCGATATCTTCGAAGGCCTGCAGCTGTGGCGTCGCGAGAACGGCTGCACCCGCCTGCGCGCCGACGCGTTCGACACGACCGGCCCGTTCTGGCTCCGGCGCTGGACCAGCTGCACGCCGGGCACCGCCCTGGAATTCGCCCTGCACGACGGCGGCCACGCCATCCCGCACGGCTGGTCTAACCTGGCGTTGGACTGGTTCGAGACGGTGGTGCCGTAAGGGGGCGAAGACCGGCCGGCCCCGGCCGCGTCCATGCGGCCGGAGCGCGCCACGCGCAAGCCGCCAGGCTACAGCGGCGTGTTCCTGTGGTATCCGTGCAGGCTGCCGTCCGGATTCACCGAGAGATACCCGTCATTGTAGACATAGATCGTGGTGCATTCCGGGTTGCGGCCGCCTTCGCCGCTTCCGATCGAGAACCGGATGCAGCGCATGTCGCCGTCGACGTACCAGTCGCCAGCCACATTTCCGGTATTCGAGCCGTTGGTCCATGTCGCAGACATTGTCCCATCCGCATTCCACACGCCGGAGGCCGTCACGCCTGCGATATCGATGGCCGCATAGTCCTCTCGCACGCCGCTGAACGCGGCCTGGATCTGCTCGCCGGTCAACTGGACCGCATCGGCGGGCAGCGTGCTTGGCAGCCCGGCCGCCGCCGACGCACCCGTCGCGTCCGGGGCAGCACTGCTCTGCCGACCGCCGGACTGGCAGCCAACGGCACCGACACATGCCAGAACAATGCATGGAATCAACGAGATACCACTCAAACGCATGATGAAAATCCTCTTCTTTCCTGCAAACGATGGGGCCGGGCTGAAAATTCGGCCAAGACAACCAGGCTGAGTGTCGAATAGCAATTCGGCCCAAATTGCATAAGCAGCCCGCACACGATGATACTCAAAATTGCACTCAACGGAAAGGTGCAAGCGGACGGCCGGATGGATCGGGCCGCTTTCGCTCTCCACCGATCCGGTCACGAGCAGGTGGCTCCACGGGCGCTGCCCGTGGAGCCTCACACGACGTCGCCGGCGTCGGCCGGGCGCTTGCGGCCGGTGACCATGGCGCGGACCAGGTTCTCGCGGTGGCGCAGGCTGGCGAGCAGCACGCCGGCCACGTGCAGGCCGACCAGCGCCAGCAGGCCGTTGGCCAGCAGCTCGTGCGTCTGCTTCACCCAGCGCACGCCCCACCAGGCGTCGGTGGTCTGCATCCAGCCGGTCAGGCACAGCCCGGCCATGGCCACCAGCAGGGCCACGATCATCGCGCCGCCGGCCGGGTTGTGGCCGAGGTGACGCGCCTCGCGCCCGCCGGCGATCGCCCGCAGATAGCCGAGCGCGCCGCGCGGCGTCGGCACGAAGTGGGCGAAGCGGGCATAGCGGGTGCCGACCACGCCCCAGACCAGCCGGAAGGCGATCAACGCGCCGGCGGCATAGCCGGCCCACTCGTGCAGCGCCTGCCATTCCTCCGCGCTGATCCAGGCGACGGCGAAGCTCGCGGCCAGGCCCCAGTGGAACAGGCGGACGGCCGGGTCCCAGACCCGGACCGTCGCCGCGGCGGCTGCCGGCTCAGAAGCCGTCGCCGTCGTCATCTTCTTCCTCGGCCTCGTTGGCCAGCAGGGCCAGCGTCTGGGGGTTGAACTCGCCCTCCATCCGGTCGCCCTCGGCGTTGACCGCGTAGACCTCGTAGCAGCCGTTGTCGACCTCGATCGAACGGACGGTCCAGCCCTCGCTCTCCAGCTTCTGCTGCAGCACGGACTGCGGCTGCCACTGCGCCTCCGGCACGTTGCACTCCATCTCCTCGGCGGCGGCGGTGCCGGCGCCGGCAACGGTGACAAGGGCGGCGGCAAGCATTAGGCGTTGCATCTCGGAACCTCATGGCTGTGGTTGACGACGGCCGCATCGATAGCCCGGCGGGCTGACGGCAACCTGACGGCGGAACCGCGCGGTTTTCAGCTTCCCGTCAGCTTTGCCGGCGAGGGTCCGCAGCCGCACGAAGGAGCGCCATGCGCCTGCTGCTGATCGAGGACGAGCCGCACCTGGGCGCCGCCGTGCGCGAGCATCTGGCCGCCGCCGGCCACGCGGTCGACTGGATGCCGCGGCTGGACGAGGCGGAGGCGGCGCTGCGGGCGGTGGCCTATGACGTCGTGCTGCTGGACCTGCACCTGCCGGACGGGCGCGGCGCCGACCTGCTGCGGGCGATGCGCGCCCGCGGCGACCGCCGGCCGGTGATCATCCTGACCGCGCGCGACCGGATCAGCGACCGCATCGAGGGGCTGAACGCCGGCGCCGACGACTATCTGGTCAAGCCGTTCGACCTGGACGAGCTGGTCGCCCGCCTGCTGGCGGTGGCGCGCCGCTATGGCGGCGACCCGAGCCCGGTGGTACGCCGCGGACGCGTCGCCATCGACCGGGCCGCGCGCCGCGCCAGCCTCGACGGCACCGACGTGGTGCTGACCGGGCGCGAATGGGCCATCGTCGACCTGCTGCTGCAGCGGCCGGAGGCGACGCTGGCCAAGGACCGGATCGAGGACGCGCTCTACGCCTTCGGCGCGGAGATCGAGAGCAATGCGGTCGAGGTCTATGTCAGCCGGCTGCGCAAGAAGCTGGGCCGCGGCTTCATCGAGACCGTGCGCGGCGTCGGCTACCGGCTGGGGGCGTAGGCGGTGCGCCGCTGGAGCATCTCGCGCCGGCTGGTCGCGACCCTGACCCTGACGCTCGGCGGCCTGTGGCTGGTCGCCGCGGCCGCCTCGGCGCTGACCGCCTATCACGAGATCAACGAGGTGTTCGACGGCGCGCTGGCGCAATCGGCCCGCCGCCTGCTGCCGCTGGTGCTGGACGACCTGGAGGCCGGCGACTCCGGCGGCACGCCGGTGCTGGAACGCGAGGACGAGTCGTTCGAAGCGTCAGACGAGGCAGACGGGGACGAAGCCGACGGGGACGAAGCCGACGGGGACGAAGCCGACGAGGACGACGACGAGGACGGCGCCGACTATCTGCTCTACCAGGTGCGCGACCCCGCCGGCGCTCTGCTGATCCGCTCGCCCGACGCGCCCGCCCGGCCGTTCGCCGCCGCCGTCGCACCCGGCTTCGCCGACGCCGGAGGCTTCCGCCTCTACACGGCGCTGTCGGCGGACGGCACGGTGGCGGTGCAGGTGGCGCAGCCCCATGCCCAGCGCTGGGAGGCGATCGCAGGCAGCCTGGCCTGGCTCCTCGCCCCGCTGGCCGCGCTGGTGCCGCTGTCGGCGCTGGCGATCTGGCGCACGGTCGCGGCCGCGCGCCGGCCGATCGCGGCGATGCAGCGCGAGATCCGCGGGCGCGGGCGCGCGAACCTGGCGCCGATCCCGGCCGACGGCCTGCCGGAAGAGCTCGCGCCGATCGCGGCCGACGTCAACCGGCTGCTGCTGCGGCTCGGCGCGGCGTTGGAGGGCGAGCGCGCCTTCGCCGCCAACAGCGCGCACGAGTTGCGCACACCGGTTGCCGCGGCCCTGGCCCAGGCCCAGCGCCTCGCCGCGACCGCCGACGACGGCCCGCCGCGGGCACGGGCGCAGGAGATGGTGGCGACGCTGGAACGGCTCGGCCGGCTGACCGAGAAGCTGCTGCAGCTGGCCCGGGCCGAGGCCGGCGCGGCAACCGCCCCCGGCGCCGCCGACCTGATGCCGGCGCTGCGGCTGATCGCGGACGACTATCGCCGCCGGCCGGCCGTCGCCGACAGGCTGCGCTTCGCCGACGGTGGCCGCACCGCGCTGGTGCTGCGGGCCGACGTCGATGCGGCCGCCATCGCCGTGCAGAATCTGGTCGACAACGCGCTGGCCCACGGCGCCGCCGGCGGCGCGGTGACGCTGGCGGTCGACGCCGACGGCGCCATCCGCGTCACCAGCGAGGGGCCGGCGGTACCGCCCGAGGTGCTGCCCACGCTGCGCCGGCGGTTCGAGCGCGCCGGCGCCCAGGCCCCGGCTCCGGCCTCGGGCTCGCCATCGTCGACGCGATCATGCGCCAGGCCGGCGGCGCGCTGGAACTGGCGTCGCCCGCGCGCGGGCGCAGCTCCGGCTTCGAGGCCGTGCTGCGCTTCCCGGCCGGCGAGGCGGCTAGCTGAGCGCCTCGCAGGCCTTGCGGATGCGCCCGCAGGCATCCTCCAGCGCCGCGGTCGAGGTGGCGTAGGAGATGCGGAAGGCCGGGCCCAGGCCGAACGCCTCGCCGAACACCACCGCCACGCCGACGCTGTCCAGCAGGTAGGTGCAGAAATCCTGGTCGTTGGTCAGCGTCCGGCCGTCCGGCGTCTTCCGGCCGATCACGCCGGCGCAGGAGGGATAGACGTAGAAGGCCCCCTCCGGCACCGGGCAGCTCAGCCCCGGCGTCGCGTTGATCGCCCCGGCCACCAGGTCGCGCCGCTGCTTGAACGCGGCGTTGCGCTCGACCAGGAAGTCCTCCGGCCCGTTCAGCGCCGCCACCGCCGCCCACTGGCTGATGGTCGAGGTCATGGTGGTGGCCTGGCTCTGGATCTTGTTCATCGCCTTGATCAGCGCCACCGGCCCGGCGGCCCAGCCGACGCGCCAGCCGGTCATCGCATAGGCCTTCGACACGCCGTTCAGCGTCAGCGTGCGGTCGTAGAGCCCGGGCTCGACCTCGGCGACGGTGGCGAAGACGAAGCCGTCGTAGACGATCTTCTGGTACATGTCGTCGGTCATCACCCACACATGCGGGTGGCGCATCAGCACCTCGGTCAGCGCCTTGATCTCGTCGCGGCTGTAGCCGGCGCCGGTCGGGTTGTTCGGGCTGTTCATGATCAGCCACTTGGTACGCGGCGTGATCGCCGCCTCCAGCGCCGCCGGCGTCAGCTTGAACGACTGTTCCACCGGGCAGGGCACGATCACCGGCGTGCCCTCGTTCAGCAGCGTGATGTCGGGATAGCTGACCCAGTAGGGCGCCGGAATGATCACCTCGTCGCCCGGGTTCAACGTCGCGGTCAGCGCGTTGTAGATGGTCTGCTTGCCGCCGCAGCCGACCGACACCTGGTCCGGCGTGTAGTCCAGCCCGTTGTCGCGCTTGAACTGGGCGCAGATCGCCTCGCGCAGCTCGATGATGCCGGGCACCGCGGTGTACTTGGTCTTGCCCTCGGCCAGCGCCCGCACGGCGGCGTCCTTGATGTGCTGCGGCGTGTCGAAGTCCGGCTCGCCGGCGCCGAGCCCGATCACGTCGCGACCGGCCCGCTTCAGCTCCGCGGCGCGGGTGGTGACGGCGATGGTCGGCGACGGCTGGATCCGGTCGAGGCGGTCGGCGAGAAACGACATGGCAGGGGGTTGTCCGTGGCTGGTTGCGTCTTCGGCGGGCGCACGAAACCACGTCGCCGGCCGCCCCGCAATCGCCAATGCGCCGCGGCTCAAAACACCGTTACAACGGCGTACATACTGTGCCCGGCGGCTATTATCCCGCAGAACCGTCGTCGAGAAACGGCCGCGCCGGCATTGCGCCGCACCGAACGGCCGTCACGACCGGGAGCGCGGACACCATGCTGGATGCCGAGACCGAGCTGCTGTTCGGCGCCCTGCTCGCCGGCGCACGCCTGCTGCGGCAGGTGCCGTCGGACACCGACATGCCGGCGACGGCCCAGTTCTGTCAGTCGCCCCTCGGTCTCGCCGCGCTGATCGAGATGTGGTGCGTCGACAACGCACCGGCTCTCGTGCCGGAGAACGGCGCGCTGCCGCAGCCTTGTGCGTCCAGCGACGACGCCGCCGTCGCCGCCCTTGCGGCCCGGTTCGACCCCGGGGCCGCGCCCTCGGCGCAATAGACCGGCCGCACCGCCGGCGGGACAAATCACAGTCTCGCCGCATTCCGCCCCGATTTCCGCCGCACCGTCTCGCCAGCTTAGCCGCAGGGAGAGCATCCGCGCGCATCGCCGCCGCGGACTGCAAAGGCGTCGGACATCACTGGGCTCGCTCGCGGGCCCGCCGGAGGGATGCCAAGGGAGGCGACCGATGAGCGACAACCGCCACGTCTATGCCGCGCTGCTGGACGGATCAGACCGAACAGCGACCCGGGCCCGGCTGCGCAGCCAGGCCGGTTTTTCCAGGACCCTGCGCCTGATCGTCATCGTCAACGCGCTGCTCGCCGTGATCCTGCCGCTGCTGGTGATCGCACGGGCACATGCCTCGACCGAGCTCGAGCCGGTGGTGCTGCCCAGCGACGGCCAGGCCGGGCTGTGGATGGCGACGCCCGACCCGGACTTCGTGGTCCGCGCGCCCACGGTCGACACCGACGTGGTGATCGACGTGCACGGCATGATCGTGCGCACCCGCGTCACCCAGACCTTCGAGAATCCGGGCGATTTCTGGACCGAGGCGGTCTACGTCTATCCCCTGCCGGAGGACGCGGCCGTCGACCGGCTGCGCATGATGGTCGGCGAGCGCGTGGTCGAGGGCCGCATCGACACCCGCGACGCCGCGCGCGAGGCCTATGAGCAGGCCTTGACCGACGGCCGCCAGGCCAGCCTGGTCGAGCAGGAGCGGCCCAACATCTTCACCACCTCGGTCGCCAACATCGGCCCGGGCGAGAGCATCACCGTCGAGATCACCTACCAGGAGACCGCCGGCTATGACGGCGGCCAGTTCAGCCTGCGGTTCCCGATGGTGGTGGCGCCGCGCTACATCCCCGACGGCACGGTCGAGGGCACCATCACCGGCGTGTCGGCCAACGGCGACGACGGCCCGGCCATCGACTCGCTGCTGTGCATCAGCCTGGGCGAGCTGCAGCCGGTCAGCGAGACGCCGGAGGACTGGTGGCGGATCACCCCGCCGGTGCGCAACCCCGAGGACGGCCCGATCAACCCGATCACCCTGACCGTGCACCTGGATGCCGGCATGCCGCTGGCCTCGGTCGACGCGCCGTTCCACGACGTCGACATCCGCGAGTCGGCCAGCCTGGTCACGGTCAGCCTTGCCGGCGACGAAGAGCACTTCGCCGACGGCGACTTCGAGTTGAACTGGCGCCCGGTGCTGGGCAGCGAGCCGACCGCCGCCATGTTCCACGAGGCGGTCGACGGCGACCACTTCATCCACGTCATGGTGATGCCGACCGCGGCCGATGCGGCCACCGACTTCGACCAGCCGCGCGAGGTGATCTACGTGATCGACACCTCCGGCTCGATGGACGGCGAGTCGATCGTCCAGGCCCGGGCCGCGCTGCAGATCGCGCTGGAAGCGCTGGACCCGGCGGACCGCTTCAACGTGATCGAGTTCAACGACCACGCCAGCACCCTGTTCCGCGGTGCGGTCGAGGCCAGCGAACGCAACGTCGGCATGGCCATCGGCTTTGTCCAGGCGCTGCGCGCCGAGGGCGGCACCGAGATCCTGGAGGCGATGCAGGCTGCGCTCGACGACGACGCGCCCGAGGGCTATGTCCGCCAGGTGGTGTTCATTACCGACGGTTCGATCGGCAACGAACAGCAGATCTTCAACTACATCCACCGCAGCCTCGGCGCCTCGCGCCTGTTCACCGTCGGCATCGGCTCGGCGCCGAACAGCTTCTTCATGACCGAGGCGGCGGAGCTGGGCCGCGGCACCTTCACCTACATCGGCAGCACCAACCAGGTGCAGGAGCGGATGGACGCGCTGTTCACCAAGCTGGAGAACCCGGTGATGACCGACCTGACGGTCAAGCCGGCCGGCGGCGGCCTGTTCGACCTGGCCGACACCGAGATCTGGCCGAATCCGATCCCCGACCTGTACCAGGGCGAGCCGGTGACCTTCACCATGCGCGTCGACGACCCGGACCAGTCGATCGTGGTCGGCGGCCTGCGTGCCGGCCAGCCGTGGCGCCAGGTGATCAGCCTGAGCGACGCCGAGGATTCGTCCGGCGTCGGCGCGGTCTGGGCCTATGCCAAGATCGACGCGCTGATGGACACGCTCGCCTTCGGCGCCGACCCGGAAGAGGTCGAGGACGCGGTCACCGAGGTCGCGCTCGCCCACCAGGTGGTCAGCCGCTACACCAGCCTGGTGGCGGAGACCGACGAGGTGGTGGTGCCCGAGGGCGCCCGCGTCGCCAGCTTCCAGATCGAGACCAACCTGCCGCGCGGCTGGGTGTTCGAGAGCGTGTTCGGCGGCATCGCCCGCGAGCGCGACCAGGCCGATCCGTCCCCGAGCCAGGAGGCGCTGCAGGCACCGTTGCCGGCGCCGACGACCGGTTTCAGCAGCGGCGGCGCGGACGCCTCGGCCTCGATGCGCGCCGCACCGATGGTGTCGTACGAGGAAGTCGACGTCGACGACGGCCCGGTCCTGCTGGGCGATGCCCCGACCGGTCTGGGCGAGCTGGTGTCGATGCGCACCGCGCTGATCCTGCTCGCTTGCGGCGCCTCGCTGGCCCTGGTCGCGCTGATGCTGGCCGTCGCCCGCCGGCGCGCCGGGATCCGGCACCGCCGGCCCGACTGACGGTGGCGCAAGCCGTCAGACCTATCCGATCGTTGCCCAGGACGGTGACAGCCTGGGCGGCGGCCGGCGCCGCGGCCTGTTTGATCAGCGTTGGGGGGTTCCAGCTCTGGCAGGCCGCGGCGGTGGCAGACCGGGCGGCGGCAGCGCAGACCAGCGCTGCCGCCGTCTGGCAATCCGCACCCGGCGACGGCGCGGCGGACGCGGCAACGCTCCCGGTCGAGCGGCCGATCGCCCGGCTGACCGACGCCGGCCGCGGCGTCGACCTGTACATCCTGCCCGATGCCGACTGGGACTCGCTGCTGGACGGCCCCGGCCTGTTCGCCGGCGTCGCCCCCGGCTTGCCCGGCATCAGCGTGATCGCCGGCCACCGCGAGACCCATTTCGCCTTCCTGCGCGACCTGCGCGTCGGCGAGACGCTGTCGGTGACCGACAGCGATGGCCGGGTCACCACCTATCGCGTCACCGACGCCCGGGTAGTCGACGGCCGCACCACGCGGGTCGGCGGCCCGACCCCGGCCGATGCGCCGGCCACGCTGCTGCTGGTCACCTGCTATCCGTTCGACTCCGAGGAGATCGGCCCGGAGCGCTATGTGGTGACCGCCGTCGCTTCATAGCCGCGTCCGCGTCAGCCCGCGCCGTGCGCCGCGCCGCGGCACGGATTGACGCCGCCGCCGGCTGCCGCTATGACCCGCGCCGGGAGAAGGCCCCTGCCGCCCGCCGGCCCTGCCGTGGTGAAGCCCTTCGACGATCCGTTGCGACGCCCACGCAAGCTGGCGCGGTCCGATGGCAATGCGGGCACCGTCATTCCGCCGCGCCGAAGCTTGAGCGAGGCTGAACCATGAACGGGTCCGCACACCTGCCGACCATCGACGAACTGAAGGACCAGGCCCGCCGCCTGCGCTCCAGGCTGGCCGCCGCCGGCACCCAGATCGGCCACGGCCAGGCGCTGGAGCTGCTGGCCGCCCAGCACGGCTACAAGGACTGGAACACCCTGCACGCCGCCGTCGGCAACCGCCCGCGCTGCCCGGTGGCGCTGGGCCAGCACGTGCGCGGCCGCTATCTTGGCCAGCCCTTCGCCGGCGCGGTGATCGGCGTACAGACGCTGCAGCAGCCGGACCGCTATCGGCTGACGCTGCAGTTCGACGAGCCGGTCGACGTGGTCAGGTTCGACAGCTTCTCCGCCTTCCGCTCGCGGGTGTCCTGCGTGGTGAACGGCGCGGGCGTGACGCTGGAGAAGACCTCGGACGGCCAGCCGCACCTGGTGCTGCAGCGCTGACCCGCCGCGCGGGCGCCGGCGGGCGTGGGTCCGCCGGCGCGGGTGCGGGCTCCGCTATCGCTGCGGCGCGATCTCCACCATCACCTCGTTGCGGCGCAGGAAGCCGGGGATCCAGGGTGCGTTGTAATAGGCATAGGTCGGCGCGCCGAGCGGCGCGGCGCCCTCGCGGTCGAGCCAGGCCTGCAGCGCCGCGGACATCTCCGCAATCCGGCTGTCGTCGGCGACGCCGGAGAAGCGTATCACGGCCAGCCGACGCGCCGGCACCTGCTCCAGCTCGACCACCGCGTCGACGGGCGCCGGCAGCGCGTCCAGGGTCCACTCCTCCGGCATCACGAAGCTGATCCGCCAGTCGTCGCCGCGCGGACCGGTCCCCTGCTGCAGGACCGGCGCGGTCATGGCGATGGACACGCCTTCGGCCGGCTGCTGCAGCACCGGTGCGGTCATCGCGATCTCGGTCGTGGCCCGGTTGGCACCGAAGATGTAGCGGGCGATGACACGGAACCCGTCGTTCGCGGCGTCGCGCCGCGCGCCGGCGGCGTCGACCGTCGCGACGACGAGCGCCGGATAGTCCCGGATCTCGAAATCGCCGTCGCGTTTCACGACCGTGAACGGCGGCTCCTTCGTCGTCAGCTCGACATAGGCGGCATAGGCGACGGCGCCTGCGACACAGAGGGCGATCAGACCGCCGACGCTCCACAGGATGATCTTCAGCATGGACCGGCTCCTCGCGGCTGTGCGACGCCCGCGAACGGGGCGTGCTCTGCGAGGTTCTACGCACCGTCGCGCCGATCGGACCGCGGCCGCGTCAGGCGCGGTAGGTCGCCTTGCCGTCCTCGAGCAGGCCGATGTTGCGTTCGCGCACCCTGGCCGCGGCATCGTCGTAGAGGAACGGCAGGGTGGCATAGCGCACGCCCTCGGTCACCGGCAGCGCCTCGTGCAGCAGCGAGCAGGAGAACACCACCGCGCCGCCGGTCGGCGGGCGATAGCTGCGCGGCCCGTATTCGGGAAAGCGCAGCTCGCCGCCGGCGAACTCCTCGGCGTTCAGGTTGATGCTGACGGCGAAGCGGCGGTGCGCGGTGGCCGCGGTGGTGTTGTCGCGATGCGGCTTGAAGAAGCCCTGCGAGGCGGCGTCGTAGCAGGCCACGATATAGCGCTCGATCCGCGTCACCTCGAACTGGAACGCCCGGGCGATCTCCGGCACCAGCCGGCAGCGCAGCGCCTCGCGCAGATGGCCGCGCAGGCCTTCGTCGCCGATGGTCACGTCGGCGCGGCGCTTGAAGCCGGCGTCCTTGACCATGACCGTGCGCCCGTCCTCGGTGCGCATGAAGCCGGAGGGTTCCGGCTCGCCGGCGCGGTAATAGTCGATCAGCCGGCGGCAGAATTCCGGCTCAAGCACCCGCGGCACCAGCAGCACCGGCGCCCAGGGCTGGGCGGTGGCGTGTGCCGCCGGGTCGGGCAGCGCCCGCAGCGCGGCGAGCAGGGCGTCGGCGCGGTCGAGCGGGCCGGAAGCGAATACCCGCAGCGTCGGGTCGAGCACGAACCAGCGCGGATCGAGCGCGCCGTCCGTGCCGACCAGGCCGTAGTCCGCAGCGATCGCCCGGCCGGGGTCGTGGAACACCCGCTGGTGGGGAAAGGCGGCGCCGACCGCGGCGGCGTCGAGGTCGGCCTCGTCCTCGGACACGCCGAAGCAGACGACACGGCCGTCGTCGGTGGGGCCCAGGCCGGCCGCCAGCGCCGCCAGGAACGCCGTCGCGGCCGGCTCGCCGCTGCGACCGAAGAAGCACAGGGCGACGAAGCGGCCGCCCAGGCTGGAAAAGGCGAAGCGCGGGTTGACCGGGGCCTTGGCGAAGAACCACGGCGCCGGCTCGCCCCAGGCCAAAGATCGCTGCGCTGCCATCCCTGCCCCTCCCGCACCCGCCTGCACATTGAGGATCCGTCCGGCACCTGCTTACACAGCGTCGCGGGCGGCGGCAATCGTCCGCTCCGCGCCGCCGGTCAGGGCGTCATCAGCACCGGTGCGGTGGTCACCCGGGTCAACCAGGCGGTGGCCAGCAGCACGCCGACGGCAAAGCCGATTTCCAGCCGGATGGCGCGGCGCAGCCGGGCGGCGGCCTGCGGCCTTCCCGCCGCCAGCGCCGGGACCAGCCGCCACTTGTTGCCGGCGGCAAGCAGCAGCAGGCCGACCACCGCGGCCAGCTTCACCGCCAGCACGTTGCCGTAGGGCGTGGACCACAGCGGCGCCAGCCCGCCCAGCAGCACCGCCGCCAGCGCCGCGCCGGCGACGACCAGCAGCGCGACGACGACGGCAGCGATCCGGCCGAAGCGCGCCAGCAGCGCGGCCGCGCCGGCGGTGTCGGCCAGACGGGTCGCCGCGGCCAGCGGCAGCAGCGCCCCGACCCAGTAGGCCGCGGCGCACAGGTGCAGGACGACCAGCGCCGCCAGCAGCGGTCGCGGCTCGGCAAGGCTGTGGCCGACCAGCGCGAAGGACGCCGCCACCGCGACGGCGCCCAGCGCGCCGAGGCCGCGGCCGGCGGGGCTGTCGTGCAGCGCCGCCAGTGCAAGCGTCAGGCCGGCGCAGCGCAGGAAGACGCTCGGGCCGAGCGGGCTTTCGACGACGATCTGCAGCATGACCGCATCGAGCGCGCCGTCGAGGCTGCCGCCGGCCAGATAGCCCGCGCGCAGCGGGATCAGCAGCAGCGCGGCAGCGGCGGCCACCGGCACGGCCGCGGCGACCTGCCGGCGCGCCGTGCGCCGTACAGCGGCCGGCGCGGCGGCGAAAACCGGCAGGAACAGCGCGCCGCCGGCCGCAGCCAGCGCGCCGCCGTAGCACAGCGCCTTGACCAGGACGGTCGCGGCCGTCCACGCATCGGGCATCCCGCTGTCGCGCCGGTCAGGGCGACTGGACGGTGAAGGCGAAGGCCCCCTCGGCGGGGTGGCCGTCGTCGGAAAGGCCTCGCCATTCCACCCGATAGGTGCCCGGCGCGAGCGCCGGCAGGGGCACGCTGAACGCCGGGGCGGGGTGGGAATCGACCGCAAAGCCGGTGTCGATCTCGAGCGCCGCTGCGTCGGTCAGGACCAGATGGGTCAGGCTCAGGGACTCGCTGAACGCGAGCGACAGCGCCGCAGGCGGCGGCACGCTGGCGCCATCGGCTGGATCGCTCGACACCAGCGACGCGTGGGCCGACGCTGCAGTCGCCCAAGCAGCGACCCCGAACAGGGCAAGCAGGACAGCGCGCATCGATCCTCTCTCTTCGCAAGATCGCTGATCTGCTAACACCGACCGCCGATGCGTCCATCCCTGCCGACGACATGAGCGGGTTGCCTGACCGAATCAGGACCATTCTGCGTGGCGACGACCGGGGATCACCCGTCGCCCTCGCCGGCAAGGTCGTCGAGGATCGGACAGTCGGGATGGTCGTCGCCGTGGCAGGCCTGGGTGAGCCGCGTCAGGGTGGCGCGCAGCCCCTTCAGCTCGGCCACCTTGCGGTCGATATCGGCGATCCGCGCCAGCGCCAGCTTTTTCACCTCCGCGCTGGCGCGGCCGGCGTCGCCGTACAGCGACAGCAGCGCACGGCAGTCGCGGATGGAGAAGCCGAGCCCGCGCGCCCGCTTCAGGAAACGCAGCACGTGCAGATCGCGCTCCTCGTAGGACCGGTAGCCGTTCGGCAGCCGGTCGGGCACGACCAGCCCGATCTCCTCGTAGTAGCGCACCGTCTTCACCGGCAGGCCGACCCGCTCCGCCGCCTCGCCGATGTTGATCGCGCCGACGACGGATGGCTGCCCGCCCGGCCCGCTGCCCTGCATCGCCTCACCCACCATGACACCGCAGCATGATGGTTCCAGTTACTGGAGGGTCAACCCCGCCGCGACACGGCGGCGGTCCGTCCGCTCAATGGACGTGCGGCGACTGCCCGGTCGCGATCGCCCAGTGGTGGGCCCGGTGATGCGCTCCGGTCGCCATCAGCCCGAAGAAGCCGAGCGCGCGGATCTGCTGCGCGCCCTGGTCCGTGTCGGCGGTGACGCGCAGCACCGCGCCATCGTCGGTCGCCTCGGCCGTCGCCGTCCAGCCGGCGACGGCGTCGAGCTCGGCCGCGTGTGCCGGCACCATGCGCCGGATCGCGTCGGCGACGGCGCCGTCGCCGGTGACCGCTATCGACAGGCCGCCGTCGACGGCCGTCCCCGCCGGCCGGGCGTACAGCATCACCCGGTCCATGTCGGCCAGGTGCGCTTGCAGCGCGGCGATGTCGACCGTCGACCAGTCGGTTGCCGGGTCGGCCTGCAGCATCGCGACGATCTCGGCGACCGCGGCGAAGGCGGACTGGCCGGACTCGACCGGCAGTGCCGGGGCCCCGTGCCCCGGCGGATGCGTCATGTCGTCGGCCGCGGCGCGGCCGGCCAGCGCGGCGGCGGCGGACAGGACCAGCACGGGCAGGCGGGCCATCGGCGCTCTCCAATCGTTGACCGGTCGAGCCTAGCCGTCGACCCCGCCGAGGCCATATGATCATGATCATATGGTCGATCCAGCGCCCGCATCGCCCTACGCCCTCCTGGCCGGCACCCCCGCCGAGCGCACCCTTGCGCGGGGTGCCGCGCTGTTCCACGCCGGCGACGCGGTCACCGACATGTTCTTCGTGCGCGCCGGGGCGCTGACGCTGCAGCGGGTGCTGGCCGACGGCCGGGTGGTGCCGGTCGGCCGCGCCGGCGCCGGCGAGACGGTGGCCGAGGCCTCGCTGTTCGCCGAACGCTATCACTGCGATTGCGTCGCCGCGGCCGACAGCACGGTCGTCGCCTGCCGCAAGGTCGAGGTGCTGGCCTCGCTGACCGCCTCGCCGCAGCGGGCGTTGCGGCTGCTGCGGCACATGGCCGGCGAGGTGCAGGACCTGCGCCGCCGGGTCGAGGTGCTGAGCCAGCCCGGCGCCGCCGGCCGCATCCTCGCCTATGTGGCCGCGCATGCCGAGGCCGGCGGCGGCGCCTGGGCGATGGACCGGACCTGGAAGGCGGTGGCGGCGGAACTGGCCCTGAGCCATGAGGCGCTGTATCGGGCGCTGGCCCGGCTCGAGCGCGCGGGCCGGCTGATCCGGGACGGAAGCACGGTGCGCCTGGACGGCTGAACGCGCGCCCTCGGCCTTTCCCCTCCGCCGGCCATCGACTACAACACCGCGCGCAACCCGATCTGACCGAGGACGAGTCCCTTGCCCGTAATGCCCGACAGCTGGATCGGCCGGATGGCCCGCGAGGCCGGCATGATCGACCCGTTCGTCGAACGGCTGAGCCGCGACGGCGTGATCTCCTACGGCCTGTCGTCCTACGGCTACGACGCGCGGGTATCGCCGGAGTTCAAGATCTTCACCAACGTCGACAGCGCGGTGGTCGACCCGAAGAACTTCTCGACCGCCAGCTTCGTCGAACGCACCGCGGACGTGTGCATCATCCCGCCGAACAGCTTCGCCCTGGCCCGCACGGTGGAGTATTTCCGGGTGCCGCGCGACGTGCTGGTGATCTGCCTGGGCAAGTCGACCTATGCCCGCTGCGGCATCATCGTCAACGTCACCCCGCTGGAGCCCGAGTGGGAAGGCCACGTCACGCTGGAATTCTCCAACACCACGCCGCTGCCGGCCAAGGTCTATGCCAACGAGGGGGCGTGCCAGTTCATTTTCTTGAAGGCGGACGCCCCCTGTGACATCTCCTACCGGGATCGGCAGGGCAAGTACCAGGGCCAGACCGGCGTGACGCTGCCCCGCCTGTAGGCGGGCGCCGCGGCCGGCAGCCGGACAGCACGACAACCGAAACGACGGGTCATGGACCAGATCATCATCAAGGGCGGCAGGCCGCTGAAAGGCCGGATCGAGGTCAGCGGCGCCAAGAACGCGGCGTTGCCGCTGCTGACGGCCAGCCTGCTGACCGAGGAAACGCTGACGCTGTCCAACCTGCCGCACCTGGCCGACATCACCACCCTGGTCAGCCTGCTGACCCAGCTTGGCGTCAGCTTCGAGCTCAACGGCCACGCGCCGAACGGCGGCCACACCGGCCGGGTGGTCTCGGCGACCGCGAAGACGATCACCTCCACCACCGCGCCCTACGACCTGGTGCGCAAGATGCGCGCCTCGGTGCTGGTGCTGGGGCCGCTGCTGGCGCGCTGCGGCATCGCGCGGGTGTCGATGCCCGGCGGCTGCGCCATCGGCGCACGCCCGGTCGACCTGCACGTGGCCGCGCTGGAGGACCTGGGCGCCACCATCGAGCTGAACGAGGGCTATGTCGAGGCGCGGGCGCCGAACGGACTGGTCGGGGCGGAGATCACCTTCCCCAAGGTCTCGGTCGGCGCGACCGAGAACCTGCTGATGGCGGCGACCCTGGCCCGCGGCACCACCGTGCTGAACAACGCCGCGCGCGAGCCCGAGGTCACCGACCTGGCCCACTGCCTGCAGGCGATGGGCGCGCAGATCGACGGCGTCGGCAGCGACCGGCTGGAAATCCAGGGCGTCGACCGCCTGCACGCGGCCGAGCACGCCGTGGTCGCCGACCGCATCGAGCTCGGCACCTACATGATGGCGGCCGCGGTCACCCGCGGCGACGTCGAGCTGGTCGGCGGCAACCTGGACCTGGTGCGCGCGCCGGTGCAGGTGCTGCGCGAGGCGGGGGTGAGGGTGGAGCCGACCGCCGGCGGCGTCCACGTCGCGCTGGAGAACGGGGCGCTGACCGGCGTCGACGTGATGACCGAGCCGTTCCCCGGCTTCCCGACCGACCTGCAGGCGCAGTTCATGGCGCTGATGACCACGGCCGGCGGGGCGGCGATGATCACCGAGACCATCTTCGAGAACCGCTTCATGCACGTGCCGGAGCTGGCGCGGATGGGCGCGAACATCAACCTGCACGGCTCGTCGGCGATGGTGCGCGGGGTCAACCGGCTGAAGGGCGCGCCGGTGATGGCCACCGACCTGCGCGCGTCGGTGTCGCTGGTGCTGGCCGCGCTGGCCGCCGAGGGCGAATCGACCATCCACCGGGTCTATCACCTGGACCGCGGCTATGAGCGGCTGGAACAGAAGCTGGCCGCCTGCGGCGCCGAGATCGCCCGCGTGCGCGAAAGCGGCTGAGGACGGGGGACGCGCGATGGCGAAGGACACGCCGCTGAAGCTGCTGGCCACGGATGCCGACGACCTCGCGGTGATCTCCGCCATGCTGCAGGACGCGCTGGTGCCGGTGACCGAGATGAGCTGGCGCGCCGGCGACGGCCGCTTCGCGCTGGTCGCCAACCGCTTCCGCTGGGAAGGCGCGCCCGACCGCGACAGGCAGGGCGCGATCCGCGAGCGCGTCCACGCCGGCCTGTGCTTCGAGCAGGTGCGCAAGGTCAGCCGGCGCGGCTTCGACCCGAGGCACGGCGCGGGCCTGCTGTCGCTGCTGGCAATCCGCTGCGAGGCGGGCGCGGACGGCGAGACCGTCGTGGAGCTGACCTTCGCCGGCGGACCGGAGGTCCGGCTGCAGGTCGCGCGCATCGCCTGCCACCTGGAGGACATCGACCAGCCCTGGCCGACGCGCCACCTGCCGGCGCACCCCGATACCGGCGCCGAGGGCTGAGCCATGCTGACGCCGCCCGCGGTCAGGCCGCCGGACAGCATCGTCTTCGCCCTGCCCAAGGGCCGCATCCTCGCCGAGCTGCGCCCGCTGATGATGTCGGCCGGGTTGCACCCGAGCGCCAGCTTCGACGACCCGGACGACCGTGCGCTGCAGTTCGCCAGCAACGTCGACAACCTGTCGCTGGTGCGCGTGCGCAGCTTCGACGTCGCCAGCTTCGTCGCCTTCGGCGCGGCCGACATCGGGGTGTGCGGCAACGACGTGCTGGCCGAGTTCGACTATTCCGAGGTCTATGCGCCGCTGGACCTGGGTATCGGCCGCTGCCGCATGGCGGTGGCCTGCCCGCGCGCGCTGATCGACGCGGACGAGCCCGAGCGCTGGAGCCACATCCGCGTCGCCACCAAGTACCCGGAGATCACGCGGCGCCATTTCGCCCGCCGCGGGGTGCAGGCCGAGTGCATCAAGCTGAGCGGCGCGATGGAGCTGGCTCCGCGGCTGGGCATGTGCCGGCGCATCGTCGACCTGGTCGAGTCCGGCTCCACCCTGCGCGCCAACGGGCTGGTCGAGGTGGAGACGATCATGCAGGTGTCCTCCCGCCTGATCGTGAACCGGGCCGCGCTGAAGACGCGTCCGCAGGCGATCGGCGCGTGGATCGAACGCTTCCGCCGGGCCTGCGCCGAACGCGACGGCGCCGGTCCGCCAGCCGGATGACGGGCGCGGATGGGCGACGACGGCCACTTCCTGACCAGCGTCCGCCTGGCGGACAGCCTGCCGATGCCGCCCGACCCGGACCTGGCCCACGAGATCAGGGTCGCGATCTACGACCTGGTCGAGGAGAACAGCTTCCGGCCGGCCAACGGCGCCCGCGGGCCGTTCGACCTGGTGGTCGGCCTGGAGGAGAGCCGGCTGGTGCTGCTGATCGCCACCGCCGACGGCGGCGGCGAGGGCCGGCTGTCGCTGCCGCTGGTCTCGCTGCGCCGGCTGATCAAGGACTACGGCATCGTCTGCGACAGCTACGTCGAGGCGATCCGCTCGATGTCGCCGAGCCAGATCGAGGCGATCGACATGGGCCGGCGCGGCCTGCACAACGAGGCCGGCGAGCTGCTGCGCGACAAGCTGGCGGCGCATGTCGCGGTCGACCTGGCCACCGCGCGGCGCCTGTTCACCCTGGTCTACGCCCTGCTGCGGCGGCGTTGACGGCGATGCGCGCGGCTGAGCGGCCGATCCACGTCGTCACCGCGCCCGGCGTCGCCCGGATCGCGCGGCCCGACAGCGTGCTGTTCGCCTGTACCCGCAACGCGATCCGCTCGCCGATGGCCGAGGGCCTGCTCAAGGCGCTGCATCCGCAGCGCATCTATGTGGATTCCGTCGGCGTGCGGGAGGGCGAGGTCGACGGCTTCGCGATCGCGGTGATGGCCGAGATCGGCATCGACATCTCCGGCCATCGCGCCAAGACCTTCGAGCAGCTGCAGGACACCTATTTCGACCTGATCGTCACGCTGTCGCCGGAGGCCCAGCACAGCGCGGTGGAGCTGACCCGGACCATGGCCTGCGACGTGGAGCTGTGGCCGACCGTCGACCCGTCGATCGTCGAGGGCAGCCGCGAGGTGCGGCTGGAGGCCTACCGCCAGGTCCGCGACCAGCTGCGCAGGCGGATCGGCGCCCGCTTTCCGGTCGAACCGGCGCCGGAGCTGACGTGACGGCCGCCCGCGCCGGCCTGGTGCTGGCCTCGGCGTCGCCGCGCCGGCGCGACCTGCTGGCCCAGATCGGCGTGGTGCCGGATGCGGTCGACCCCGCCGATGTCGACGAGAGCCCGCTGCCGCGCGAGCTGCCGCGCGACCACGCGGCGCGGCTCGCCTGCGCCAAGGCCGCGGCAGTGGCCGCGCGCCACCCCGGCGACTTCGTGCTCGGCGCCGATACCGTCGTCGCCTGCGGCCGGCGCCTCCTGCCCAAGGCCGAGGACGAGGCGGCCGCGCGCGCCTGCCTGGCGCTGCTGTCGGGCCGCAACCACCGGGTCTATGGCGGAATCTGCCTGGTCACGCCCGCCGGCCGCCGCATCGGCCGCGTGGTCGAGACCCGGGTCGCCTTCAAACGGCTGTCGGCGGCCGAGATCGCCGCCTATCTGGAAAGCGGGGAATGGCGCGGCAAGGCCGGCGGCTATGCCATCCAGGGGCGCGCCGCCGCCTTCGTCATCCGGGTCAACGGCTCCTACAGCAACGTCGTCGGCCTCGGCCTCTACGAAACCGCGACGCTGCTCGACGGCGCGGGCTGGCACCGTGGCCGCTGATCCTGTCCGGGCCGAGGCGTTGCTGATCGAGCGGGTCGACGGTGTGCTGGCGGCCGCGCTGATTCGCGGCGGCGCGCTCGACGACCTGCTGGTCCAGCCGGAGGACGCGGCCGGTCCAGGCAGCGTGCTGGTCGGCCGGGTCAGCCGGATCGAGACGGGCATGGCCGCCGCCTTCGTCGACGTCGGCATGGCCCGGCACGCCCTGCTGCGCGCCCGCGACCTCGACCGCGCGCTGCGCGACCGGCCGATCGACCGCGCGCTGCACGAGGGCCAGATGCTGGCCGTGCAGCTGGTCCATCCGGGCTATGACGACAAGGGCCCGCGGGTGATCGCCCGGCTCGACCCGGCGCTGGCCGGCGAGGCGGCGGGCAAGGCCGCCGGCACGCCGTTGCGCCGGCCCGACAACCTGGCCGCGGCGCTGGCGGCGTTCGGTCCGGCGGCGCCGGCCGCGATCGTCGTCGCCGACCCGGTGATGCGGCTGCAGGCCGAACGCGCGGCCGCCGCCACCGGCCTCGACGCCGCCGTCGAGGTCGACCGCGACGGCCGGCCGCTGGAGCGCTGCGATGCCCGCGGCGCGATCGCCGGGGCGCTGGACCGCGAGGTGCCGCTGGCCGGCGGCGGCCGGCTGACCTTCGACCCGACCCGCGCGCTCATGGCCGTCGATGTCGACGCCGGCGCCGGCGCGCGCGACCTCGCGGCCTGCAACCGCGCGGCGGCCGGCGCGATTGCCCGGCAGTTGCGGATACGCAATAGTGCCGGCGTGATCGTCATCGATTTCATCGACGTCGCCGATCCGGGCCAGCGCCAGGCGGTTGAGACCGCGCTGCGCGCCGCCGTGGCGCCCGACCGGGCCGGATGCAGCCTGGCCGGCTTCGGCCCGCTCGGCCTGTACGAGATGACCCGGCGGCGCCGCGGCGCGGCGCTCGCCGACTGCTGGCCCGGCGCGCACGCCTGATGCCGTCCGCCAAGATCCACAGCCTGCCCCGGCGCAAGACCGGCTGTCCGATCTGCGGCAAGCCGCCCGCGCCCGATCTCGCCCCGTTCTGCTCGACGCGTTGCCGCGACGTCGACCTGGCGCGCTGGTTCGGCGAGACCTATGCCATCCCCGCCGTCGAGGCGGACGACGACGAGCGTGGGCAGCCGGAGCCGGACGGAGCCGCCGACTGATGGTGGCACCCGCCATCGCGACCGGCGTCGCAGCGGGCGGACGCCGCGCCGCATGGGCCCACCGGATCGCCATGCTCGGCTTCGCCGCGGCCGGCCCGCTGGCGGTGATGGCGTCGAAGGCGCTGTGGACCGCCGGCGTCGTGGTCGCCCTGGCGCGCATCGTCGGCTGGCTCGACGTCGACCGGCGCGCGGCCGCCGGCGCCTGGTTCCGCGACCTCGGCCGGCTGCAGCTGCTGTGGCCGCTGGCCCTGCTCGCGCTGGCCTCCGCCGTCTGGGCGCTGGACCCGGCCCGCAGCCTGGAGCGCGGCCTGCGCCTGTTCCTGGAGTTCGCCGTCGGCGCCACCATGCTGGGGCTGGCGGTCGAGGCCGGGCCCGACGCGGCACGCCGCCTGGTCGGCGCCGCCGCCGTCGGCCTGATCGCCGGCGCGGCGATCGGCACGGCCGACATCTGGCTGTCGGGCGGGATCATGTTCTGGGCGCACGACGCCCCGCCGACCGCCTTCGCCTATGGCCGCAGCGCCGCCTTCGTCGCGCTGGCGACGCTGCCGGTCGGCATCCTGTGCTGGCTGCACGGCCGCGCCGCGCTCGGGCTCGCCGCCGTCGCCGCCGGCCTCCTGTTCGTGCTCAACACCTTCAACGAGACCGCCCAGCTGGCGATGATCCCGGCCGCGCTCGCCGCCGCGCTCGCCCTGTGGCGCTGGACCCGGCCGCTGCCGGTGCTGGCGTTCGCGGTAGTGCTGCTGGCGATGCCGGCGGTGCTGCCGGTGCGGATGGACGGCGCCATCGGCTGCACGCTGATGGAGGCCAAGCTCAGCCTGGTCCACCGGCTCGGCATCTGGAACTACGCCGACACGCTGATCGCCGAGAAGCCGCTGCTGGGCTGGGGCCTGGAGGCTGCGCGCGACGTGCCCGGCGGCACCGACCGCTATGCCATGCCGGCCTGCGCGAACGTGACCGACAGCGCCGAGAGCCTGGCCCAGCGCATGCCGCTGCACCCGCACGACTTCGCGCTGAACCTGTGGCTGGAGCTGGGCGCGGTCGGCGCCTTCCTCGGGCTGTGCGTCGTGGCCGGCTGGACCCGCGCGCTGGCCCGGCTGCCGGCGCGCCGCGCCATGGGCTTCGCCGCCACCGCCGGCGGCGCCTTCCTGCCCGCGACGATCAGCTTCGGCATGTGGCAGGGCTGGTGGATCACCAGCCTGTTCCTGGTCGCCGCCCTGTGCTGCCTGGCGCCGCAGGCGACGCCCGCAAGTGCAGGCGGCCCGCCCGCCGCGCGTTGAGCCGCCGCGCCCCGCCGGCCGCCGCCGTGCGGATTCGCGCTGGACGCCCCGCCCGGCCTTGCTCTATAACGCGGCCCGCGCCCAGGTAGCTCAGTTGGTAGAGCAGGGGACTGAAAATCCCCGTGTCGGCAGTTCAAATCTGTCCCTGGGCACCACTTTTCCCGCATCGCCCCGCCTTGACGACAGCAACGCCCGATCGCGGCGGCGCGCTGCCCCGCGTCACTTCGGCGGCAGGGTGCAGCGGATATAGGGGCCGTGCTCGGGGTCGTTCTCGCTGCTGAGCCCGCCGCCGGCCGCGTCGCAGTTGGCGATGAAGGTGGCCTGGCCGCCGCCGCAGCCGGTGCCGTCGGCCCAGCAGTTGGCGGCCGAGGCGGCGGTGCCGCCGCCGTCCTGCGCCACCAGGCCGAAGCCGCCGCCCGGCCCGGTCAGCACCACCTGCAGCAGCGCATCGACCTGCTCGTCGCCGGTCGCCGGCTGGCCCGGGCCGGCGGGGCCGAGCGCCGGCGGCACGATGCGCAGCGCCGGGCCGGTGGGGCCGCGCCCCGGCAGCGACAGCACCTGCGGCTGCGGCGCGCGGCCGACGCCGGCGCGGTCGAGGGCCGGAGCCGAGCCGCTCGGATCGGTGGCCAGCGCCGGCAGCGTCAGTCCGACGGTCACGGCCAGCACGCCGGCCTGCAACAGAAGCTTCGACATCGCGCGTTCCTCTCCGATTTCGTGCGGACGACACAATGCCGCCACGATCCGTAGGTCGCGGCCGGCGGCCGGCCGGTTCAATCCGGGGGATGCGCGGCGGCCGCCGCTGGGGGAGGATCGACCCGGCGCCCCCCGGGCGGCACGGCATCCATCGCCCGACGGCCCGCCGGGCGGCGGTGCAGCCGTCGCGCCCGCGCGATCGCGGCTGGTGCGATCTGTGCAGGCGGACCGCCGCGGCCGGCGCGCCGCGCGCAACGGACTTCGGGGAGGAGCGAGATGACCGTCGACGACGAGATCTTCGATTGCGGCGACGTGCGCCTGCAGAGCGGCGCGACGCTGCGCGACGCCAAGCTAGCTTACAAGACCTTCGGCACCCTGAACGCCGACAAGAGCAACGTGATCGTCTACCCGACCTGGTATTCCGGCCAGCACACCGACAACGAATGGCTGATCGGCGCGGGCATGGCGCTCGACCCGGCGAAATACTTCATCATCATCCCGAACATGTTCGGCAACGGGCTGTCGTCTTCGCCGAGCAACACGCCGGAGCCGTACAACGCCGCGCGCTTTCCCCACTTCACGCCGTACGACAACGTCCGCCAGCAGCACCGGCTGGTGACCGAGCGCTTCGGCATCGAGAAGATCCGGCTGGTCACCGGCTGGTCGATGGGCGCGCTGCAGACCTTTCACTGGGCGGTGCTCTATCCCGACATGATGCAGGCGATCGCGCCGTTCTGCGGTTCGGCCCGGTGCTCGCGGCACAATTTCGTGTTCCTCGAGGGCGTGAAGGCGGCGCTGACCGCCGACGCCGCCTGGAACGGCGGCTGGTACACCGAGAAGCCGAACCGCGGCCTGCGCGCGATGGCCAGGGTCTATGCCGGCTGGGGCTTCAGCCAGGACTTCTATCGCGCCGAGCTCGACATCCAGACGCTGGGCTTCTCGTCGCTGGAGGATTTCCTGGTCGCGTTCTGGGAGGGGTTCTTCCTGTCGCGCGACGCCAACAACCTGCTGGCGATGCTGTGGACCTGGCAGCACGGCGACATCGCCGCCAACGAGCTCTACGGCGGCGACTTCAAAAAGGCGCTGGGCGCGATCAAGGCCCGCGCCTACGTCATGCCGGGCCAGACCGACCTCTATTTCCCGGTCGCCGACAGCGAGATCGAGGTGGCCAACATGCCGAACGCGGAGCTGATCCCGATCCCGTCGATCTGGGGCCATTTCGCCGGCGGGCCGGGCACCAACCCGGACGACGTCCGGTTCCTCGACGACAAGCTCAAGGAGCTGCTGGCGGGGTGAGCCGGCGCGGCCGCACCCGCCGGGCCGGCCGACCGAGGGAGGACCGGGCATGATCCGGCTGACATCCGCGCAGTTCGACGCCTTCGTCCGCGGCCATGGCCGCGTCGCCTGCCTGATGCATCGGGGCGGACCCGGCGATCACGCCGCCAGCCTTGCCCGGGCCGTGGCCGAGCGGGCCGGCGACGACGGCTGGGCGGTCGCCGAGATCGACCTCGACGACACCGACGACATCGCCGCCGCGTTCGGCCTCGACCGGCCCGGCACGCACCTGCTGATCATGCGCGACGCGGTGGTGCTCTATTGCGAGCCGCTCGGCCCCGACGCGACCCCGGGCCGGATCGGCACCGTCATCGCCGGCGCGCAGGCGCTGGACATGGCCCGGGTCCGCGCCGAGATCGAGCAGGAGCGCAACGCACGCGCCATCCACGCCCACCGCGCCTGCCCGACCACCTGGCGGACGCGCTGACGCGACCGCCGTGCGACGCAACGGGGAGGCGACGATCGGCACGCTCTACGTCATCGGCACGATGGACACCAAGGCGGACGAGCTGCTGTACGCCAAGGCCTGTGCCGAGGCGGCCGGCGTCGGCGCGGTGCTGGTCGACGTCGGCACCCGCGGCGGCGATGCGCGTGCCGATGTCGCTGCGGCGGCGGTCGCCGCCTGCCATCCCGACGGCGCCGCCGCGGTGCTCGGCCTCGACGACCGTGGCCGGGCGGTGACGGCAATGGCGGAGGCGCTGTCGGCGTTCCTCGCCGCACGCGGCGACGTCGGCGGCGTGCTCGGGCTCGGCGGGTCCGGCAACACCGCGCTGGTCACCCAGGCGATGCGCAGCCTGCCGATCGGGCTGCCCAAGCTGATGCTGTCCACCGTCGCCTCCGGCAACGTCGCCGCCTATGTCGGCCCCAACGACATCGCGATGGTCTATTCGGTGGTCGATATCGCCGGCCTCAACGCCATCTCCCGCCGCATCATCGGCAACGCCGCCCACGCCGCCGCCGGCATGGTGCGCCACCCGGTCCCCGCCTCGCCGGCGGACCGGCCGGCCGTCGGCCTGACCATGTTCGGCGTCACCACCGCATGCGTCACCGCGGTGCGACGCGCGCTGGAGGACCGGTTCGAGACGGTGGTGTTCCATGCGACCGGCACCGGCGGCCAGTCGATGGAGAAGCTGGCGGATTCGGGCTTCTTCGCCGCTCTGATCGATCTGACCACTACCGAGGTGGCGGATTTTCTGGTCGGTGGCGTCTTTCCGTGCACCGACGACCGCTTCGGCGCGGCGATCCGCACGCGCCTGCCCTATGTCGGCTCGGTCGGCGCGGTCGACATGGTCAATTTCGGCCCGCGCGAGACGGTGCCGGCGGCCTATGCCGGCCGGTGCCTGCACGTGCACAACGCCCAGGTCACGCTGATGCGCACCACCGCGCAGGAGAACGAGGCCATCGGCCGCTTCATCGTCGCCCGCCTCAACCGCATGGAGGGGCCGGTGCGCTTCCTGCTGCCGCTGCGCGGCGTCTCCGCCCTCGACGCGCCGGGCCAGCCGTTCCACGACCCCGCGGCCGACGCCGCCCTGTTCGCCGCGATCCGCGCCGGCTGGCGCGACGGCGCCAACCGGCAGCTCATCGCGGTCGACGCCCATGTCAACGACGCCGCCTTCGCCCGGGCGGCGGTGGACGCCTTCGCCGCGGTGCGCGCCGCCGGCGCCGGCTGAGCCCGGCCACGGACTTTTTTGCATCGCATCGCGTGAAATAAACCGAAAGTTCAACAACCGAGAGTCAAATGGGGCTCGGGGAGCCAAAAACCCATCCGGCGCGAAAGCATACAAAGTTATGCAGGAAGACGAGATTCACTCTGCGTACCGCAGCGATGTCGAACTCCTGCGCGCGATTCTCGACGCCATCCCCGATCCGATCTTCGTGAAGAACCAGGATCATCGCTGGATTTACGCCAATCGCGCCTACACAGACCTGATCGGTCTGGATGACTATTATCTCAAAAGCGATACGGATGTCGGCGAGTTCACCGACGAGCAGCGCCAGATCTTCTGGGCCGAGGACGAAAAGGCCATCAACGGAAAGATCAGCATCAACGAGGAGCGCATCGGCGAAAACCTGGTCGCACTGACCAAGAAGATACCCATCGCCTTGCCCGATGGCTCGCGCGGCCTGGTCGGCATCATCTTCGACATCACCGAATACCGTGCGGTGCAGCTGCAGGCCGAGCGCGCGATCGCGGCCAACGAGGCCAAGGCCCGCTTCATCGCCCATACCAACCACGAGATCCGCACGCCGCTGAACGGCATCCTCGGCATGGCGCAGTCGCTGATGGGCGAAAGCCTGTCCGCCACCCAGCACGACAAGGTCGGCATCATCCTGGAATCCGGCAAGACCCTGATGGCGATCCTCAACGACGTGCTCGACCTCGCCAAGATCGAGTCCGGCAAGATGGAGATCGCGCCGGTGCCGACCGACCTGCGCCACGCCATCGGCCGCGTCGGCAAGCTGTTCGCGCCGCGGGCGGAGGAGAAGGGGCTCACCCTGACCATCGCGGTCGGTGCCGGCACCCCGCCGACGCTGGCGCTGGATCCCGTCCGCTTCCGCCAGTGCATCTCCAACCTGATCTCCAACGCGATCAAGTTCACCGAAACCGGGGGCGTCCACGTCGTCGCCGGCGCCGAGCCGCAGCCCGACGGCGGCTGGCGCGTCGACGTCACCGTCAAGGACACCGGCATCGGCATCGCCGGCCACGTGCAGGAACGACTGTTCTCGGAATTCACCCAGGCGGACAGCTCGACGACGCGGCAGTTCGGCGGCACCGGGCTGGGGCTGGCGATCACCCGCCGGCTCGCCCGGCTGATGGGCGGCGACGTCACGCTGACCAGCGCACCGGGGCTCGGCTCCGCCTTCACCCTGACCGTGGCCGCCCAGGCGGTGGTCCAGCCGGCGGCGCCGGCCGGCGGCGCGCCGGCGGTGCCGGAGACCGGGATCATGCGCGGCCGCCGCGTGCTCGTGGTCGACGACAACGCCGTCAACCGCACGGTCGCGCGCCTGCTGCTCGACAACCTCGACATCGCCCTGGCCGAGGCGGAGAACGGCCGCATGGCGCTCGACCTGCTGGCGGCGCAGCCGTTCGACCTGGTGCTGCTCGACGTCCACATGCCGGTGATGGACGGGCCGCAGACGATCCGCCACATCCGCGGCACCCCGGCGCTGGCGGCGCTGCCGGTGATCGCGCTGACCGCGGACGCGATGAGCGGCGACCGCGAGCGGTTCCTGGCCATGGGCATGAGCGGCTATGTCTCCAAGCCGATCAGCCAGGCGGAGCTGTTGTCGGAGATGACGCGCGTGCTGTCGGCGACCGCGATGCAGCCCGCCGCCGAGCCGGCAAGCCGCGACGACGGCCTGCCGGCCCCGGCCGATCCGCTCGCCACCTTGCGGACGACCTGGCTGCAGACGGTGCGGCAGGAGCTGCCGGCGCTGCTGGCCGAGCTGGTCGACGGCACGGCCGAGCGGCCGCGCGCCGATGCGCTGTTCCGCGCCATGCACGACCTGAAGGCGCAGGCGCCGTTGTTCGGCCACCAGCGCATGGGCGCCCTCGCCGACGCGCTGTGTCGCGGGCTGCGCGAGCGCGACGACGCGCTGACCCCGGCCGAGCGGGCGAGCGCGACCGCCGCGGTGCGCGCCCTGGTCGAGCTCGCCGACGGCGGGCCCGATGCGGCGGATGCCGACGACGCGGCGCTGCCGCGGCGGGCGCGCGCCTGACCCGCGGCCACCCCACGCGACCGCGCGGCCCCGCGCCAGCCCGCTATGCGCAGGCGGGGATCGGGTAGATGCGTCGGGCGTTGCCGCCCGCGATCATAGCGGCGATGCGTTCGGCATCGCGGGCGGTGCAGTCGCCGGCCGCGATCCAGTCGTCGAGGATGGCGCCCAGGGTCCGCTCGAACTGCAGCCGACCCAGGTAGTAGAGCTCCGGCAGGCCGAACGCGTCGGAACTGAACAGCTGCTTGGTGAACGGCCCCATCTCCAGCGCATCGGCCATCACCCGCCTCGCCGAGGCGCCGGTGTAGTTCAGCGTGGCGCCGACGTCGTAATAGACGTTGGAGAACACCTCGGCCATCCACGCCGCCTCGCGCTCGAACGGGTAGCAGTGCAGCAGGCAGATCGCCACGCCCGCCTCTTCCGCCGCCTCGATGAAAGCGGTGAACACCGTCGGATCGCAGCGGTGCATGACGATGTCGCGGTCGCCGAAGCCGACATGCAGCTGCAGCGGCAGCTTGCGGCTGGCGCAGATGTCGAGGCCCTGCCACAGCCCCCAGCGCAGCAGCACGGGCGATTCCAGCCGCCGCCAGCCGCCGGCCTCGTTGGCGCGCAGCCAGTCCTCCGTGGCCCGCTGCGCGTCATGCCGCGACGGCCGGCTCGGGTCGAGGTCGAACGCGGCGCGATAGGAGACGATCGACTTCAGCCCGACCGCGCCGGCGGCATCGGCGTCGAGCGTCGCGGCGAAGCGGTCCAGCAGCGACGCGGCGTCGCCGCCCGCGCGCGCCGCCGCCTCCATCACCGCCTCGATCCGCACCACCTCCCACGCCGCGGTGGCCGCGAGCCGGCCCATCGCCTCGACGCCGAGGATGGCGTCGCTGCGGTGGCCGGTGTCGATCAGCATCGCCGACAGGCCCGCGCCGCGCAGCAGCCGGCGACCGACCTCCTCGGCGCCGAGCGCGCGCCGCCGCGCGACATAGGCCTCCGGCTCCGCGTGCGGCTCCAGGTCCAGCACCGGCGCGCAATGGCGGCGGATCATCAGACCCAGCGGCTTGTCGAACTGGCTGAAGCCGGGCGCATGCGGCAGCCGCGCCTCCGAGAACAGCGCCTCGAACCCGCGCCGGTCGAGGTCGCCGGGCACCACGCCGTGGCAATGATGGTCGACGAGATCGTCGAGCGCGATCATCGGCGCACCCTCAATAGGCAGCGCGATAGCGGGCGAAGACGTCCTGCGCCGGCATCGCCGCGGCGGCCGCCTCCTCCCAGCGCTTGACCGAGACGAAGGTCTCGAACAGCCGCGGCGCGAACCAGCCGCGCGCGATCGCGTCGGCCTCCAGCGTGTCGAGCGCGGCGGCGAGCGAGGTCGGCAGCGGTCGGATACCGGCGGCCTCGCGGTCCGCCTCGCTCATGTCGGCCGGATCGATCGCCGCCGGCGGCGGCAGCGGCAGCGCCCGCTCGATGCCGTCGAGCCCCGCCCGCACCAGCGCGCCGAGCGCGAGATAGGGCGACGCCAGCGCGTCCGAGGGGCGGAATTCCAGGTTGTAGCCGCGGGCCACCGCCGCGTCGTCGCCGACGCCGGGAATGATCCGGATCGCCGCCTCGCGATTCTGCAGCCCGATCGCGCTGAAGCCGCAGCTCCAGTGATGCGGGCCGAGCCGATGGTAGGAGATCGGTGCCGGCGCGGTCACCGCGACCAGCGCGTGCACATGCGCCATGATGCCGGCGGCGAAGCGCGCCGCGACCGCCGACAGCCCCAGCGGCCCGTCGGCATCGTAGGTCACGTTGGCGCCGTCGGCGTCGGCGAGGCTGAGATGGATGTGGGCGCCGTTGCCGACCGCCTCCGGCGCCGGCTTCGGCGTGAAGGTGGCGTTCAGCCCGTGGCGCCGCGCGACCTCGCGGATCACCTCGCGGGCGATCAGCGCGCTGTCGCCGCCGCGCAGCCCCAGCTCCGGCTTGCAGCTGATCTCGAACTGGCCGATGCCGTATTCCGGCTCCACGGTCTCGACCCCGACCCCGGCCGCGACCAGGCATTCGTGCATCTGCAGCAGCACCGGCTGCACCCGCCGCGCCGCCCCGAAGCTGAACGGCGCATCGGGCCCGACGCCGTCGCCGGTCAGCAGGAACTCGTGCTCGAAGCTGCTCCGCAGCGCCAGCCCGGTGCGTTCGTGCAGGTCGGCCAGCGCGTGGCGCAGGAAGGTGCGCGCGCAGCAGTCCCATTCCTCCTCGGGCCCGAGGCGGCTGTCGCAGATGGCGGCATCGACGGCGGGATGGATGCCGTCGGCGGGAATGGTGAAGCGCGCGGCGGGATCCGGGATCTGCCGCACCTCGTGCACCGGGCCCCAGACGTTGTCGATGATGTCGGTGAACGGCGTCATCGCCTGGCCGGCCGCGGCCCAGCCGACGCCGCTCTCCAGCCGGCGCTCGAAGTCGACGGTCGGCACGCCGCGCACCCGGCTCATGCCGACCAGGTCGCTCCACAGCAGATAGGTCAGTCCCCCGCTCATCCGGTCCCCGTCTCGTCGTTGCCGTTCCGCTGCGTATCGGCCTCGCCCCAGGCGAAGCCGTCGTCCAGCTCCTCGAAATCCCGCAATCGCGCCAGCGCCTGCTCGCCGAGCCGCTCATACAGGCCGGCAACCAGCGCCTCGGTCAAGGCCAGCGCGGCGACCAGGCTGTCGAACGGCGACGGCGCGCTGACCGCCGCGGTCAGCACCACGTCGGCCCAGTCGGCGATCGGCGACATCCACGGGTCGGTGACCAGCACGATCTTCACCCGGCGGCGCTTGGCCTCGCGCGCGAACTCGACGCTGTCGCGCTGGTAGCGGCGGAAGTCGAAGACGGTCAGCACGTGAGCGCGGCCGACGTCGGCCAGCCGGTCGCGCCGGTCCTGTGCGGTGTAGCGCACCAGCTCGCAGCCGGGCCGGATCAGGTGGGCGTGGTAGTACAACTGCTCGGCCAGGCTCTGGCTGAACCGGCCGCCGGCAAAGATCAGCCGGCGGCGCCCGTCGGCCAGCAGGTCGAGCGCGCGGGCCAGTTCCGCGCCAGCCAGCCGGTCGAAGGTCTCGCCGATCGCCGCCAACGCGGTGTGGCGGGCGCGATCGGCCAGCGGCGCCCGCTCGGCATCGGCGCCGCGCCGGCGCATCTGCCGCAACGCGGAGTCCGCGCGCGCGGCCGCCTCGCCCAGCGCATCGGCACGGAACGGCGGGTAGCCCGGATAGCCGAGCTTGGCCAGGCAGCGCAGCAATGTCGCCGGTGCCACGTCGGCGTCGGCCGCCAGCGCGGTTGCGGTGTCCGGCATCGCCGCCGCCCGGCCGGCCAGCAGGTGGCGCACCAGCCGGCGCTCGGCCGGACTCAGCGCCGGCATCGCGGCGCGGATCCGCTCGGCCAGGGTCCGCGGCCGGTCGCCCGACGGACGCGTTGAACCCTGCCAGTCGGTGTTTTCGGTATCGGTCATTTCTGCCATTTCCGGAAAGGGCAGATTGACCCCTCGCGCCCAACCTGTCTATCGTCTTCGTCTGAGGCGGGGATCGCCGGGGCGACCGTCGCACCGGACGCTCGGCCCGGAATGCGGGCGGGAATGGCTGAGAACCAGGCAATCTTGGTGCAATGCGAGGCATCGCCGCTGTTGTCCGGCCTGTCCGACGCCGGCCGCACCGCCGCGATGGTCGCCATTCCCGTTTTGGCGATCTGGGCGTTTCTCGGCGGGGCCGAGCAGAGCCTCGCCACCAACTTCCTGGTCATGCTGACGGCTGCGCTGGGCTTCGCCGCCTTCTCGGCCAATTCCGGCGTGCTCAGCTTCGGCCACGCCGCCTTCATGGGGCTGGCCGCCCACATCTCCGCGCTGCTGACCATGCCGGCGGCGGTGAAGGCCAGCGCGCTGCCGGACCTGCCGGCGTTCCTGGCCGGGGTCGAGCTGCCGTTCCTCGCCTCGCTGGCGGTCACGGTGGCGCTCGTCGCGCTGCTCGCCTTCGTCGTCGGCATCCCGATCTGCCGGCTGGGCGGGTCGGAGGCGGCGATCGCCACGCTCGGCCTGCTGATGATCGCCTATTCGGTGCTGGTCGGCGCGCGCGAGCTGACCCGCGGCAGCCAGGCGCTGTACGGCATCCCGCAGACTGTCGACATCGTCGTCGGGCTGGCGCTGGCCGTGGCTGCGCTGTTCGTCGTGCGCGGCTGGCGCGACAGCCGCTGGGGCCTGATGCTGCGGGCGGTGCGCGAGGACGAGCCGGCGGCGATGGCGATCGGGATCAGGCCCGACCGGGCCCGGCTTGCCAGCTGGACCCTGTCCGGCGCGGTGGCGGCGCTGGCCGGCGTGATGCTCGGCCATTTCCTGACCGTGTTCTCGCCACAGGAATTCTACTTCGACCTCACCTTCGCCGTGCTGGTGATGCTGATCGTCGGCGGCTTCGCCAGCACCACCGGCGCCGTGGTCGGCGCGGTGCTGGTCACCGTGCTGATCGAGATCCTGCGCCGGATCGAGCAGAGCGGGCTGTTCGAGGCCATCGGCATCGGCCAGGTGTTCGGGCTGACCGAGATCGGGCTGAGCGTCGCCGTCCTGTGGGTGCTCTACCGGCACAACGACGGGCTGCTCGGCCATCGCGAGCTGACCGACCTGTGGCCGCTGCGCCGCCGCGGACCGGCGGACCCCGCCGCACCGCCCGCCCCGGCCGCGACCGGGCAAGACGCGCCCGCCGGCGTCGGCCTGGTCGTGCGCGGCATGGGCAAGACCTATGGCGGGGTGGTCGCGCTGGACGGCGTCGACATGGCCGTGGCGCCGGGCGAGATCGTCGGGCTGATCGGCCCGAACGGCTCCGGCAAGACCACCCTGCTCGGCTGCATCGCCGGCACCCACGAGCCGACCGCCGGCGCGGTCACCGCCGACGGCACCGACCTCACCGGGCTCGCTCCCTACGCCGTCGCCCGCCGCGGCATCGGCCGCACCTTCCAGACCCTGCGCCCGTTCGGCCGGCTGACCGCGCTGGACAACGTCGCCGCCGCGGTCACCGCCGCCGGCCGGGTCCGCGGCGGGCGGGCGCAGCGCGCCGCCGCCCGCGCGCTGCTCGCCACCTTCGGCATCGCCGGCTTCGCCGACCGCGAGGCGCGCACGCTGGCCTACGGCCAGCAGCGCCGGCTGGAGATCGCCCGCGCCATGGCCTTGGAGCCGCGCTACCTGCTGCTCGACGAGCCCGCCGCCGGCCTGAACGACGCCGAGTCCGACGACCTGCTCGCCACGCTCGAGGGCGTGCGCCGCCGTCACGGCCTCGGCATCCTGATCGTCGACCACGACCTGCGCCTGATCATGCGGCTGTGCGACCGCATCGTCGTGCTGAACAAGGGCGGCGTCATCGCCGACGGCACGCCCGACCAGGTGCGCCGCGATCCCGCTGTCCGCACCGCCTATCTCGGCAGCGGCCACGACGCGGCCGCAGCCACCGCCACCAGCCATTGACCAGAAGGGGGAGATGACGATGAACGCGATCCGCAACGCCCTGCTCGCCGGCGCCGCACTGGCCGCCGTACCGGCTGCCGCCGGAGCCCAGGACAGCCTGAAGATCGGCTATCTCGGCGGGCTGACCGGCTATCTCGCGCCGTTCGACCAGCCCAGCCTGGCCGGGGTCGAGGTGGCGGTCGACGAGATCAACGCCGCCGGCGGCATCGGCGGCTCGATCCCGATCGAGCTGATCGTGCGCGACATGCGCTCCGACACCGCACAGGCCAGCGCGATGGCGCAGGAGCTGGTCGGCGACGGCATCGGCGTGCTGATCTCGCCCTGCGACGTCGACCCGTCGATCGCCGCCGGCCTGATCGCCCAGGCCGCGCTGGTGCCGGCGATCACCAGCTGCGCCTCGACCCCGACCCTGCCCGGCACGGTCGGCGAGTACATGTTCTCCAACTACACCGCCGACAACCTGCAGGCGGCGGCACTGGCCGAGTTCGCCACCGCGCAGGGCTACAAGACCGCCTGGGTGATGCTGTCGCCCGACACGCCCTACACCCAGCGCCTGCCGGAGTATTTCGCCGAGGCGTTCACCATCATGGGCGGCACGGTGCTCGACACGGTCGAATACACCATGGGCCAGCAGGACTTCTCGGCCGAGGTGACCAACATCGCCTCGATGGACCCGCTGCCGGACGTGATCATGACCTCGGCCTACGAGCCCGACTTCCCGGCCTTCATCCGCGCGCTGCGCGGCGCCGGCATCGAGACGCCGGTGCTCGGCTCCGACGGCATCGATTCGCCGACCACCACCGCGCTCGGCGACGTCGCCGAGGGCGTGGTGTTCACCAACGCCGGCTATCCGAGCGAGGGTTCGGCGCTGGCGGACTTCTACGCCCGCTACGAGGCGTTCCACGGCTCAGCGGCCGAGACGGCCTACACCGCCACCGGCTACGACATGATCAAGGTGATCGAGGCGGCGGTGATCGCCGCCGGCTCGACCGAGGGTGCCGCGATCCGCGACGCCATCGACGCGGTCGAGGGCGTGCAGGGCGCCACCGGGCTGATCAGCTATGCCGGCGGCACCCGCGTGCCGCTGCGCAACGTCGCGCTCAACCGGGTCACCGGCGGCCATGTCGAGCACGTCGCCGACGTCACCCCGTCGCCGGACCACATCCCGGCGCCCTGACGCCGGCGCCGCGGTCCGACCGTCGATGGCGACGCCAGGCATCGGTCGGTTCCCGCCCGCGGTCACGGGGGCGGCGGCCGGCCGGTCGGCAGCATGACCGGAACGCCGCTGCTGTCGATCGACGGCCTTGCCGTGTCCTATGGCGCGGTGCAGGCGGTGCGCGGGGTCTCGCTGGCGGTCGGCAAGGGCGAGGCGGTCGCCCTGCTCGGCGCCAACGGCGCCGGCAAGAGCTCGCTGCTCAACGCGGTGATGGGACTGGTGCCGGGCACCACCGGCGCGGTCGCATTCCGCGGACAGCCGATCGCCCGCAAGGCGCCGGAGCAGATCGCCGCCCTCGGCCTGACCCTGGTGTTCGAGGGCCGGCGGGTGTTCCCCAAGCTCAGCGTCGACGAGAACCTGCGGCTCGGCGCGGTCGCCGGCCGCGGCCGCGTCGACGCGGCGGCGCGGCTGGCCGAGATGCGGGCGCTGTTCCCGGTGCTGGGCGAGCGCGCGCACCAGGCCGCCGGCACGCTGTCGGGCGGCGAGCAGCAGATGCTGGCGATCGCCCGGGCCCTGATGTCGGCGCCGGAGATGGTGCTGCTCGACGAGCCCTCGCTGGGTCTCGCCCCGCAGGTGGTCGAGGACGTGTTCGCGATGATCGAGCGGCTGAAGGCGATGGGCACCACCATCCTGCTGGTCGAGCAGAATGTGGAGATGGGCCTGTCGGTCGCCGACCGCGCCTATGTGATGCAGAGCGGCGCCATCGTCGATTCCGGCGACGCCCGCGCGCTCGCCGCCGGCGGGCGGCTGGCCGAAGCCTATCTGGCCGGGGCCTGAGCGATGGACGTGTTCGTGCAGCAACTGGCCAACGGCCTCAGCCTGGGCGGCACCTACGCCCTGCTGGCGCTCGGGCTTGCCATCGTTTTCTCGATCATGGGCCTGATCAACTTCGCCCATGGCGACCTGATGACGCTGTGCGGCTATGTGATGGTGTTCATCGTCGCCGCCGGCCTGCCCTTCGCGCTCGCGGTCGTCGCCGGCGTCGCCACCGCGGCGGTCGCCGCGATGCTAATGGAACGGATCGCGTTCCGGCCGCTGCGCGGCGCCGGCGCCGCCTCGATGCTGCTGTCCAGCTTCGCGATCAGCACCATCCTGCACATCCTGTTCCAGAACCTGATCTCGGCCCGGCCGCAGGCGATCCCCTACCCCGCCTTCTTCAGCGCCACCGTCGACCTCGGCATCGCGCGCATCGGCATGATCCAGGCGATCTCGATCGCCGCCACCGCGGTGCTGCTGGTGGCGCTCGACCAGTTCATGCGCCGTTCGGTGCTCGGCATCGGCATGCGCGCCGCCGCGCAGGACTTCGCCGTCACCCGGGTGATGGGCATCAACGCCGACCGGGTGATCGTCGCGGCCTTCGCCATATCCGGCCTGCTCGCCGGCGTCGCCGCGGTGCTGTGGATCGCCCAGCGCGGCTCGGTCGACCCGACCATGGGCTTCAACCCGGTGCTGAAGGCATTCATCGCCGTCGTGCTGGGCGGGCTGGGCAGCCTGCCCGGCGCGGTCGCCGGCGGCGTGGTGCTGGGGCTGCTCGAGGTGTTCCTGCGCGCCTATCTGCCCGAGGCGGTGATCCCCTATCGCGACGCGGTGGCCCTGAGCGTGGTGATCGCCATCCTGCTGGCGCGGCCGAAGGGCCTGCTCGGCCGGCGCGAGGCGGTGCGATGAGCGCCGGCCTGCCGCCGCTGCTGCTGGGGCCGGACGACCCGCCGCCGGTGCGGGTGGCGAACCCGGCCGGCGCGGCGCCGCTGCTGATCCTGTGCGACCACGCCAGCCGGCGCCTGCCGGCCGCCTCGGCGACCTCGGCCTGCCGGCCGAGCAGCTCCGCCGCCACATCGCCTGGGACGTCGGGGCCGAGGACCTGGCCGAGAGCTTCGCCCGGCGCTACGGCGCCCGCGCCGTGCTGGCCGGCTATTCGCGGCTGGCGATCGACCTGAACCGCTATCCGCAGGACCCGCAGTCGATCGCGCCCGCCAGCGACGGCACGCCGGTGCCCGGCAACCACGGGCTCGGCCCGGCCGAACGCGAGCGCCGGGTGGCGGAGATCTTCGCGCCCTACCACGCCCGCGTCGCGCGCGAGCTCGACACGCTCGGCCGGCTCGGCCTGCGCCCGCTGGTGTTCTCGGTGCACACCATGACCAACCGGCTGGGCGGCGGCGCCGAGCGGCCGCAGCAGATCACGGTGTGCTCGGTGCAGGCGGAACCGTGGGCGCTGCTGGCGCTGGACGCGCTGCATGCCGCCGGCGACATCGTGGTCGGCCACAACCGGCCCTACGCAGTCGACCTCGGCATCGACTACACCGTGCCGGAGCACGCCATCCGCCGCGGCCTGCCCTGGCTGCAGATCGAGTTCCGCCAGGACCTGGTGGCGACGCCGGCGGCGGCCCAGGCCTGGGCCGACCGCTTCGCGCCGGCGCTGGAGCGCGTGCTGGAGGCGGTGACCCGCCAGGGCACCGGAACCGCGGCCGAATGAGCCGGCCGGGCCGCGGCCGCTCAGTCGACGGCGTAGCGGCGCAGCATCGCCGGATCCGGCTCCACGCCGATGCCCGGCGCCTCCGGGGCCGCCACGGTGCCATCGGCGGCGACCTGGCCGCGGATGTCGAGCGGCACCAGCGGCAGCGCGTCGAGGAAGCGGTTGGGGGTGGTGTCGAACTCCAGCATCGGCGTCCACGGGTGCAGCCCGCCCGGCAGGTCCGGCATCGCGGTCAGCAGGTGCAGGTTGACCGCCACCGACAGCGCCGAGCCCCAGACGTGGTTGACCACCGGCACGAAATGGGCATGCGCCAGCGCCAGCACCTTGAGATATTCGGAGATGCCGCCCAGGCCGCAGACCTCCGGCTGGGCGATGTCGACGCAGCCGGCCGCCAGCAGGTCGCGCCAGCCCCAACGGGTGAACTCGGCCTCGCCGCCGGCGATGTTGACCGCCAGCCGCTCGCGCAGGTGGCGATAGCCGGCGCGGTCCTCCGGCGCCACCGGCTCCTCGAACCAGTAGACGCCGAGCGCATCGAGCGCGCGGCCGACCGTCAGCGCGTCGCTGGCGGTGTAGCAGTGGTTGGCGTCGACCATCAGCCGGACGTCGTCGCCGAGCGCACCGCGCACCGCCTCGACCAGGCGGATGTCCGCGCGCGGACCGAGACCGACCTTCATCTTCACCGCGCCGAAGCCCTGCGCCGCGATGGCGGCGGCTTCGTCGGCGAAGCGCGGCGCCAGGTCGGCGTCGCGGCGCAGCATCATGCCGTAGCCGTAGACCGGCACCCGCTCGCGGCAGCGCCCGCCGACCAGCCGGTACAGCGGCTGGCCGGCCACCTTGCCGGCGATGTCCCACAGCGCGATGTCGACGCCGGACAGCGCCTGCAGCGCCATCCCCTTCTGGCCGTGGTCGCGCAGCAGGTTGTAGACCCGGTGCCACAGCCGCTCGCGCTGCGACGGGTCCTCGCCGACCAGCATCGGCGCGATCACCCGCTCGACGATGGTGCGGTTGGCCAGCGCCACCGCGCCCGGCCCGAAGCATTCGCCCCAGCCGGTCACGCCTTCGTCGGTGCTGACCTCGACCAGGTGGGCGCTGCGCCGCGCGTAATATTGCTGCGAATAGCCGAGCTCCTCGTCGAGGGCATAGCCCAGCACATGGCTTCTGATCGCGGTGATGCGCATGGCGCCCCGTCCCCGGTGTCGGCTGGCGCACCCCTAAGCACAGCGGCGCGACGCCGGCAACCGGCATGCGACGCCGCCGCGGCCGCGCGGCCATGGACAGCGATGGCGCCGGCCGCGATGATCGCGCCATGACCGCCCGCGATCCCCGCTACGACGTGCTGTTCGAACCAGTCCGCATCGGCCCGGTGACCGCGCGCAACCGCTTCTTCCAGGTGCCGCACTGCAACGGCATGGGCCACCGCTATCCCCGCGCGATGGCGGCGATGCGCGGGGTCAAGGCCGAGGGCGGCTGGGCGGTGGTGGCGACCGAGGAGGTCGAGGTCGACTGGCACTCCGACATCAGCCCCTATATCGAAGGCCAGCTGTGGGACGACCGCGACATCGCCTATCACGCCGCGATGGTCGAGGCGGTGCACGCGCACGGGTCGCTGGCGGCGATCGAGCCGGTCCACCAGGGGCTGGCCTGCGCCAACCTGACCAGCCGCGAGCACGTGCTCGGTCCGTCCGGCGGCGCCATCCTGCAGGGCCACCCGGTCACCGCGCGGGCGATGGACCGGCAGGACATCCGTACCGCCCGCCGCCGCCACCGCGACTTCGCCCTGCGGGCGGTCGAGGCCGGCTACGACATCGTCTATGTCTATGCAGGCCACAACCTGTCGCTGGCGATGCACTTCCTGCTGCCGCGCTACAACCAGCGCGACGACGAATATGGCGGGCCGCTGGAGAACCGGGTCCGCTTCCTGCGCGAGCTGCTGGAGGATACCCGCGATGCGGTCGGCGACCGCTGCGCCGTCGCGCTGCGGCTTGCGGTCGACGAGTTGAGGGGCCCGGACGGCCTGCAGTCCGACGGCGAGATGCGCGACGTGGTCGGCATGCTGGCGGAGCTGCCCGACCTGTGGGACGTCAACGTCTCCGACTGGTCGAACGACAGCCAGACCGCGCGCTTCGCCGAGGAGGGCTACCAGGAGCCCTATATCGGCTTCGTCAAGGCGCTGACCACCAAGCCGGTGGTCGGCGTCGGCCGCTATACCTCGCCCGACCGCATGGTCGCGCTGGTCGAAAAGGGCGTGCTCGACTTCATCGGCGCCGCCCGCCCGTCGATCGCCGACCCGTTCCTGCCGCAGAAGATCGCCGACGGCCGGATCGAGGACATCCGCGAATGCATCGGCTGCAACATCTGCGTGTCCGGCGACATGACGATGACGCCGATCCGCTGCACCCAGAATCCGACGATGGCCGAGGAGTGGCGCAAGGGCTGGCATCCGGAGCGGATCGCGCCGGCGGCCAGCGCCGATCCGGTGCTGGTGGTCGGCGCCGGGCCGGCGGGCCTGGAATGCGCCCGCGCGCTCGGCCAGCGCGGCTATCCGGTGGTGCTGGCCGAGGCCGGCGACGCGCTCGGCGGCCGCTCGAAGGCCGAGGCGCGGCTGCCGGGACTGGCCAGCTACGGCCGGGTCGCCGACTGGCGCATCCAGCAGCTGCACGGGCTGGCCAACGTCGAGGTCTACCGCGCCAGCGATCTCGGCGCTGCCGACGTGCTGGAGTTCGGCGCCCCGCACATCGTGCTCGCCACCGGGGCGACGTGGCGGCGCGACGGCGGCGGACGCAGCCACCGCGGCGGCCTGCCGATCGACGCCGACGTGCCGGTGTTCACGCCCGACGACGTGATGGCCGGCCGCCTGCCCGACGGCGGCCGCGTGCTGCTGTTCGACGACGATCCCTACTACATGGGCGGCGTGGTGGCCGAGGCACTGGCCCGCGCCGGCTGCGCCGTCACCCTGCTGACCCCCGCCGCCGTGGTCTCGCCCTGGACCGTCAACACGCTGGAGCAGGGCCGGATCCAGGCGCGGCTGCTCGACCTCGGCGTCGTGCTGCTGACCGGGCGCAACCCCGTGAGCCTGGGCCCGGTGGTCCGCCACGCCTGCGTCTACACCGGCGCGGAGGCGGAGACGGCGTGCGACGCGCTGGCGCTGGTCACCGGCCGGGTGCCGCGCGACGGCCTGTATCGCGCGCTGTGCGACGCGGCCGGCGACGGGCCGGTGCCATGGCGCAGCCTGCACGTCATCGGCGACGCCGCCGCGCCCGGCACCCTGGCCGCCGCGGTCTATGCCGGCCATGCCCGCGCGCGCGCCCACGACGCGGCGCCCGCCGACGGGCCGCCCTTCCTGCGCGAGCTGTGCTTCTGATGGCCGGGCCGCTTCCCGCGATCGACGCGCCTGGCGGCGCCTATCGCGAGCGCGCAATCGTGCCGGCGCGCACCGCCCTGCTCTCCGTCGACATGCAGAACCTGGAGCTGGCGCCGGAGCGGATCGCGCGCAGCCGCCGGCACGGCACCGCGGAGGCGGCCAAGCGCGCCTATTTCGAGCGGGTGGAGACGGTCGTCATCCCGGCCCAGCAGCGGCTGCAGGCGGCGGCGCGCGCCGGGCCGGCATCGAGGTGATCTACACGGTGATCGAGAGCCTGACCCGCGACGGGCGCGACCGCAGCCTCGACCACAAGATCTCCAACCTGCACGCCGCCAGGGGCAGCGTCGAGGCGCAGGTGATCGACGCGGTGGCGCCGCAGGGCGACGAGATCGTCATCCCGAAGACCTCGTCGGGCGTGTTCAATTCCACCAACATCGACTACGTGCTGCGCAACACTCGGCATCGAATTCCTGGTGATCTACGGCGTGGTCACCGACCAGTGCGTCAGATCGGCGGTGCGCGACGCCGCCGACCGCGGCTATCTGGTCACCCAGGTCGAGGATTGCTGCGCCACCTATTCCGCCGCGCGCCACGACCAGTCGATCCGTGCCATGGCCGGCCACTACGCCCGCTGCCGCAGCGCCGACCAGGTGATCGCGGAGATGGCCGGATAGCGACGCGCCCGCGCCGCCCGCGCTTCAGAAAACGAAGTCGTCGGCGACCAGCGCGCCGCTGTTCAGCCTTCCAGCAGGATGCCCTCCGCGCCCGGCACATGGACGAAGGTGCCGACGATGCTGTCCTGGAACACCAGGTCGCCGAAGCCGACGCCGTAGGCGCTGGAGTCGATGCGGTCGCCGAGCCCGGGGCCGGCCTCGAAGCCGACGATGCGGGTGGAGCCGCTGGCGTCGTCGACCACGAACAGGTCGGCGCCGATGCCGCCGATCAGCGTGTCGTCGCCGAGCCCGCCGTCCAGCGTGTCGTTGCCCTTGTCGCCGTAGAGCCGATCGTTGCCGTCGCCGCCGTCGAGGATGTCGTTGCCGGCGTTGCCCCACAGCGTGTTGGCCGCGCCGTCGCCGTCGATGACGTCGTCGTGGTTCGAGCCCTCGACATTCTCGATGCCGGCCAGCAGGTCGCCGGCGGCATCGCCGCCGCTCTGTTGGGTGAAGCAGACCTCCGTGCCGGTCGGCTGCAGGTGGATGAACACCGCCATCGACGATTCGGCGTAGGACACCGTGTCGATGCCTTCGCCGCCGTCGATCAGGTCGGCGCCCGTGCCGCCGTCGATCCAGTCGTCGCCGAGTCCGCCCGACACGTCGTCGTTGCCGCTGCCGGCGTGGATTTCGTCGTCGCCGCTCAACGGGACGACCACGGTCTCGCCCATCACGGTCACATAGACCGAGCCGTCGGCGACGATGTAGTCGTTGCCGGCACCGCCAGATCTCGTCGTCGCCGGCGCCGCCCCAGAAATAGTCGCGGTCGCCGTCGCCGGAAATGAAGTCGTTGCCCTCGCCGCCATAGAGATGGTCGGAATCGTCGCCGCCCCACATGCTGTCGTTGCCGGCGTCGCCGTAGAGGACGTCGATGCCGATGCCGCCGTGGATCTCGTCGTCGCCGTCGTTGCCGCGCAGGTAGTCGTTGCCGGCGCCGCCGTCGAGGAAGTCGTTGTCGCCGCCGCCGTACAGATAGTCGTCGCCGCCGTCGCCATACAGCATGTCGTCGCCGGCAAAGCCATACAGCGCGTCGTTGCCCGTACCGCCGCTGATGTAATCGTTGCCGCCATAGCCGCGCAGCACGTCGTCGCCGCCGTTGCCGTAGATCGCGTCGCGACCCGCGCCGCCGGAAAGCGAATCCTTGCCGGACCCGCCGGTCAGGATGTCGTCGAAAAGCAGAAAACCGATGGGGATCGGCTTCAGGATCAGCGGCATGGTCCATGCTCCGGTGTCAGGGTCGAGATGCCGGCACGGGGGGTGTGCCGACCGGGCTCGCAGCTATGTCGCACCGGCCAGCCCCGCGGTTCACGCTGTCCGGCGGCACCGGGCCGCCGGGCACGCGTCGACGCGTCGCGCCGGACCGCGCTGCGGTCCCGCACGCGCCGGCCGGTCAGAACACGAAGTCGTCGGCGACCAGCGCCGCGCTGCCCAGCCCTTCCAGCAGAATGCCCTCCGCGCCCGGCACATGCACGAAGGTGCCGACGATGCTGTCCTGGAACACCAGGTCGCCGAAGCCGACGCCGTAGGCGCTGAGGTCGATGCGGTCGCCGAGCCCGGGGCCGGCCTCGAAGCCGACGATGCGGGTGGAGCCGCTGGCGTCGTCGACCACGAACAGGTCGGCGCCGATGCCGCCGATCAGCGTGTCGTCGCCGAGCCCGCCGTCCAGCGTGTCGTTGCCCTTGTCGCCGTAGAGCCGATCGTTGCCGTCGCCGCCGTCGAGGATGTCGTTGCCGGCGTTGCCCCACAGCGTGTTGGCCGCGCCGTCGCCGTCGATGACGTCGTCGTGGTTCGAGCCCTCGACATTCTCGATGCCGGCCAGCAGGTCGCCATTGGCATCGCCGCCGCTCTGCTCGGCGAAGCAGGTCTCCAGGCCGGTCGGCTGCAGGTGGATGAACACCGCCATTGACGATTCGGCGTAGGACACCGTGTCGATGCCGTCGTCGCCGAGGATCGTGTCGGCGCCGGCGCCGCCGTCGATCCAGTCGTTGCCGACGCCGGCCCAGACATAGTCGGCGCCGCTGCCGGCGTGGATCACGTCGTCGCCGAGCACCTGCAGCTGGAAGGTCATGCCCATGTAGGTGACGGTGGTCCAGCCGTCGGCCACGATGTAGTCGTCGCCGCTGCCGCCCCAGATCTCGTCGTCGCCGGCGCCGCCCCAGAAATAGTCGGCGGCGTCATCGCCGGACATGTAGTCGTTGCCGGTGCCGCCGTAGAGCCAGTCGGAATCGGCGCCGCCCCACATGCTGTCGTTGCCGGCGTCGCCGTAGAGGATGTCGCTGCCGGCGCCGCCGTGGATCTCGTCGTCGCCGTCGTTGCCGTGCATGTAGTCGTCGCCGGTGCCGCCATCGAGGACGTCGTCGTCGCCGGCGCCGTAGAGGTGGTCGTTGCCGCTGCCGCCATGGAGCGTGTCGTCGCCGGCGAAACCGTAGACCGCGTCGTCGCCGTCGCCGCCGTCGACATAGTCGTCGCCGCCATAGCCGCGCAGCAGGTCGTCGCCGCCATAGCCGTAGATGCCGTCGCGGGCGTTGCCGCCCTGCAGCGTGTCGTTGCCCCCGCCGCCGACGAGGATGTCGTCATACAGCAGGAATCCGACGGCGACCTTGGTGAAACCAATCGGCATGATCATGCTCCCGAGCCGGTTTTGTCGTGCCGGCACGGGGCGCGCGCCGACCGGGTCTTGCCGGTACGTCGCGCAGAGGCCGAGAATCGTTCAGCCGCGCAGGAACGCCCCGGATCCGGCGGCGCGGCGCCGCCGGATCCGGAAGACGACACGGGCGACGGGCGCGTCGCGCCTACAGCGGCCGGGATTCGACCTTGGCGTAGGTGCCCATCCACGGCCGCAGCCGCTCGAACGCCGCGCTGGCGGCGAGCACGTCGCTGTCGGCATAGCGCCGGCCGACGATCTGCATGCCGACCGGCAGGCCGCCGGCCAGCCCGGCCGGCACGGTCGCGGCCGGGTTGCCGGTGTAGTTGATCAGATAGGTCGGGCACCAGCCGATCAGCGGGTTGACCGCCTCGCCGTTGATCTCGGTCGGGCCCTTGGTGCGGCCGCGCTCGGCCGCGTTCTTCACCGGCAGGCAGCACAGGGTCGGGCCGACGATCAGGTCGTAGCGGTCGAGGGTGGAGCGGATCGCATCGAACACCTCGGTGCGGATCTCCTGGTCGCGGTAGAAGTCCACTGCCGACATGCGGCGGCCGACCTCGACCCATTCGAGATATTCCGGCGGAAACTCGTCGGCGTGGTCGCCGAGCAGGTCGAGCCCGTTCTCCTTCAACAGGTCGAAGGCGGCGAGGTTGAGCGGCATGATCATCCGGCACCACAGGTCGGCGAGCTCGCCCTGCGGCCGCTCGATGCCGAGCTTGACCTCCTCGACGATGGCGCCGGCCTCCTCGAAGGCGCGTACCGCCTTGTCGACCGTCTCGCGCACCGCCGCTTCGACCGGGAACACGTCCCAGACCGGGGCGTAGGCGATCTTCCAGCCGCGGATCGAGCGGCGCAGCGCGCCGAGATAGTCCACGGTCTCGTCGAGGCAGAAGGCGTCGCGCGAATCGTAGCCGCCGATCGCGGTCATCACCAGGGCTGCGTCCTCCACGGTGCGGGCGATCGGGCCCTCGAACAGGAACGGCGCATGGCCGCCGAAGGCATTCGGCCGCGACAGCTGCGGCACCCGGCCATAGGCCGGCTTGTAGCCATAGACGCCGGACCAGGACGACGGGATGCGGATCGACCCGCCGCCGTCGGTGCCTTCCGCGAACGACAGCATGCCGTCGCCGACCGCGGCCGCCGACCCGCCGGACGAGCCGCCGCTGTTGCGGCTGGTGTCGAACGGCGTGCCGGTCGGGCCGAACAGCAGGTTGTCGCAGCAGCCGCGGAAGCCCATCACCGGGCTGTTGGTCTTGCCCAGCAGCACGGCGCCGGCCTTCTCGATACGCTCGGAGTAGCCGCAATAGCCGTCGACGACATGGTTCTTCTGCGACGGCAGCCCGCCGAAGGTCGCCGGCCAGCCCGGCTTGAAGTCGAACAGGTCCTTGATCGCCGACGGCACGCCGTGCAGCGGACCGATCGGGTCGCCGCCCATCAGCGCCTTCTCGGCCTTCCTCGCCGCGGCGCGGGCGTCGTCGAAGCCGTAATAGACCAGCGCGGTGATGCTCGGGTTGCGCTTCTCGATCCGCGCGATCGTGGCCTCCAGGACCTCGACCGGCGACAGCGCCTTGCGCCGGATCATCAGCGCGATCTCGGCCGCGCTCTTCCACGCCAGTTCGTCGGACAGTGCCATGCTTTCCTCCCCCTTTGCGGCATCCGGGCGGATGCGGCATGGCCAAGTCTAGGCCAAGCGTCGGCGGGCCGGAACTGCCGTTCAGTCGCGGCGCACCCGCTCCACCGCCCAGCTGTTGTGCAGCCGATTGCCGCAGCGCTTGCAGCGCAGCCGCTTCTCCAGCGCGACGACGAAGGTCTGCGGCCCGAAGCGCTGCGCCAGCCGCTCCGGCCGCAGCTCGGCCCGGTGCCGGCAGGCGAAGCACGACACCACCAGCACATGCCAGGCGCGCAGGTCGCCCAGCCTGACGGCATAGCGCGGTCCGGGGTATATGTTCTCGTTTTGTTTCACGTGAAACAGATTCCAGAACGCGGCGCCCGGAGCAAGGGGGACGACGGCCGCCGCGGCACCCGGCCGCAATCCGCCGCGCATCGACATTGCGCAGCAACGCGCTATTCTTGCGCACAGGCGCCGCATTCGGCCGCCAAATGCCCGAAGGCGATGGACCGGCGCCGCACGTCATGATCCGCAGTCTCGTCTACATCAGCGCCGCGGCGCGGACGATCACCGACGTCGACATCGCCGCGATCCTGTCCGCCGCCGACCGCAACAACGCCCGCAAGCAGCTGACCGGCGTGCTGCTGTTCACCGGCGAGGCGTTCCTGCAGGTGCTGGAAGGCCCCGCGGACCAGGTCGCCGCGATGCTCGACCTGATCCGCGCCGATACCCGCCACAGCAACATGATCGTGCTGCTGGACCGCAGCATCGCCGCGCGCCAGTTCGGCGACTGGACCATGGGCTACAACAGGATCGACCCCAGCGTGTCGATCGACGGCAGGCGGTTCGACCTGACGCCGGCGGCGCTGGCCGCGCGCTTCCGCGGCAAGGCCGACGCCGAGCTCGACCAGCTGCTGCGCACCTTCAGCCAGATCGAGCTCGGGCGCGATTTCTGAGCCGCCCGGACCCGCACCGGATCAGGCATAGACGATGCCGCCGGTCGAGGCGTCGTAGTTCTGCAGCACGTAGAGCAGCACGCCGGCGCTGTCGAACACGTGGGTGTCCAGGCCGGTCAGGGCGAAGCTCTTGGCATTGTCGAGCGCGTCGCCCTCGGCCGCGGAATAGTCGACGATCACGTCGTGGCCGCCATAGGTCGACGCGTTGACGAACAGGTCGGCGCCGAGCCCGCCGGTCAGCGTGTCGATGCCGGCCCCGCCGCGCAGCATGTCGTCGCCGGCGCCGCCCGCGATCACGTCGTCGCCGTCGTCGCCATGGAGCAGATCGGCGCCGTCGCCGCCGTCGAGCACGTCCGCGCCCTCGTCGCCGGACAAGGTGTCGTCGCCGAGCCCGCCGATCAGCACGTCGTCGTCCTCGAAGCCGTCGAGCACGTCGTTGCCGTCGCCGCCGTCGAGCGTGTCGGCGCCGAGATAGCCGCGCAGCGCATCGGCGCCGGCGTCGCCGAACAGCAGGTCGTCGCCGGCATTGCCGCGCAGGAAGTCGTCGCCGTCGCCGCCGTGGACGGTGTCGTCGCCGTCGTCGCCATAGACCTCGTCGTTGCCGGAATCGCCCGCGATGACGTCGTCGCCGAGCTCGCCGCGCAGGAAGTCCGCGCCGGCGCCGCCGTAGAGGACGTCGCCGTCGTCGCCGCCATAGACCGCGTCGTCGCCGATGCCGCCGTAGAGCGTGTCGATGCCGGCGTCGCCGCGCAGGTCGTCGTTGCCGTCGTTGCCGTAGAGCACATCCATGCCGTCGTCGCCGGACAGCGCGTCGTTGCCGTCGCCGCCGGACAGCAGGTCGTCGTCCTCGTTGCCGTCGAGCACGTCGTCGCCGGCGCCGCCATAGAGGGTGTCGGCGCCGAGATAGCCGCGCAGCACGTCGCCGCCCTCGTCGCCGTAGAGCACGTCGGCGCCGTCGTTGCCGCGCAGCAGGTCGTTACCGAGGCCGCCGAACAGGGTGTCGCTGCCGGCATCGCCGTAGATCTCGTCGTCGCCGGCATCGCCATGGACCACGTCGTCGCCGTTCTCGCCGCGCAGCAGGTCGGCGTCGTCGCCGCCGTAGAGGGTGTCGCGGTCGTCGCCGCCATAGAGCGCGTCGGCCCCAGCGCCGCCGTCCAGCGTGTCCGTGCCGGCATCGCCGCGCAGTTCGTCCGCGCCGGTGCCGCCGATCAGCACGTCGTTGCCGTCCTCGCCGCGCAGCGAATCCGCGCCGTCGCCGCCGTCCAGCCGGTCGTCGCCCAGGCCGCCATAGAGCAGGTCGATGCCGAGGCCGCCGGCGAGCACGTCGTTGCCGTCGTCGCCGTCGAGGTCGTCGGCGCCGTCGCCGCCGAGCAGCGTGTCGTTGCCGGCGCCGCCGTCGAGCGCCAGTGCCTCGCCGACCACCAGCGATCCGTCGAGCACGTCGTCGCCGTCGCCGCCGATCGCTTCCTCGATGTTGCCGACGGCATCGTCGAGCCGCAGCGCCAGCCCGGCCAGGCCGACCACGCGCAGCGTGTCGCGGCCGGCGCCGCCGTCGATGCGCAGGTCGGCGGCCTCGGCATAGATCGTGTCGTCGCCGTCGCCGCCCAGGATGCTGTCGGCGCCGTCGTCGCCATAGAGCAGGTCGTTGCCGGCCCCGCCGTAGACGGTGTCGTCGCCCTCGTCGCCGGAGATGCGGTCGTCGCCGGCATCGCCGTCGAGCCGGTCGCCGTCCTCGTTGCCGTCGAGCACGTCGGCGCCGGCGCCGCCGTAGAGGGTGTCGGCACCGACATAGCCGCGCAGGGTGTCGTCGCCCTCGTTGCCGACCAGGAAGTCGTCACCGTCGTTGCCGCGGATCAGGTCGTTGCCGAGCCCGCCATAGAGCCGGTCGTCGCCCTCGTCGCCGTAGATCTCGTCGTCGCCGGCGTCGCCGTTGACGACGTCGATGCCGGCCTCGCCGCGGATGAAGTCGGCATCGTCGCCGCCGCGCAGATTGTCGTCGCCCATGCCGCCATAGAGCCGGTCGAGCCCGGCGCCGCCGCGCAGCATGTCGTTGCCGTCCTCGCCGCGCAGGTCGTCGTCGCCGGCATCGCCATAGGCCTTGTCGTCGCCGGCGCCGGCGCGCAGCGCATCGATACCGGCGCCGCCGCTCAGCGTGTCGGCACCAAGCCCGCCGTCGATCGCGTCGTCGCCGGCGCCGCCGGAGACGGTGTCGTCGCCGTCGCCGCCGTCGAGCAGGTCGGCCATCGCCCCGCCGGACAGCGCGTCGTTGCCGGCGCCGCCGTCGAGATCGAGCGATGCGTCGAGCTCGGCGCTGCCGTCGAGCACGTCGGCCCCGGCGCCGCCGAAGACGACCTCGATGTCGCCATGGGCGTCGTCGAGCTGCAGGCTGACGCCGGCCGGGCCGACGACGCTGAGGGTATCGTTGCCCGCGCCGCCGGTGACGAACACGTCGTCGGCGTCGACGAACAGCACGTCGTCGCCCGCGCCGCCGTCCAGGCTGTCGGCACCGGCGTCGCCGCGCAGGTCGTCGGCGCCGTCGCCGCCGGCCAGCAGGTCGTTGCCGTCGCCGCCGTTGAGCCGGTCGATGCCGGTGCCGCCGGCCAGCGCATCGTCGCCCTCGTTGCCGTCGAGCGTGTCGTCGCCGAGGCCGCCGTCGAGCGTGTCGGCGCCGAGATAGCCGCGCAGCGTGTCGGCGCCGTCGTCGCCGAAGACGACGTCGTCGCCGTCGTTGCCGCGCAGCAGGTCGTCGCCGAGACCGCCGTGGATCACGTCGTTGCCGGCATCGCCGTAGATCTCATCGTTGCCGGCGCCGCCGAAGGCGGTGTCGTCGCCGTCGTCGCCGGAGATCAGGTCGACGCCGTCGCCGCCGTCGAGGGTGTCGGCGTCCTCGTGGCCGTCGAGCCGGTCGTTGCCGGCCCCGCCATTGAGCGCATCGCGTCCGATATAGCCGCGCAGCTGGTCGTCGCCGTCGTCGCCATGGGCGATGTCGTCGCCGTCGTTGCCGCGCAGCGTGTCGTTGCCGGCGCCGCCATGCAGTTCGTCGTTGCCGGCATCGCCATAGACGTTGTCGTCGCCCAGGCCGCCGAACACGGTGTCGTCGCCCTCGTCGGCGGAGACCAGGTCGGCGCCGTCGCCGCCGTCGAGCAGGTCGGCGCCGGCGTTGCCGTCGAGCCGGTCGTCGCCGGCGTCGCCATAGAGCCGGTCGTCGCCCGCCTCGCCGACCAGCGTGTCGATGCCGTCGCCGCCGAAGGCGACGTCGTTGCCGGCGCCGCCGACCAGCGAGTCGGCGCCGAGACCGCCGAAGAGGCTGTCCTGCCCGGCGCCGCCATAGGCGGCGTCGTCGCCGTCGCCGCCGTCGAGGACGTCGTTGCCGTCCTCGCCTTCCAGCCGGTCGACGCCGGCCCCGCCGACCAGCGAGTCGGCGCCGAGGCCGCCCTGCAGCACATCGTCGCCGGCGCCGCCGTCAAGGCGATCCTGGCCGCCATAGCCGCGCAGCAGATCGTTGCCGCCGACGCCTTCCAGCACGTCGTCGCCGGCGCCGCCCTGCATCAGGTCGTCGGTCTCGCCGCCGGTCACGTAGAGGCCCTGGACGATGGCGTCGGGCGCGAACATGCCGGTCCAGTCCTCCGGCGCCATCGCGCGCGGATCCGCCGCCGGCTGGTAGGTCATGCCGCTGGGCTGCGGGTCGTAGAACGAGCCCGCGCCGATCAGCACGTATTCGGTGCCGACGGCGCCGCTGACGCTGTTGCCGACGAAATGGTTGTTGTCGACGCCCTCATGCGATTCCAGGTAGCCGATCTGCAGCGGCGGCGCCCCGGCGATCACCGTGTTGTCGTAGATCAGGTTGTCGTGCGAGCTGTCGGCGGCGTCGTAGACCTCGACCAGGATGCCAGACTTGCCGTCGACCTGGGCGTTGTTCTCCAGCACGTTGTCGATGACCAGCCCGTTGGAGACGCCGCGCAGCAGCAGCGCGTCGCGGGCATTGTCGTGGATGTAGTTCTGCGCCACCACCACCGCGTCGACCGAGGCCACCTTCAGCCCGTAGTCGTCGTTGCCGTAGATCCGGTTGTTCTCCACCACCACGTTGGTGGTCGGCGCCTCGGCATAGCCGCGCTGCACCACCATGCCGCGCGCGTTGTCGTAGATCGAGTTGTCGCGGACGACGACGTTGTCGGCCTCGTGGGTGACGGTCAGCCCGACATAGCCGTTGTTGTAGGCGACGTTGTTCTCGAATACCGCGTTGCGCACGCCGACCGCGGCGAAGCCGTTGATCGAGTTGTCGTGGGCGACGCAGTCGCGCACCGTCAGGTTGCTGGTGCCCGGCATCATGTTGAAGGCGTAGCGCGAGACCTCGTGGATCTCGACGCGCTCGACCAGCACGTTGTCGGCATAGGTATCGTTGAAGTTGCGGGTCTTCAGGCCGTCGACCAGCGCCGTGCCGCCGTCGCGGTTGCCGTCGACGCTCAGGTCGCGGATCACCACGTTGCTGATCGGCTCGCTGTCGGAAACGCGGATGACGCCGGAGATGTCCTCGCTCTGCCCGTCGGCGACCTTCAGCACGCTCAGCCCCATGCCGTCGCCGAACAGCTCGGTGTTGCTGAACACGCGCAGCGCACCGGTGGCGCCGTGGCCGTTGCCGGCGATCGTGAAGGTTCCCTCGGGCAGGTACACCCGGCCGCCGCCGGCCGCCCGAGCGGCATCCAGCGCCGCCTGGATGGCGGCGGTATCGTCGGTGGTGTCGTTCCCGGTGGCGCCGAAGTCGCGCACGTCGAACAATGGCAAAGCCATCGTATCGCTCCCGCTTCCATGTCTTGAGGCAGGAGCATCTGGCCCGACAGTTATTACCGTGAGCCTAAATGGCCAATTTTATCTATTAAAATGACAGACAGTTTATAATGGAACTGGCCGGACGAGAATAATGAAACCCTGAATCATTGGTAAATGAAGTACTGTCATCGAGTTAAGCGAAAATATCCGTGTCGTAATGTTCGATCCATTTTTTCGACATGCCACGGCGAGACCCGCCGCTTTCGCGGCGGCAGCGCTCAATCGTAGAGGATGCCGTCGCGGCCGGCGTCGTAGTTGTCGAGCCGGAAGACGATCACGCCGTCGCGGTCATATACATAAGTATGTCCGCCCGCGACCGCGAAAGACTTGCCGCCACGCAGCAAGTCCCCGTCGGCCGCCGAATAGTCGCCGACATAGTCTTTGAGGCCGTCGACCCCGCCGTTGATGAACAGGTCGGCCCCGGCGCCGCCGGTCATCAGGTCCGAGCCGTCCTCGCCGCGCAGCACGTCGTCGCCGGCGCCGCCGTCCAGCGTGTCGCGGTCGGCGCCGCCGCGCAGTTCGTCCGCGCCGTCGCCGCCGGACAGGAAGTCGCGGCCGGCATCGCCGCGCAGATAGTCGTTGCCGGCCTTGCCGTACAGCAGGTCGTCGTCGGCCTGGCCTTCCAGCCGGTCGGCGCCGTCGTCGCCGCTGAGGGTGTCGCGGCCTTCGGCGCCGATCAGCGTGTCGTCGCCGGCATCGCCCCACAGCCGGTCGGCGTCGGCCTCGCCCCTGACCACGTCGTTGCCGCTGCCGCCGTGCAGGGTGTCGCGGCCGGTGCCGCCGCTGACCGCGTCGTCGCCGCCGCCGCCGTCGAGAATGTCGTCACCGGCATCGCCGTCGACCGTGTCGACACCGCTGCCGCCGGACAGCCAGTCGTCGCCGTCGTCGCCGTGCAGCACGTCGGCGCCGTCGTTGCCATAGACGGTGTCGGCCGAGGTGCCGCCGCGCACGTCGTCGTCGCCGCCGCCACCGCTGAGCGTGTCCGCACCGCTGTCGCCGCGCACCGTGTCGTTGCCGTCGTCGCCATGGATCGCATCGGTGCCGTCGCCGCCGACCGCATAGTCGTCGCCGGTGCCGCCGGCGATCCGGTCGTCGCCGGCCTCGCCGCGCAGGGTGTCGGCGGCACTGCCGCCGTCGAGCGTGTCGGCGCCGTCGTCGCCGAGCATGGAGTCCGCGCCGTCGCCGCCGAACAGGACGTCGTCGCCGAGTTCGCCGTCGAGGCGGTCGTCGCCATTGTCGCCGGACAACCAGTCGCCGTCGGCGCCGCCGTAGAGCGTGTCGCCGTCGCTGCCGCCGGACAGGGAATCGGCACCGGTCTCGCCCTTCAGGATGTCGATGCCGGTGTCGCCGCGCAGCCAGTCGTCGCCGGAGCCGCCCTCGAGGCGGTCGGCGTCGGCGCCGCCATACAGACTGTCGGCGCCGTCCGCGCCGCGCAGCGTGTCGGCGCCGTTGCCGCCGGACAGCGTGTCGGCGCCGCCATCGCCCTCCAGCAGGTCGTCGCCGTCGTGGCCGAGCAGCACATCGTCGCCGGCATCGCCGATCAGCCGGTCGTTGCCGGCCTGGCCGCGCAGCAGGTCGTCGCCGTCGCCGCCCTCGACCCGGTCGTCGCCGCTGTCGCCGGAGGCGGTATCGGCGCCGACCCCGCCGAGCAGCACGTCGTTGCCGTTGGCGCCGTAGAGCCGGTCGTCGCCGGCCTCGCCCATCACCGTGTCGGCCGCGGTGCCGCCGTCGATCAAGTCGGCGTCGTTGCCGCCAAACAGCCGGTCGCCGCCGGCGCCGCCTTCGATGCGGTCGGCGCCGTCGCCGCCATAGACGGTGTCGATGCCCGCGCCGGCCCGCACCAGGTCGTCGTCGATGCCGGCATAGAGCCTGTCGCCGCTGTCGCTGCCGAGCACGGTCAGCGACAGGTCGCCGGGATCGGCCGAGAACATGCGTTCCAGCTGGTCGGGGTGGACCGCGCGCGGATCGTCCGGCCCGGCATAGGCATAGCCGCTGTCGGCGTCGTCGCGGGTCGAGCCGGCGCCGCGCAGCCGCATCGAATGGTCGATCGAACCGCTGAACCGGTTGCCGCGGTAGCTGTTGCCGCTCGCGCTCGGGTCGTGCTCGTCGATGCCGTAGACCAGTGCGACCGCGCCGGCCGCGACAACGTTGTCATACAGCCGCAGATTGGCCGACGGCAGCCCGGCGTCGAACGCCTCGACCTTGACCGCGGCATGCGGTTCGCCCGTGCCGTTGCCGTCGAGCCGGTTGTCGAACACCAGGCTGTCGCGCACGCCGCGCAGCAGCAGGCCGGCGCGGGCGTTGTCGGCGATGGTGTTGCCGACGATCTCCAGCCGCTCAGCCGCCGCGGCCTTGAGGCCGTAGTCGCGGTTGGCCTCGACCGTGTTGCCGACCACGGCGACCTTGCGGGTCAGGCCGTCGGCATAGCCCTGCTGCACCACGATGCCGAGCTCGTTGCCGCTGGCGCTGTTGCCCTGCAGCAGCACGTTGCTGGCGGCATGGGTGACGGTGATGCCGACATAACCGTTGCCGGTCGCCACGCTGTTCTCCAGCACGGCGCCGTCGACCTCGACCAGCGCAAACCCGTTGATGCTGTTGTCGCGGGCGACGCTGTCGCGCACCGTCAGGTTGCCGGTGCTGCCCATGAAGTTGAAGCCGTAGCGCGAGACGTCGTGAACCTCGACGTTGGCGATCAGCACGTTGTCCACCGCGGCGCCGCCGCTGACCTCGCTCTTCAGCCCGTCGACCAGCCCGCCCGCATTGGCGCGGTTGCCGTCGATGCTGAGGTCGCGCACCACGATGTTGGCCGTGTCCTCGCTGCCGCCGAGGCGCACGACGCCGCGCAGGTCGCCGGCCTGGCCGTCGTCGACCCGCAGGCGGGTCTCGCCGATGCCGTCGCCGAACAGCTCGGTGTTGCCGTAGACGTGCAGCGCGCCGTTGCTGCCCGCCCCCGGCGCCGAGACCAGGTAGGTGCCGGCCGGCAGATAGACGCGGCCGCCGCCGGCCTCGCGCGCCGCGTCCAGCGCCGCCTGGATGCCGGCAGTGTCGTCGCCGCTGTCGCCGGCGCGCGCGCCATAGTCGCGCACATCGAAGAGACGCATCATGTCTGCAGACCTCAAAGAAAAGGCGGCCATCGCCGCCCGAAATACCTACAATATAATGGCTATTATTCCGGGATAATACTTACGTTTGACACAAGTTTTCTTAATCGCTCCGAAATACTACCGAAAGACTTCGCATCCTTTCCTGCGGCCTCCGCACGTGCTCCGGCCCCGGTAGCGAATCCGCTCAGAACAGCGGCGCGACGCCGGCCGGCTCGCGGCACACGCGGGTGGCGACGTCGCCGCGGTGGTCGCCGTCATAGGCCAGCCGCACCTCGACCACCGGCGCGCCGAGGTCGAGCAGCTCCAGGAAGAAGCGCCCGTCGTTGAGCACCCGGGTCGACCGGTCGATCGGCACCCGGTCGACGAAGCCGGTGGCATCCTCGATCTCGAGGGTGAACTTGACCAGCGACAGGTCGTCGACCTCCAGGAACAGGAAGGTGCGGTCGACCGGGATCGGCGCGCCGCCAGCGGCCGCGACCAGGACGGCCCTGCCGTCGCGCAGCTCGGCCGCGCCGGACGCGACAGCGTCGGCCGCCGCGCATTCGCCGAGCGCCTCGGGAATCACCGCGCGGAAGAAGGCCGGCTCGCCGTCGATGTCGTAATAGGCCGCCAGTTCCCAGACCAGGAACGGCGGCGGCTGGTTCTGGAAGTCGCGCGAACGCAGGTAGCCCTCGATGGTGGTGGTCAGGCCGCCGCCGGCGACCGCGCGGTTGTCGACGAAAGCGCCGGCATAGTGGGCGAGCATGCCGGGAAAGTTGGCGTCGTTGTTGACGCGCTGGCTGAAGCTGGTGCCGACCAGCACGATGTTTTCCTCGACCGGCCCGAACAGCAGCGATTCCGAAGACTCGGCCGGCTCGTCGATCAGCAGGTCGGCCGAGGTGGCCGGGCCGGCCGGTGCCTCCGGCGTGGCGAAGAACTCGTAGCGCTTGCTCGGCGGGCGCACGCCGCAGATCTGGTCGACCGCATCGGAATAGGGGCCGTAGGTGTCGCGGAAGCCGAGCGATTCCAGCGCGAAGTCGTGGGCGGTCAGGCGGGCGGCGTCCGGGTGGGCGCGGATCGCCTGGGCGATCGCCTCGGCCGACAGGCGGGCCCCCTGCGGCGCCCAGTGGAAGTCGTCGTGGAAATACACCGCCGTGCGCAGCACCGGATCGTCGACCAGGACGGCGTCGAGCAGGTTCGGCGCGATCACGCCGGCCTGGCGCAGCACCTCGATGTTGGCGCTGTAGTTGGCGTAGGTCCGCTCCGGGCTGAACGCCGCGTGCTCGGGCCGGTCCGGGTCCATGAACGCGTGCAGGACGACGCCGCGCGGCGGCGTCACTGCCATGACCAGGTTGGTCCCGCGCCATTTCAGCGCCTCGGCCAGGCGGCGGATGTAGTGGAAGGATTCGCGCGAATAGGGCGACAGCTCGTTCAGCGCGCGGGTGGTGCTGAACAGATAGCCGTCGCGGCCGACCGAGACCACCGCCAGCCCCTCGGAGCCGTCGTAGCTCTCGGCGAGGTCGAGGCCGCTGCAGTAGAGCGCGTCCTGGCCGGCCGCGGCCTGCGCCCGGGCGGCGCTGCCGGCCGCGGCCGCAGCCAGCAGCACGGCCAGGCCGGCGAACGCATTGCGCACAAGGGTCGCCATCGCCATCCCTTCAGCCGGACGGTTGCGCGCCGATGCCGGGCAGGGCCGGCACGCCGGCCTCGCGCAGCAGCTGCGCCTGGGTATTGCCCGCCTCGGCGGCGCGCAGGAGGAAATCGTCGGCCAGCGCCGGCTGGGCGTCGACGCCGAGCCCGAGCCGGTAGATCTCGCTGAGCCGCAGCATCGCCTCGGCCGAACCATAGCCGGCAGCCTGTTCCAGCGTGGTGCGGGCCCGGTCGAGGTCGACCGTGCCGTTGAGCCCGGACATGTAGATGTCGGCCAGCAGCACGCCCGCCTCGCCATCGCCCAGCGCGAGCGCGTGGGCGAGCAGCTCGGTCGCGGCGGCGGGGTCGTGCGGCGCCACCAGCCCCTCCATGTAGGCGCGGCCGAGGATGCGCATCGCATCGGGCCGGCCGTAGCCGACCGCGCGCTTGAGCCACAGCAGCGCCTCCGCCCGCTCGTCGGCGTCGGCGCTGTAGAGCAGCCCGCGGGCCAGCGCGATCATGGCGCGCGGGCCGTTCTGCTCGTTGCCGACCGCGCGCAGCAGGTCGGCGCCGCGCACGATCTCGGCGCGGGAAGTCCCCTCTTCGAGCAGGATCGCGCCGAGATCGGTCTTGGCGGCCAGGTTGCCGCGCGCGGCGGCAACCGCCAGCAGGGCGAGACCGTGCTCGCGGTCGGCCTCGTCCAGCGCCGTGTCGAGCGCGGCCCGGCCCAGGTCGAGCACATCCTCGTTCTCGCCCCAGCCGGCCTCGGCTGCCGCCAGCATCCACTGCTGGGATTCGCGCCGGCCGCCGGACAGGCAGGCCCAGTCGCCGGCCAGCGCCCGGCCGAGCACGTGCATCGAATCGGCATGCCCCGCCGCGGCGGCCTGCTCCAGCCAGTCGAGCGCCTGGGCGGCATCGGCCGGCGCATCGCAGGCGGCGAGGAAATACTGGTTGGCGATTGCCGGCACCGCGTCCCAGTAGGCGTCGGCCGCCACCTGGCCGGCGAAGCCGCCCGCCGCCACCGGGTCGTAAGGGCCGAATGCCGGGTCGACGTAGATCTGGAACAGCCGGTAGGCGGCGAGCCCGGTGCCGTCGGCGGCGGCCCGGTCCAGCCAGGCCATGCCCTGGTCCAGCTCCTGCGGGCGATAGGGATCGCGCAGGTAGAGCTCGGACAGGCGCATCGCGTAGCCGGGGCGCGGATCGGCCCGGAACAGCCGCTGCAGGATGTCGATCTCCGCATCGACCGCGGCAACCGCGCTTTCGCCGTCGCCGAGCATGCGGGCGTAGACGTCGGCCATCGTGCGCGCGGCCCGGTAGTCGTCGTGGTCGACCGCCATCTGCAGATATCGGATCGCGGCCTCGGGATCGGAAGGACGGCCGATGCCGCGGGCAAGGATGAAGCCGAACAGGCGCGCGGCATTGTACTCGCCCATGTCGATGGCGATGTGCAGATAGCGCTCCGCCTGGCGGGCGTTGCCCGGTACGCCGCGGCCGAACATGTAGGCCCGGCCCAGGTCGTAGGCGGCGGCGCCGCTGCCGAGCACGATCAGCGAGCGCAGCTGGTCGACGGCCGCCTGCACGTCGGTATCGCTTTCCGCGCGCAGCAGCAGCAGGCGCGCCAGGCGCCGGCCGGCGCGGTCGTAGTGGGAGCCGTCGATGGCGGTGGCCTGGCGGTAGAAATCGATGGCGAGGTCGAGGATGGCGCGCTGCTCCGGCGAGTCCGCCACCTCGGTGCCGACCTCGATCTCGTCGTAGAGCAGGTCGGCCAGCCGCACCGCGGCCAGCACGAAGCCGCCGTTGGCCAGCCGCTTCAGGATCGCGACCGCCTCGTCATATTCGCCGAGCTCGATCAGCGTCTCGGCGCGGGCGAGCTCCTGTGCCGCCAGCGGGTCGGACACCACGGGCTGGGCGTGCGCAGACGCAGCGGCCAGCAGCGCCGGCAGCGCCGCAAGCCCCGGCACCAGGCCGAGCAGAGCCGCCTTCAGCCACATGCGCATGCGCGACATCGAATCCGCGGCCCCGGCCTCAGCGGCGCGTCTCGGCCCGGACCATCTCGACCGACGGTCCGTCGCCGCCGACCAGGAAGCCGAAGGCCATGCCGCGTTCCAGCGGCACCGCGTCGAAGGTCGCGACCACCGTGCCGTTCACCTTGACCGCCAGCCCGATGGTGACGGCGTTGACCGTGCGATACTGGGCGGAGTCCGGCCCGACGTCGTCGAACACCACCACCTTGTCGTCGGCGGTGACCAGGTCGACGTCGGCCTCCGGCGTCAGATTGTAGAGGGCGAGCTGCGCCTTGGTCCGGTCGGTGTTCGGCGTGTCCTCGAGCGTGGTCACGGCGAGGCCGTCGGCCCCGGCCCGCGCCACCACGGAGAAGAAGCGGCCGGGCTCGATCTCGGCCGTGGCTTCGGCGTCGCCGAGGGCGATCGCGGTCTCGCGCTCCTCCACCACATAGTAGGGCGAGGCCTGCAGCGCGGCGACGCTGCCGGCGAAGTTCTGGCCGATGGTCACCTCCTCCGCCGCATCGCCGCCGGCGAGGTTGATGACGCGCACGAAGGCGGCGCCGGGGGGCGGCGCGGGATCGTAGAGGCCCTCGTCCTGCGCCAGCGCAGGGGCGGCGGCGATCAGGCCGCCCAGGGCGAGGACGGCGGCGGGGCTCAGCGGAAGCGGGGGAACTGTGCGCATCGGTCTGCTCTCGTCGTTACGGTTCTGCCTGGATCGCGGCCTGGCGCGCCCGGGCGAAGCCGAGCACGCGGTCGAATTCGTTGAGCGCCAGGGCGATGTGATAGAGCGAACTGGCCGGCGCCTCGTCGCCGATGCCGCGCCCGTCGGCATCGACGCGGTCGCGCCAGGCGCCGTTGGGCAGCAGGTAATGGGCGAACAGCCGCTCGACCGCGGCGCCGGCGCGGTCGAGATAGCCGGCATCGCCGCTGCGCTCGTACATCGCCAGCTGGCCCTTGATCTCCTCGGTCTGCGGCCAGCAGCGCTTGGTGGCCAGGATCGGGGCGCCGTCGGCGGCGCATTCGTCGATCAGCAAGCCGTCGGCGGCGCGGCCGTGGCGCTCGGCGGTGGCGTGCAGCACCGCGGCCTCCGGTACCGGCAGCCCGGTCCGCTCCGACAGCCGCTGCAGCAGCCAGCACCATTCCATGTGGTGGCCGGGCTCGAAGCGCTGCTCGTCGACCGCCTGCCACGCGGTGTCGAAATACTCGCCGAGGATGCCGAGCCGCGGGTCGAACCAGTGCCGCTGGAACAGGCCGTACAGCGCGCGCGCCCGGTCCAGATAGGCGGTGTCGCCGGTGGCGGCGTGGCAGGCCAGGCAGGCCTCCAGCAGGTGCATGTGCGGGTTCTGCCGCCGCGGCGTGCGGTCCGGCAAGCTTTCGCGGTAGCCGCCGTTCGGCGATGCCAGCCGCTCGTCGAGGAACGCCCAGGTGCGCTCGATCCACGCGCCGGCGCCGCAGTCCGGCGCGGCCTGCAACAGCCAGGCGGACGCGAAGATGGCGAAGGCCTGCTCGTAGGCTTCGCGGGCGGCGTCGACCACCGTGCCGTCGCCGTCGACCGCGAACACCCAGCCGCCATCGGCCGACCAGTAGTGCCGCTGCATCCAGTCGAACGCCCGCAGCGCCACCATGCGCGCGCGGTCGTCGCCGTGACGCACCGCCGCGTCGGCATAGACGTAGATCTGCCGCGCCTGCACGCGCAGGCGGCGCCGGTCGGACGGCAGCGGCCGCCCGTCCAGGTCGAGCAGCTCCATGAAGCCGCCGTGGCGCCCGTCGACGCCGGCCGCCGCCCACAGCGGCAGCGCGGTTTCGCGCAGCCAGGCCTGGGCCCGGGCGTTGATGTCGCCGAGCGGCGCGGACGACGGGTCGCGGCGGGGAAGGCTCTGGCTCATGGGCAGACGGTTCCAAGCTGGGCACGCAGGCCGGTGTCGATCGTGTCGATCCGCCCACGTTCCGCGTCGGTCATCAGCCGGTCAAGATTGGCGATCGCGCCGTCGACGCCGTCGACGCCGGCCTCTTTCGCCATGGTCAGATAGACATAGGCGGTGGCGAAATCCGGCGCGGACAGGCCGACCCCGGTGACGTTGAGCCGGCCGATGCCGGCCGCCGCCGCGGCGTCGCCCAGCTTCATCGCCTCGACGTAATAGTCGCCGGCCTCGCTGGCCGCGACCGCCCCGCGCGCGGCGAGATCGCCGAGCAGCGTGTACCACGGCGCCCGCTCGCAGGCCGAACCGCGGCTGGTCAGCTCGGCGAACATGGCGTCGAGGTCGACCGCGCCGCGGGCGCCGCCCTCGGTCGCACTGGTCACGATCTGGCCGAGCGCTCGCTCCTCGCCGGCCTTGTAGGCCCGGATCAGCCAGTCGATCGAGTCCGCATAGGCGCCCTGGGCCCGCAGCGCGACGCCGTACCAGTATTGCGCCTGGCTGTCGCCCTGGCGCGCGCCGGGCTCGGTCAGGGCGACGGCGCGCTCGATGGCGGCCCGGTCCGGCACGCCTTCCAGCAGCGCGCTGGCCATGCGGAGCCCGGCGGCCGCGTCGCCGCCGGCCAGCGCCTGCTCGTAGAAGCCGAGTGCCTGTTCCGGCGACAGCCCGGCCTTGGCCTCGACCGCGAGGTCGCCCATCCTGCGATAGCCGACCGGGTCGCCGCTTTCGGCCGCCCGCCGGTACCAGTCGATCGCCGTGCCGCTGCCGGCGACGGCGAAGCGCGGTTCGACGGCGATGTCGCCGAGTGCCAGCATCGCCGCGCTGTCGCCGCCTTCAGCCGCCTCTTCCAGCCCGGCGACCACCGGCGTCATGTCGACCGCCACCGAGGGGTTGTCGCGCACCAGCCGGTAGAGCTGGCCGGCACCGCCGGTCTCGCCGGCCGCCAGCGCCTTCAGGTAGCTGTCGGCGGCGGCATCGAGGCCGCCCGCCTGCTCCTGCATCCGCCCGAGCTCGATCCAGGCGCCGCCGTTGCCGGCGTCCGCCGCGATGGTGAAGTAGCGCATCGCCGCCGCAAGGTCGGGCGCCATGCCGGGCGTGCCGTCGCGCAGCAGCCGGCCGGCGCGCAGCGCCGCGTCGACGTTGCCGAGGTCGACCGCACGCTGCAGGTAATCCAGTGCCTTCGTCTGGTCCTGGGTGCCGCCGCGGCCCTCCAGATAGAGCCGGCCGACCCGGCCGAGGAACTCGGCGTTGCGCGAGCGGTCGGCATAGGCGGCGACGGCGGCGAACGGCGCCGACTGGGTGCGGGCGCCGCCGACATTGTCCTCCAGCAGCCGCAGCAGGCGGTTGACCGCCGACGACTGGCCGGCGTCCAGCGCCGTCATGTACAGCGCATAGGCGCGCGACCGGTCGGTGAAGCCGCCGTCGTCGATCAGCCGGGCCGCGTCATAGGCGACCTCCGGGTCCTCGCCGGCCGCCAGCAGCTGCTCATAGATCGCCCATGCGTCGCCGTAGCGCGACTGCGCCTGCAGGAAGCGGGCATAGGCGCGCGGCGCCTCCGGCAAACCGGACGCCTGAGCCATGCGGAAGGCCTGCTCGGCCGCGGCCGGGTCGTAGCCGGGCAGATCCGGGTCGGACAGCGCCTGGCCCAGCACCAGCCATCCGCGCGGCTCGCCGGCATTGGCGGCGATGGCCGCCCAGTCGCGCGCGGCGGCCGGATCGTAGAGCGGCGAGGTACTGTCCGCGTGCAGCCGCGCCAGTTCGATCGCCGCCTGCACGTTGCCGGCGTCGTAGGCCGCCTGCATCAGCCGGGCCGCCTCGGGATAGTCGGTGCGCCCGAGCGCCGGATCGGCATAGACGCGGGCGAGCTGGATCTGCGCCGCCGGCTCGCCCTCGCGCGCATAGCGCTGCAGGATCTCCATCGCCCGGCGGTCGTCGGCCGCGCTGCGGTCGTCGGAGGACAGGATCATCCGGGCAAATTCCAGGGAACCGGTGGTCTGGTTGCGCAGCGAGGCGGCATTCAGCCGGTCGCGCGTGGTGGCGGCGTCGACGTCGATCTCGCCGCGCGCCGCCAGGATGCCCAGCCGCTCGTTCGCCCGGAAATAGCCGCGCCGCGCGGCCTCGGCATAGAGCTCGGCCGCGCGCTGAATGTCCGGCGCGACGCCGTCGCCGGTCTCGTAGGCCTGGCCGAGGCGGTAGACGTCGCGCGGCTCCATGTCGGCGAGCGTGAAGCCCGGCGCCGACGCGTCGCCGCCGAGCCCCGGCATGCCGCCGACGCAGCCGCCGAGCGCACACAGCGCAACCGCCATCGGCGCCAGCGCCCGGTGCCAGCGCAGCCCGCTGCGCATCGGATCAGCCGCTCTCGTCATTCAATCGCTCCAGCAGGCGCTCCAGCTCCATCTGCGCCTGGAAGTGGCCGGCGCGCGCGGCCACGCCCATCCAGTAGCGTGCGCCGTCGACATCGCGTTCCCCGACTAGGCCGCGGTCCAGGGTCAGCGCCAGCTGGAACTGCGCGTCGATGTCGCCGGTCTCGGCCGCGCGCGTCAGCCAGTCGATGGCGTCGTCCTTGGAGAAGCCGGGCAGCACGTCCATCGCGATCAGGTTGGCGATGTAGATCATCGCCGGCACGTTGCCGGCGTCGGCCGCCCGCCGCAGCCAGTCGAACGCCTGCTGCGGGTCCTGCTCGACGAAGGCGCCGGTGGCGTAGGCGAGGCCGAGCTCGGCCGCCGCGTCGGCCGAGCCGGCCGCGGCCGCCAGCCGGTAGTGGTCCATCGCCGCGTCGAAATCGATCTTGGTGGCCAGTCCGGTGGCATAGGCCACCCCGATCTGGTAGTGCGCGGTCAGGTCGCCATAGTCGATCGCTTCCTTGTAGAGCGTCATCGCGCGCTCCGGATCGAAGGTGCCGGCGGCGCCGTTCTGTAGCGCGTCGGCCAGGCTGACCATGGCGCGCGGGTTGCCCAGCGCGATCGATCGTTCCAGCCACTCGACGCCCTCGGCCCGCATGTCCAGCGCGCCGATGCCGGACAGGAAGCCGCGGCCGAGGCTCATCATGCCGGTCGAGCCTTCCTCCAGCGCGATCGCCCGCGCCTGGTCGAGCAGGGCCATCGCCCGCTCCATCGACGCACCCTCGATCAGGCCGCGGGCATTCTGGTCGGCCAGCTCCAGGACCGCCGGCAGGTGGCGGGCGGCTGCGCTTGCTGCGGTCAGGCTTGCCGCCTTCTCCTCGTCGCGCTCGACCAGCACGCCGTCGCGGTACAGCAGCGCCAGCTGGAACATGGCGCGGCCGCTGCCCAGGTCCGCCGCCCGCTGCATCAGCTCCAGGCCGCCGTCCACGTCGCGCAGCACCGACTGCGCGTCGCCGGACAGCTTCAGCTCGGCCAGCGCGGTCATCGCCGACACCCGCTGGCTGACCAGCCGCTCCATCGTCTCGACCAGCGCCAGCACCGCGTCGGTCTCGCCGCGGGTCAGATGGACCTGCACCAGCTCGAACATCGCATCGATGCTGCCGAGCCGGGCCGCGTCGTCGAGCAGCTGCCGCTGGCGGTCGAAGTCGCCGTCCTGGGCGGCCAGCTTCGCGGCGATATAGATCGCCGCCGGTTCCCCACCGCGATCGCCCGGTCCAGCCACAGGCGGGATACGTCCTCGCCGACAGTGATGTTCAGGCGTTCCTGGCGCAGCAGGTTGCGCGCCAGATCCAGCGCCGCCTGGGTCGAGCCCAGGTTCGCGGCCTCGGTCCAGATGGTCGCCGGCGAGGTCGGGATCGGGCGTTCCGATGGTGCCGTTGCGCAGCAGCTCCGACAGCGCCCGCAGACCCTGCGCGTCGCCGCGGCCGGCGCCGAAGCTGAGCCAGCGCTGCGCTTCGATCGGGTTCGACGGAATCAGCGGGTGGTTGATGTAGGTCTGGCCGAGCATGATCGCGCTGTCGGTGTCGCCCTCCAGCGCCTCGCGCTGCAGCAGCGCAAGGCCGACCCGCGACAGGTTCAGCGCCTCGTCGCGCGCGTCCGGCCGGTCGGCGGTGGCGAGGATCGACGACAGCTCGATCGCCGCCGAGCCGACGCCGAGGCTGAGCGCGCGGCGATACCATTCCTCCGACTTCGCCTCGTCGACCTCGCCGAGCTCGCCGCTGACATAGGCGCGGCCGAGCACCAGGGCGGCCTGGCCCAGGCCCTGGCCGGCGGCCTCGCCGAGCAGGGTGCGGGCGCGGGCGCGGCTCTCGTCGTCGAAGGCGCTGCGCATGATCATCCGCGCGATCTCGTACTTGGCGCGCAGGGCGAGCCGGCGGGCGTCGCGCCCCGGCGTCACCTCGGCGATCGCCTGCGCCCGGCCGAAGGCGGCGATGGCGCCGGCGAAATCGGGATGCGGCAGGACATACTCGGTGGGCTTGTTGGCCAGGAACCGGCCGAGGCCGTAGAGCTCCTCGTAGCTCTGCGACTGGGTCAGCGCCTCGACCCGCGCGGCCAGCGCCGCGTCGTCGCCGGACAGCGCCAGGTCGGTCAGCTCGATGTAGAAGGGCCGCTGCTCCAGCGCCAGCTCGAGCGGGTCGACCGACTGCGCCTGCGCCGGCAGCGCCAGCATCAGGCTGCCGGCAAGCGCCGAGACGGCCAGGATCGCGCGTCTCGGTGAGCGGGCTTTCGGAACTGGGCGGGACATGGGGGACCTCGCGGCGTGTGCTGGGGGTGGGGGCGTCACTGGCCGGGCAACGCGGCGGCGGGCCGCATCCAGAAGCAGGTGGCGTTGCCGCCGGCATATTCGTCGATCAGCGGGCGCGCCGCGGCGAGGGTGGCGGCGAAATAGCCGGCCAGCCGGGCCCGCGCCGGCGTGTCGGCCGGCTGCGCCAGCAGCGCCTCGGTCCAGGCCATGTAGTGCCGGCCGTGGCCGCGCGGCTCGGTGAAGCCGAAATCCTGGTCGCGATAGTCGTCGCCCGGCCCCGGGATCGTGTTCTCCACCGCATAGGGCAGCACCAGGCCGGGCGTCTCCAGCGCGTCGACCAGAAAGCCGAGCAGCAGGTCGTGGCCGCGGCCGTCGACTTCGGTGGCGGCCAGGTCGCGGCCCGCCGCACGCGCGACCTGGGCCATGGTCGAGAGCTCGCCGGTGGCGATGTTGCTGTACCACAGCGCCCGCGCGCCGCGCCGGCTTTCCAGCGGCAGGCTGCCGTCGGCCCGGGCCTGGCCCAGCGCGGTCGCATAGCGCGCCTCGCCCTTGGCGTAGAGCGCGTCGTCGCCGACGACCGAACCCCAGGTCATCAGCACCAGGTCGGCGAGGTAGCGGTGGTTATTGCGGTCGACGTCGCCGTCGAATGTCGCGTCGATGCGGCGCACCAGCCCGTCGAGCCAGCCGCGCACCAGCGCGTCCTGTGCCGGCGTCAGGCTGTCGGCCGCGATCCGATAGGACACGATGGTCGGCAACAGCGTGCGCTTCAGCGCGAAGAACGGGTCGTAGTGCGTCGGGGTCTGTTCCAGCGCGCCCGCCGTCGCCCAGCCGGTCAGCGCCTCGACCAGCAGCGCGGTCGCGTCCGCGTCGCCGGCAAGGCTGCGCCCGCCCAGCACCATCACGCTCCAGGCGAAATCCTGCGACGCATGGTCGGTGCCATAGTCGTCGGTCGGGCTCAGCGCCGCCACCGGCTCCGGCAGCGGCAGCGCGTCCTCGACCGCGACCGCCAGGCACGCCGCGCGCACCGCCTCGTAGTCGGGGCGCTGCAGCTCGGCCCGGCGCTGGTCGACGTCGAACAGGCCGGGGCCGAGGTCGGCCGCGACCGCCGGTCCGGCGGCCAGAACGAAGGCGATCGCCAGCGCGCGCCTCATTGCGCCACCTCGCGCACCAGACCGGCATTGCTGAGGTCGTACTGCCCGGCGCAGACGTCGGGCGCGCCGACCAGGTCCCACTGCGACTGGCCGTCGGCGTCGAACACGCCCAGGTCGCGGAAGCCGCAGGTGGCATAGCGCTCGACCGGACCCAGGCACGGCTCGGCCACCATCAGCGGATCCTCGCCGAAATAGGTCTGCCGGATCAGCGAAGCCATCAGCGGATCGAAGTCGCCGACCAGCGGCCGGCGCCCGTTCTCCAGCATCAGGTTGTCTGCCATCGACAGGGCGTAGGTGTCGGTGGCGCGGATCGCATTGCCGTTGCCGACGATGCGGTTGTCGGCCACCGTCGCCGAGACGATGGTCCAGAACGGATCGAGCTCCAGGTTGCGCCAGACGTGCTCGGCGAGGTCGTCGGTGTAGAGCACGATGCCGGCCTCGGCGTTGTCCTCGATGTCGTTGTCGAATACCGCCACGTCGACGCTGTTGCGCACCCGGACCCCGCTGAGCCCGTTGTCGTAGGCGTGGTTGTTGGCCACGATCGCGCAGGCGGTCTCGTAGACGGCGATGCCGTCCTTGCCGTTGTCGAACACGGTGTTGGCGTAGATGACCGAGTGGTTGCTGAGCCGGTCCAGCATGATGCCGGCGCCATGGTTGTCGAAGGCGATGTTGCCGACGAAGATGCCGTCGACCTCGCGCGACACGATCAGCCCGTGCTTGACCTTGGTGCCGTAGGCCGTGTTGTAGGCCATCAGGATGTCTTCGCTGTAGTCGTGCGGGTCCGGCCCGTAGATCACGCTGTTGCGGTATTCGTTGCCGATGATGTCGGCGGTGATCACGTCGCGGCTGTAGAAGCCGTAGTACATCCGCTCGAACAGGTTCTCGACCAGCGTGGCCTCGGGCGACGGCAGGATCATGCCGTAGCGGCTGTAGTCGTGCGGCCCGGCCGAGAAGCCGATGCCGAACGACTTGCGGTTGCCGTAGCCGAGCGCACGGAAGATCGCGCGGGTGGCCAGCATGTGCGAGCCGCTCCAGGTCGCCACGAACGGCCGGAAGTCGTAGTCGTTCTCGCCCTTGACGATCTCGGTCGGGCCGTCCTTCTCGGTGTCCCACGAGGTGATCGTGGTGTCGGCGACCAGCAGCGTTCCGGCGGCGACCAGATAGACGTGGTTCAGAGTCGACAGCCGCAGCTCACGCACCTCGGCGCCGCTGATCACCAGCGTCGCGTTGGGCCCCACCACCAGCGGCCGGCGCATCAGATAGACGCCGTCCTCGACCGTCAGATAGTCCGCCGCGCCGCGCTCCAGCAGCTGCTCGCGCACCATCGGCAGGGTGACCACCCCGTCCTCGATGTAGATGACCTGCGGCAGCGGTTCGCCCTGGGCCTGGGCCTGGCCGATGACCGGCTCGATCTCGGTGAACTTGCGGTTATAGGGCAGCGTCAGGCCGGTCATCCGGTGCACCCGGCCGGCGGCGACGGCCGGGAAGCGGGCGCGAATGTCCGCCGGCTGCAGCCGCAGCGTGCCCAGCCGGTCGCTCATGCCGATCAGCTCCGGCCAGCGGCGATAGTCGTTCTCCGGCAGGGAGAAGGCGGCCAGTCCGGCGCGGTCGAGCAGCACTTCGCGCCCGTCCGCGGTGACCGCAGGCGTCGCCGCCGCCGTCTGGATGTGATGGCTCTCGACCGGCGCGGCGGCGATCAGGCCATGGACGTCCAGCCGCGCTGCCTGCTCCTCGGCGATGGCGCGGAAGTTGGTCAGGCGCAGGCGCCAGTCGCGCAGCCCCCGGTTGATCGCGGTGGCGCGGCGGATATCGCCGGCATCGGCATAGCGCCAGGCCAGCATCGACCGGGCCTCGGCCACGGCACGCGGGTCGGCGAGTGCGTCGATGGCCTCGAGCGTGACGTCCAGCGCCTCGTCCGGCGCATCGAGCGGCGCGGTCGCCGCCATGCGCAGCCCGGCCAGCGTGGCGCGCGCGGCGGCGCCGTCGATCCGCGCGGCGAGGCCGTCGAGCGCGGCGTCGAAGCCGGCGGCATCCACGCGCGCCAGCATGGCCCGCGCCAGATCGAGCAGCAGCGCGTCGCGGCTCGCCGCGTCGGCGATGGTGGCGGCGACGGCGGTCGCACCGCCGAAGCGCTGCAGCGCCTCGTCCAGGCCGGACTGGCGGCCCAGGTCGGCCTCGGCGCGCGCCCGCTCCTCGGCATCCTCGATCCGGTCGAGATAGGCGCGGGCCCGCTCGGCTTCGCCCGACGCTGCCAACCCGACCGCGATCGCGCGCAGGGCGCGGTCGCGATAGCGGCCGGCGAGATCCGGCCGCGACTCCAGCGTCGCGATCGCGCCGTCGAGGTCGCCGTCCTCGGCCTCGGCCTTGGCGATCGCCCCGAATGCCCGGCTGCGCAGCTCCACGTCCACCGCGGCCGCGTCGATGCGCCCGGCCCAGTCCCGCGCCTCGTCGAGCCGGCCGAGTTCGGCCAGCCGCTTGGCGAGGTCGGAGATCGCCTTGGCCAGCTCGTCGGATTCCGCGACGGCGGCGAGCAGGCCGGCCGCCCGGTCGACCTCGTCCAGCTGCGCCGCACGGCCGGCGACCCGCGCCAGCGCGGCCGCGCGCTCCGGCGCCGGCAGCCGTGCGACCAGCGCCTCGGCATGGTCGAGGGCATCGGTCACCCATTGCGGATAGCCGGCGTCCCGGTGCCGGCGGGCGATGTCGAGCCAGACGTTGATCGCGGCGCGCGACGGCGCCATCAGGCCGGCGACCAGCGCCGCCTCGCCGGGCAGGTCGGCGGCCAGCGCGTCGTCGGCCAGCGCGGCCAGCCAGTCGCGCTGGTCGCCGGCGCGTGCGGTCGCCATCGCCGCAATGCGCGCCAGCGCGAAGTCGCCCTGCGCGCGGGCGCCGTCGTAGATCGCCTGCAGAATTGCCGTGCGGTCGTCGCCCGCGCTGGTGGCGGAGGCGGCCGCCAGTTGCAAGGCGGGCAGCGGCTCGCCGCCGGCCAGCGCCGCGCCGGCCAGCGCCAGCGCCTGCTCCGAATCCAGCCGCATCGCGGCATAGGGGCCGACCGGCGCCAGGCCCAGGGGATTCTGCGGATCGTCGACGAAGCGTGCCAGCGCCCAGGCGCGCACGACCGTGGCCCGCGCCGGTGCCGCGGTCACCTCCTTCGCCCACTCCATGATCTCGTCGGCCGGCAGGGCGCCGGACGCGCCGGCGATGTCCGCGATCCAGGCGACCAGCCGGTCGCGATCGTCCGGCGCCGGCATCGTCCGCGCCGCTTCCAGCGCGCCGTGCAGCGCCGCGCGCACCGCCTGGCCGTCGCCGGCCGCGCCGGCACATGCCGCCGACGCAACGAAGGCTTCGACCTGGGCGGCCGGGTCGGCGACCGCCGGCGCCAGCGCGGACACCAACGCGGCGTCATCGGACCCGTCGCAGCCGGACGCGGCCAGGCCGACGGCATCGGCCACCAGCCGCGCCTGCGCAGCCGGCGCCAGCGTCGCCGGATCGCCGGCAAGCCCGGCGCCCAGGCTGTCGCGCCACGCGGCCGCACGCGCGGCCGGGTCGGTCAGGAATGCGTCCGCGTCGGCGCGGGCCTCATGCGCCCCGGGCAGTGCCGCCACGGCGCAGGCCAGCAGCCATGGCACCGCCCGCCGGCGCCACGCCACCACACAGCCGTCGATGCCGCCGCATGCACCCATGCCCTTCCCGTCCCGACCTTGTCCTGCCGCCGGTCACGCCGACGGCCCGTTGCGGGGTCACGCCGCGTCGGCCTTGACCCCCGATTTCGCCGCCGCGCCGCCGTCGGCGGCGCCGGCCCACAGCGCGGCCGTCGCGGCATGCTTGACCAGTTCCGCCTTGTCGCGGCGACAGACCAGGATGGCGTCGTCGCTCTCGACCACGATCAGGTCATCGACGCCGACCAGCGCCACCGGCTTGGCGGTGTGCGCATAGCAGTTGCGGCTGTCGTGCACGAAGCCGCGGCCGACGATGGCGTTGCCGGCCTCGTCCTTGTCGCCGAGGTCCCAGATCGCCGCCCAGGAGCCGATGTCGCTCCAGTCCGCGTCCAGCGGCGCGACGACCGCGCGATCGGTGCGTTCCATCACCGCGTAGTCGATCGAGATCGCAGTGGCGGCATCGAATTCCGCCGCCGCCGGCACCGCCGTGTCGCCCTTGGCAGTGCGGCCCTGCCAGGCCGCCGTCACCGGCCCGGCCACCTCCGGCGCATAGCGCTCGATCTCCGCCAGGATCCGGTCGACGGCGAACACGAACATGCCGCTGTTCCAGTAATAGCCGCCGTCGGCGAGGAAGCGCTCGGCGCGGGCGCGATCCGGCTTCTCCAGGAACGCGGCGACCGACACCACGCCGGTCACGCCGTCGATGCCGCTGCCGCTGCGGATGTAGCCGTAGCCGGTGTGCGGCGACGCCGGCCGCACGCCGAAGGTGGCGAGATAGCCCTTGCGCGCCGCGTCGGCGGCGACCCGGGTCGCCACCGCCAGCGCCGCGACGTCGCCGATCATGTGATCCGACGGCATCACCCACATCGCCGCGCCCGGACGCGCGGCCTGCAGGAAGTGGGCGGCCAGCGCGATGGCCGGGGCGGTGTTGCGCGGGCACGGCTCCTCGATGATGCACAGCGGCCGCACCCCGATCTCGGCGAGCTGCCGGCGGACGAGCGCACCGTGTGCGGCGCCGGTCACCACCACCGGTTCGCCGGCGCCCGCCTGGGTCGCGCGCAGAACGGTCTGCTGCAGCAGTGTCTGCGTCCCGGTCAGCACATGGAACTGCTTCGGCCGCGCGCTGCGCGACAGCGGCCACAGCCGCGTGCCCGCACCGCCGCACAGGATCACCGGAATCAGGTCGCTCGCCGGCATCGCTCTCACTCCCCTGCCGCCAGGTGCGCCCGCGACACGCCGATGCGCGTCGCGACCGCGGCAGCGAAGGATAGCACCGACTGTGAACGAGGCGTCATGCGCCACCGCCGGTCAGCTTGCCGAGCCAGCTGTCGCCGAACACGTCGATGCGCACGCCGACCGGCTTGCCGATCCAGTCGACCGGTACCGGCTGGTCCGGCACGATGGTCACCTCGGCTGTGACCACCGCCTCGGCGTCCATCAGCGGCTGGCCGAGCTCGGTCAGCTGGCGGCGCAGGTCGACCTTGGCGATGTGCCCGCCATAGCTGCCGTCGACCGCGGCGAAAGTCAGCGCCGCCGGCTCGCCCTCGCGCAGGCGCATGGCATCGTCGTAGGGGATCAGCGCCGAGATGCGCGTCTGCGCACCCTCCGGCGCCAGCAGCAGCAGCGACGCGTCGACGCCGACCTGGCTGTCGTCGCTGGACAGGACGTCGACCACGCTGCAATCGCACGGGCTGTCGACGTAGAACACGGAGCCGCCCGGCGTCGTCACCGTGGCCAGCGGCTGGCCGGCCTCGACCGTGCCCGCGCCGACCGCGGCGCCGTAGGCCAGCCGCCCGCCCTGCGGCGCGGCGATGTGGATCAGGTCGGTGGTCACCACCGCGCTGTGCGCGTCGATCACGTACATCCGCTCGTAGGCGCTGCCGGCGATCAGGGCGAGCAGACCGAGGCTGACCGCGGCCACCGCCGTGCCGAACAGCCAGCCGCGGGCGCGCTGCCACCAGCGCTCGCGGTCGGTCAGCTTCGGCACCTGCTTGACGGCGATGAAGTTGTCGCGCCGCGCGATGTCGAACAGGTCGCCGACCTGCACGATCTCGCCCGACAGATAGGCGTCGACCATGAACTGCAGGACCGAAAGCTGCTGCGGGGTCTGGTCGACCAGGCGGCAGCCGATCCGCCCCGTCGCGTCGCTGACATAGACCACCTCGAAGCGGACCTTGAGATCGAACTCGAACTCGGCGAAGGCCAGGACAAGGCGCGCGTTGTAGCTGTGCCCCTCCGGCAGGCTGAGCGCCGACGCCGGCAGCGAGAAGCCGGCAACCGACCAGTCCTGCACGTTGTAGCGCTGGCCGGCGATCTCCACGATCAGCGGCACCCGCAAGCGAACATGCTGGCGCTGCCGTTCGGCCTCGTGGACCACAAGCGGTGCGGGCTGCATCTGGTTCATGTCAAATCCCAAGCCTGTATTGCCAGAAGCCGACATCTGGCAGGGTCAGAATGTTCAGAAGGAAGGTCACGACGACGATAAGGAGAACCAGCGACAGGCCGTGCATGTACGCAGACGACAGCGCCATCCAGCGCGCACGGACGCGGCCGATATTGCGATCCGCCGTGGTCTTCTGCCGCGTCCACCGCTGCCGGTCGAGGCGGAACAGGATCACGGTCTTCACGACCGAGCCGACGATCTGGTTGTAGTAGAGCAGGAACGGATAGGCCGCCGAGACGGACTTGCGGGCGCTGAGCAGGCTGAGGGTCAGTACGTAGCGGGTGAAGCCGATCCAGGCGATGTAGTAGATCAGCGCGAACGGCGTCACCAGGAAGGTGGCGAGCACCACGCCGACCGGCCCGATCAGCGTGGTCCACATCGACAGCCGCTGGTCGACCACGCACCACCAGGTGAACAGGCCCATCGGCTTCGGCCCCAGCATGATGGCGCGCGCGTTGGTGCGCAGCATGTTGCCGAACCAGCGCCTCATCAGCACCACCGCGGCGCGGTGGAAGCTGGGGTCGGGCGGCGTCTCGATCGTCACCACCAGCGCGTCGGGGATGTACAGCATCTCGTAGCCGCGCTTCAGCATCCAGAACCAGCTCGACTTGTCGTCGCCGGTCAGGAAGCGGAAACGGCCGAGGCGCCAATGGTCGATCCAGTCCATCTCCACCGCGGCGATGAACGTGGGGTCGGTCAGCAGGTCGGCGCGGAACATCGACATCCGCCCGGTCAGCGTCAGCACGCGCCGCGACAGGCCCACCGAGGACATGCCGATGTGGCGCTGGGCGAAGCGCATCGAATACCAGTTGCGGAACACCGGCCGGCCCTCGACCTCGCAGATCTCGTCGGTGGTCAGCGCCCCAAGCTTCGGGCGCAGGGCGAAGAACGGCACGCACTTGGCCAGCAGACCCGGCGTCAGCATGCTGTCGCCGTCGATCACCGCCGCGATCGCGCCCGGCGGCGGCCGGTGCATCGAGATCGCGCGGAAGGCGGAGGCGAGGCCGTCGCGCTTGCCGGTGCCGGCGACGCGCACGCAGATCAGCCGCACATGCGCCGGCGGCCGCAGGCTGTTGAACAGCGCCTTCATCAGCCGCTGGTCGGCCATTTCCACCACCGACGCCACCACGGTCGCCGGGGCGCCGTAGCGCACCGCCTCCTCGATCACCGAGCGGTAGACCCGTCGCGTGGTCTCGCTGTCGATGCGGAAGCTGGTCACCAGCAGGTAGATGTGCGGCGGCAGCCGGGTCGCGGCGATGGCGTCGGCGGCACGGCGCCAGCGCGGAAACACCATCAGGCGATAGATCAGCGAGCGCACGAAGTGCAGCGCGCCCCAGGAGTAGCGCCACAGGCCGACGCCGCCGAGCAGCAGCACGAACTGGGTCGAGGCCGGGTCGAGCACGACCGGCGGCAACTGCAGCACCAACGCCGTCAGCCCCAGCACATACAGCGCATGGCCGGCCTTGTTCGACAGATGCCCCACCCTCGTCATCGGACTGCGTCGCTCCGTTGCGCCGTCTCGGTCCGGTCCCGCCAGGCGGCCATGCCGGCCGCCTGCCGCATCGGCTTGGTCTTCCGGTCCCGCGCCTTGCCGCGGTTACCAGCAGATCCCGTTGTACTGGCCGTTGCTGGCGAGTTCCTGCCGCACCCGGACCAGGTCGATCACGGTCTGGTCCTTGGCGGCACGGTCGGCGGCGGCCGCGAAATCGCGGTCGCCATTGCCGACGATGATGACGTCGGCGTGGTCGTAGACCTCGTCGAGGCTGTCGACCATCATCGACGACAGGTGCGCCAGATGGGTCGCCGCATAGTCGCGGTTGGCGCCGACCAGCCGCGGGATCTGGATGTTGCGGTCGAAGATGCGCAGCTCGTAACCCTTGCCGTACAGCCGTTCGGCCAGTTCGACCAGCGGGCTTTCGCGCAGGTCGTCGGTCCCCGACTTGAAGGTCAGACCCAGCATGCCGACGCGGCGCCGCCCGGTGCTCTCGACCATGTCGAAGGCCTTGCGGATCTGCAGCTCGTTGGCCTGCAGCACCGCGTCGAACAACGGGGTGGCGACATCGTTGCGCCGGCCCAGCGCGCGCAGGGCGCGCAGGTCCTTCGGCAGGCACGACCCGCCGAACGCGAAGCCGGGGCGCATATAGGCCGGCGAGATGTTCAGCCGGCGGTCCTGGCAGACCACGTCCATCACCTTGTGGCCGTCGATCCCGGCCGACTTGCACAGGTTGCCGACCTCGTTGGCGAAGGCGATCTTGGTCGCATGCCAGGCGTTGTTGGCATATTTCACCGCTTCCGCGGTCTTGATGTCGGTCAGCACCTCGCGGCTTTCGATGCGGGCGTTCAGCGCGCGCAGGCGCCGCAGCGTCTCCTCGTCCTCATGCCCGATCAGGATGATCGCCGGGTTGCCGTAGTCGTCCAGCGCCGTGCTCTCGCGCAGGAACTCCGGGTAGATCGCGATGCCGAAGTCCTTGCCGGCGCGCATGCCGGAATGGCGCTCCAGCGTCGGAATCACGGTGCCGTACATCGAGCCCGGCAGCATCGTGCTGCGCACCACCACCGAGTAATAGCCCGCGCGCTCGCGCAGGGCCGCGCCGATCTGGGCGCAGACCTGCTCGACATAGCCGAGATTGAGGTCGCCGTTGGCCAGGCTCGGCGTGCCCACGCAGATCAGGCAAAGGTCGGTGGCGTGCACCGCCGCCGCCGCGTCGCCGGTGGCCCGCAGCCGGCCGCCCTGCACCCCGGCGCGAATCAGTTCGGGCAGGCCGGCCTCGACGATGGGCGACTGCCCTTCGTTGATCAGGTCGACCTTGGCCTGGGTCACGTCGACCAGGGTAACGTCGAAGCCCTGGCTGGCGATGCAGGCTCCGCTGACCGAACCGACATAGCCGGCACCAAAAACCGCGATCTTCACCTCACCGACCTCCATCACGCTGCACCGCACAAATCGGCAGCCACGTTTTTGCGCATTGCAGCGAATGACATCACATGGCCCGGCATCGCGTCAACCCGGCAATCTCAGTTTTTCTTCTGATTACAACAAAATGCCATGATCGTTTACTCCAACAAGCATCGCATGATCTTGTTTCATTTGATTGTTACACGGATTGGTAAAGTTATTAACCATTTCAGTATTGAAGTCGTTAACAAATTATGTTCGTATGGAGAAAAAACGTGCTCATCTCGTCGTTAACTGTGACAATCTGCGTGAACAATCCGTAAAAGGCAAAAACCTATCGGTTTGTTTGAAGTGTAATCTCGGACTTCTTCCTATTTTTCGAGAAAACATGCGATTTAGTAAAGATTGCCAATCGTTCTATTCTATTTGTTACTGGCTTTTTATGAAACAAATGTAATACTGTACCCATCTCATATCGGATAATCTGGCATTGTGCGTCGCACAAATGCAACGCCCGGACACCCGGCCGAAGAACGCCGGCAGCAACAAAGAACGGGACAGGTAAGGCTTGCACCACCGGGCCACTTCGCAGGCGGGCCGACCCGCCGGGCGCATCGCGCGGCAGCGGCCGCAGGCCGTGTTCGCGCCGGGCCGCCGAGCCGCCGCCAGTGCCGTCGACCGCCATCGCAGGTGACCGCGCCGACGCCCGCCCATGGTCTTCAGTTCCCACATCTTCCTGTTCGCGTTCCTGCCGGCCTTCCTGGCCTGCTACTTCCTGGCGCCGGCACGCTTCCGCAACGGCATCATCCTGCTGTTCAGCTGGGTGTTCTACGGCTGGTGGCGGCTCGACTTCCTGCTGCTGATGATCGCGGTGATCGCCTGGTGCTTCGTCGTCGGCCAGCGCCTGGCGGCCAGCGAGGGGGCGGCCCGCAAGCGCTGGCTGGCGCTCGGCGTCGCCGGCTGCCTGGCCGTGCTCGGCTATTTCAAATACTTCAACTTCGGCGTCGAGGCGCTGTCGGACGCCTATGCCGCGATCGGCGGCGCGCCGTTCACGCTGTGGCACGTCATCCTGCCGATCGGCATCTCGTTCTATGTGTTCCAGTCGATCAGCTACCTGATCGACGTGCACCGCGGCGACGCGCCGGCGGCGCGCGACTTCCTGTCGTTCGGCGCCTTCATCTCGCTGTTCCCGCAGCTGATCGCCGGGCCGATCCTGCGCTACAAGGACCTGGTCGACCAGTTCGAGAGCCGCACCCATTCGTGGGTGCTGTTCGGCGAGGGCGCGCACCGCTTCGCCATCGGTTTCTGCAAGAAGGTGCTGATCGCCGACACCGTCGCGCCGATTGCCGACTATGCCTTCGCGCTGCCCGACCCGTCCTTCGCCACGTCCTGGCTCGGCGCGTTGGCCTATGCCATCCAGCTCTACTTCGACTTCTCCGGCTATTCCGACATGGCGATCGGGCTGGGCATGATGCTGGGCTTCCGGCTGCTGGAGAATTTCCGCCAGCCCTATGTCAGCAGTTCGATCACCGAGTTCTGGCGGCGCTGGCACATCAGCCTGTCGAACTGGCTGCGCGACTATCTGTACATCCCGCTGGGCGGCAACCGGCGCGGCCGCGTGCGCACCTATGTCAACCTTTTGCTGACCATGCTGCTGGGCGGGGCCTGGCACGGCGCCAACTGGACCTTCGTCGTCTGGGGCGCCTGGCACGGCAGCCTGCTGGCGCTGGAGCGGCTGGCGCTCGGCCGCGGCCGCCGCAACCCCTATGGCCTGATCGGCTGGCCGCTGACCATGCTGCTGGTGCTGATCGGCTGGGTGATGTTCCGCGCGCCGACGCTGGCCGAGGCCTTCGCCGTCTATCGCGGCATGGTCGGCGCCAACGGCTTCGCCACCGAGTTCGACCTGTGGCTGGAGACCGACCGGCTGATGTATGCCACGCTGACGCTTGGCCTGGTGCTGGTCGCGGCGCCGCGGCTGCTGCGCGTCGAGGCGCGGCCGCCGGCCTGGCTGCCGGCCGGCCGCGTCGCCATGCGCTGGGCGATGATGCCGCTGTTCGTGCTGGCGGTGCTGAAGCTGACCGCGGCCAGCTACTCGCCTTTCCTCTATTTCCAGTTCTGACCGGGAGGCGCGCGCCATGATGCCCGACGACTCCTTCTTCGGCCCGCCCTGGCTGGCGCGGATCAATGCCGCGTTCATGGTGCTGGTGCTGATCGGCGGCCTCGCCGCGCTGGTCGCCACCGGCCTGCAGCGCAGCTGGCCCGGCACGGAGCTTTCCTTCGTCGACGGCGAATGGACCCTGCGCTACGAGCGCGGCATGGACGACGGCTTCGCCACCCGCGACGCCGCGGTGACGACGTGGGGCGCAATCGAGTGGGGCCTGTTCGGCGAGGGCCGGCGCGGCGTCGTGCCCGGCCGCGACGGCTGGCTGTTCACGGTGGAGGAGTTCGAGCAGCCGGACGACGCCGAGGCCGCGATCGCCGCCAAACTTGCGGCCATCGTCGCGGCGCGCGACCGGCTGGCCGCCGCCGGCGTGCCGCGGCTGGTGGTCGCGCTGCTGCCGGACAAGTCGCGCGTCAATGCCGACATGCTCGATGCGATCCAGCGGCGGCCGGAGCACGCCCAGCGCTATCAGGCCTTCCGCGGCGCGCTGCGCGAGGCCGGCATCGTCGCCCCCGACCTGCTGACCCCGCTGGCCGACGCCGCGGCGGCGGGCACCCAGACCCACATGCGCACCGACACGCACTGGACCCCGGCGGGCGCCGTCGTCGTCGCCGAGGCGCTGGCCGCCGCGATCGCCGCCGGCGACGACCCGCCGCCGAGCCTGGGCGCCGCCGCCTTCGCGACCGCCGAGCTGCCGCCGGCCGCGCACGACGGCGACCTGACCCGCTTCATCCCGCTTGGCCCGCTGCGCACGCTGCTGCTCGGCCCGCCGGAGGAGCTGGTGCAGCGGCAGACCGCCGCGGCGGACAGCACCGATGGCGGCGACGCCGACGCGCTGCTGTTCGGCGACGTGACCATCCCCGCGGTCCTGGTCGGCACCAGCTACAGCGCGATGGACGAATGGAACTTCGACGGCGCGCTGCAGCAGGCGCTGGGCATGGACGTGCTGAACCTCGCCGACGAGGGCAAGGGGCCGATGGAGCCGATGGCGGCCTATCTGGCCAGTGACGCCCTGCGCGACAGCCCGCCCGAAATCGTGATCTGGGAGGTGCCGGAGCGATTCCTGCCGGTGGCCTACGATCTGCCGGCGGATGCCTTCGCGCAGCCGCCCGACGCCGCAGCGCTCGATTGACAGGACCCCGCCAGCGCCGATACTGACCGGCCGCCGCGGATCGGCCGCGGCGCGTGCGTGAGGAGATTGTCGTGATACCTGCGGTCATGCCGACATACAGCCGGGCGGACATCGCGTTCGACCGGGGCGAAGGCGCCCATCTGTATGCGCAGGACGGGCGACGATTCCTCGATTTCGGCAGCGGCGTCGCGGTCACCTCGCTGGGCCACTGCCACCCGCACCTGGTCGCCGCCCTGCAGGCGCAGGCCGGCCGCCTGTGGCACACCTCGAACCTCTACAACATCGAGGGGCAGCGCAATTTCGCCCGCCGCATCTGCGAGGCCAGCTTCGCCGACACCGTGTTCTTCTGCAACTCGGGCGCGGAGGCGGTCGAGGCCGGGATCAAGCTGGTGCGGAAGTATCACAGCGAGAACGGCCAGCCCGAGCGCTATCGGCTGATCTGCACCGAAGGCGCGTTCCACGGCCGCACGCTGGCCACCATCGCCGCCGGCGGCCAGGAGAAGATCCTGAAGGGCTTCGGGCCCGTCGTCGACGGCTTCGACCACGTCGCCTACAACAACCTGAACGAACTGCGCGCGGCGATCACGCCGCAGACCGGCGGCATCCTGGTCGAGCCGGTGCAGGGCGAGGGTGGCGTGCGGGTGGCCAGCCTGGACTACCTGCGCGGCCTGCGCGCGGTGGCCGACGAATTCGGACTGCTGCTGTTCTTCGACGAGGTGCAGACCGGCATGGGCCGCACCGGCAAGCTGTTCGCCCACCAGTGGGCCGGCATCGCGCCGGACGTGATGGCCATCGCCAAGGGCGTCGCCGGCGGATTCCCGATGGGCGCCTGCCTGGCGACCGAGGCGGCGGCCAAGGGCATGATCGCCGGCAGCCACGGCTCCACCTTCGGCGGCAACCCGCTGGCCACCGCGGCCGCCAACGCCGTGCTGGACGTGCTGCTGGAGCCCGGCTTCCTGGACCGGGTCGACCGCACCGCGCGCAAGCTTTGGACGCGGCTGGAAACGCTGGTGGCGGCCAACCGCCACCTGTTCAGCGAGCTGCGCGGCGCCGGCCTGCTGCTGGGGCTGCGCTGCGTGCCGCCGGCGGGCGACGTGACCGCCGCGCTGCGCGAGCAGGGCATGCTGGTGGTGGGCGCCGGCGAGAATGTGATCCGCCTGCTGCCGCCGCTGGTCATCGGCGACGCGGAGATCGACGAGGCGCTCGACATCCTCGGCCGCGTCGCCGCCGCCTGGCCGAAGGCGACCGACGCCGCGTAAGCCGAACCGACGGCCGGTTCGGTCCGCCATGTTCGATAGCGCACTCTACCGGCGCTACCTGGACCGGATCGAATCGGCCGGCTCGCCGGACGCGCTGACCGGCCGCTTCGAGGCCTTCGCCACCGAGATCGGCTTCACCTACTACTCGCTGATCTCGGTGCCGGTGAACCCGGACGGCCGCGGCCGTCCGTTCGCCTGCGGCAACTTCCCCGACTGGTACCTCGAGGAATACAACGCCATCGGCGGCCATCGGATGGACCTGTATATCGAGATCTGCGCCCAGCATGTCCGGCCGGTCTCGCACCGGGAGATGCTGCCGCTGTTCGATACGCCCGCCCGTCGACCGCTCTACGAACTCGGCCGGCGGCTGGTCACCAACGGCTGGCTGCTGCCCTTCCCCAATGTCGGCGTCGCCCGCGGCGTCGCGCTGTGGACGGACGGCGCCGACGAGGACTTCGACCGGATAATCGGGGCGCACGAAGCCACCATCCAGATGCTGGCGGCACGATTCGTCGCCAGGGCCGAGTGCCTGGGACTGGACAGCATGGCGATCGGCACGGTGACGCTGAGCGCGCGCGAGGCGGAATGCCTGCGGCTCTCCGGCATGGGCTATGCCGGCAGCGACATCGCCGCCGAACTGGGCATCACCGAGCGCACGGTGCGGTTCCACGTCGCCAACGCGTGCGACAAGCTCGGTGCCGGCCACCGGACCGAGGCCGTGGTGCGCGCCCTGCGGCGCGGGCTCATCGCCTTCTGATCTGCCGGGTCAGTCGTCCGTCGGCGCCTCGTCGAACTGGCCGGGACCGGTAGGTGCGGTCCGGGCGAATCGGATGTGGCCCCCCCAATGGCCGGGAAACGCGAGAGCGGCCGGCCGGCCCGGCTCCAGATCGCCGCGGCGGCCGCTGCATCGATGACACGCGGACCGATTGTCCCACGCGCGGCCGCCTGCGGAAACTGGCGGAAGCGACAGGCGGTTCCACGCCGGAGTTACGGAAAAACATGGGCGCCCGGTTCGGCGGCGGCGACTCAGTGCGTGCCGCTGCGCCGGTCCCACGCCTGGCCGATCAGCACGAAGATCGCCACGGCAAGCACCACCGCGATCGCGAGCGCGACCGACTGGCCGAGGCCGCCCGGCAGCCCGGCCGCGACCACCACCGCGCCGAGCGCGATCACGCCGAACAGGCCGCCGAGCGCGAAGGCCGAGCCGGTGGTCGCCGGCGCGAAGTGCGGGATCAGCCGGTCCGGCCGGCCGCCGGCCGCGATATAGCGGAACACGACGAAGGTGCAGGCGGCGAACGCGAGCAGGGCGATCATCAACCACGTGCCCTGCGCCGACGCAGCGACGACCAGCGCGATCAGGCCGGCAATGGCCCAGCGCGCACCGCCGAGCCAGGGCGAGGCGGCCTGCCACGTCTGCGATCCGCGCGGCTGCAGCATCAGCCCCTGGCCCGGCATGCGCGGCGCGCCCGCCGCGTGTTCGCCCGTCATCGCGTCACCCGCGCCAAAGCTGCTGCATATGCCGTCGGCATGCTGTCGTGTCTCCCGTCATCTGTCGTTCGCAGCCCCGGTCCGTCGGCGGCCTCAGGCCGCCTGTTCGAACATAACCGCAGGCAGGGTGATGCGGAACAGGGTTCCGTCGGACCCGGTCTCGACCAGGGCGATGGCACCGCCATGGGCCGCGACCAGCTCCTGCGCGATGGCCAGGCCGAGGCCGCTGCCTTCCGCTTTCACCGAGCCGCCGAACGGCTGGAACAGGTGCTCTGCGATCTTCGGCGGGACGCCCGGCCCGTCGTCGCCGATCTCCACGACCATGCGGTCGCCCTCGCTGTGCGCGCCGACGCTGACCGTGTGCGCGCCGGCCTCCAGCGCGTTGCGGATGACGTTGTCGAAGGCGCGGCGCAGCTGCTCGTGGTCGGCATTCAGAACCAGGCCGGGATCGACCGCCGCCTCGACGCGGGCCTGGGGATAGCGCGCCGTCAGGTCGCCGACGATCTCCGCCACCAGGTCGGCGAGCACGAAGCGGCTCGGCCGCGGTTTCGGCGCGTCGCGGCGGGCGAAGCTGAGCACGTCGCCGCACAGGCGGATCGCCCGCTCGATCGCCGCCGCGACCTTGGGCGCCTGGCGCTGCGCCTCGGGGTCGGCGCTGGCCGCCAGGCTGTCGGACACCAGCAGCGCCGACGACAGGATGTTGCGCAGGTCGTGGTTGATCTTCGCCACTGCCGCGCCCAGTGCCGCCAGCGCGCTCTTCTGGCGCAGCAGGTCGCGCAGGCTGGTCTGCATGGCGGCGAGCTGCCGCTGGGCCAGGCCGATCTCGTCGGTGCGGCCGCCGGGCCGGATCGTTCGGGTCACGTCCTCCGGGTTCTGGGCGAAGCGGATCATGTTCTCGGTCATGCGCCGGATCGGACGCACGGTCAGCCATTGCAGCGCCAGGAACACCAGCGCCGCGGTAATCGCCGAGATCATCAGCGACAGCAGCAGGATGCGCCGCGAATAGTCCAGCATCTCGGCGCGCAGCGGCCATTCGTCGATGTGCATGGTGACCTGCGCGCGCGGGTCCTTCGGCGCCGTGCCGCGCACCGCGATGATGCGGTTGCCGCTCTGCATCAGCGTGCCGAACGCGTCCCAGATCAGGCCGAAGAAGGTCTGCTGGCTGAGATCGACCGAGATATCGACCTCGGGCAGCCGCTCGTCGGCGACCATCAGGTCGTAGCCGCCGGGCCACGAGATGTCGACGAGATAGGCATCGAGCAGGTTCAGCAGCTCATTGCGCATGTCCTCGCGCAGCGCCTCGTCCGGCGTCATCCGGAAGGTGACCGTGGCCAGATGGCCGTCGGCCAGCTTTTCCTGCAGGTAGGTCAGGCGGTAGCGCGCGATCGAGGGCGCGTAGATGAACACCTCGGCGACCATCACGAAGAACATGGTCAGCACCAGCAGCCGGGCCGACAACCCGCTGGCAAAGCTGGGCAAATGCAGGGACGGGCGCGCCATGCCCGCCTGAGTAGCCCAAGCGGCGACCGTCGAACAAGGCCGCGCGTGGCCCGAGCGGCGCGCCGCCGGCGCTGGACAACGGCGGCGGCGATGCGATGATCGCCGCCCGAACCGTCATGCCACAGCCCCCGCCCGCGCCGTCTGCAGCATCATCCGGCCCGGCCGCCCCGGCCGCACGGCGCGGCATCGTCGTCGGCGCCATCGGGCTGGGGCAGACCATCGCCTGGGCATCCAGCTACTACCTGCCCGCCATCCTGGCCCGCCCGATCGCCGCGAGCCTCGGGGTCGCGCCGGCCACGGTGTTCGCCGCCTTCTCGGCCGCGCTGCTGTTGTCGGCGGCGCTCGGTCCCGCGGTCGGCCGCTACATCGACCGCCACGGCGGGCGCGGCGTTCTGGCCTTGTCGAACCTGGTGCTCGCGGCCGGGCTGGGCCTGCTCGCCGCCGCACAGGGCCCGGTCGGCCTGTTCGCCGCCTGGGCGGTGCTCGGCGTCGGCATGACGCTCGGCCTCTACGACTCGGCCTTCGCCACCCTGGCCGGGCTCTACGGCCGGCTGGCCCGCTCGCCGATCACCGGGGTGACCCTGATCGCCGGCTTCGCCAGCACCGTCGGCTGGCCGGCAACCGCGGGGCTGGAAGAGCTGTGGGGCTGGCGGGCGGCCTGTCTGGTCTGGGCCGGCGTGCACCTCGCGGTCGGTCTGCCGCTGAACCGTCTGCTGGTGCCGAAGGCACCGCCCCCCGCCGCCGTCGCGGCGCAGGAGGGCGAAGCGGCGCCGGCGTGGCCGGGCGCGATGGCCGTGCTCGCCTTCGTGTTCGCCGCCGCGTGGTTCGTCACTGCGGCGATGGCGGCACACCTGCCGGCGCTGCTGACCGCCGCCGGCGCGACGCCGGCGGCCGCGATCGCGGCCGCCGCGCTGGTCGGCCCGGCACAGGTCGCCGCGCGGCTGGTCGAGTTCGGGCTGCTGCGCCGGCTGCACCCGCTGACCGCCGGCCGCGTCGCCACCGCCCTGCACCCGGTCGGCGCGGCGACGCTGGTCGTCGTCGGCGCGCCGGCCGCCGCCGCCTTCGCGCTGCTGCACGGCGCCGGCAACGGCCTGCTGACCATCGCGAAGGGCACCATCCCGCTGGCGCTGTTCGGCCCGGTCGGCTACGGGCGGCGGTCCGGCATCCTCTCGGCCGCGGCGCGGGTAACCCAGGCCGCCGCGCCGTTCCTGTTCGGCCTGGTGCTGGACGCGCATGGCCCCGGCATGGCGCTCGGCCTTTCGTCCGCTTTGTGCCTGGCCGCCCTCGCCGGCCTGCTGGCGCTGCGCGAGCGGCCGCCGGCGAGCCGCCGCCAGTGAGTTGCAACCGGTGAGTTGCAGCCGGTGAGTTGCAGCCGGTGAGCCGTCAGCCGAAGCGGGCGAGGAAACGCACCAGCCACCGGGTGCGCGGGCCGAACAGCGCGTCGGCGTAGAAGTCGCCGGCCGCCCGCTTCGACGCCTCGCCGAGGGTCGGATAGGGCGCCACGTAGGTCGCCATCGCGCCGATCTTCAGCCCCTGGGCGATCGCCAGCACCCACGGCTGGATCAGCTCGCCGGCATGCCGGCCGAAGATGGCGGCGCCGAGGATGCGGCCGCGGCGGCCGACGATGGCCTTGACCAGTCCGTCGCTGGCGCGCTCGGCCAGGGCGCGGTCGTTGCGGGCGAAGGGCGCACGCAGCACCCTGACCGCATCGCCATGCGCCTGCCGCGCCTCGGCCTCGGTCATGCCGACCGACGCCAGCTCCGGCTCCATGTAGGTCACGCGCGGGATCGGCGCACCGACCTTGGCCGGCAGCCGGAACAGCGCGTTGCGGATGACGATGCCGGCATGATAGCCGGCCAGGTGGGTGAACTGGCCGCGCCCGGCGACGTCGCCGACCGCGAAGACGCGCCGGTTGCCGCTGCGCAGACGCGCGTCGGTGACGATGCCGCGCCTGTCGGTGGCAACGCCCGCCGCCTCCAGCCCGAGCCCGTCGGTGACCGGCCGGCGGCCGACGGCGACCAGCAGGTGGCTGCCGGCGACCGCGCCCTTGTCGGTCTCCAGCACGACGGCGTTGCCGTCGCCGCGCACGCCGGTCGCCTTGGCGCCGGTCAGCATCGCCACCCCCTCGCCGGCCAGCGCGTCGCGCGCCAGCCCGGCCAGCTCCGGATCCTCGATGCCCAGCACCTCGGCCATGTCGACGATGGTGACCGCGCTGCCGAGGCGTCGGAAGGCCTGGCCGAGCTCGACCCCGATCGGGCCGCCGCCGAGCACCAGCAGGTGGGCGGGCAGGACGTCGAGGTCGAAAACCGTCTCGTTGGTCAGAAACGGAACGCCGTCGAGGCCGGGAATCGGCGGCACCACGGCGGTGCTGCCGGTCGCCACGACGAAGCGGCGCGCACGGATCGTATGCGCGCCGGCCTGCACGGTGCGTCCGTCGACGAAAGTCGCGGTCTCGCGCAGCACCGTGACGCCGAGCCCGGCGAAACGCGCCTCCGAATCGTGCGGCGCGATGGCGGCGATGACGTCGCGCACATGCGCGCGCACCGCTGCCATGTCGACGGCCGGCTCGCCGGCGGGCGCGATGCCGAAGCGGCCGGTGCGCCGCGCCGCCTGGGCGGCCGCGGCCGCGGCGATCAACGCCTTCGACGGCACGCAGCCGAAATTCAGGCAGTCGCCGCCCATCCGCCCGCGCTCGACCAGCACCACCGAGGCGCCCATCTGCACGGCGCCGGCAGCGACCGACAGGCCGCCGGAGCCGGCGCCGATCACGCACAGGTCGGGCGTCAGCGCCGCGGCCATGACGGCCCGTCGCGCCTCAACCCGCGCCGCCCTGCCCGCGGCGGTCGCGCCAGATGCGGAAGGCGATCGGCGCCAGCGCCAGCAGCGCCAGCGCGCTGAGCCCGAGGATCACCTCCAGGCTGAGCACGTCGCCGACCGAGATGTCGTCGCCGGCGGCGAGCAGGTTGCCGAGGCCGGCGCCGAACGAGGCGAAGACGAAGGTGCCCGGCACGATGCCGAGTGCAGTGGCGATCACATAGGTGCGCAGCGGCACCTGCAGCAGCGCCGGCGCCAGGTTCACGATCCAGAACGGGAACACCGGCGTCAGCCGCAGGAACAGCAGATAGCTGAACGCGTCGCGCTTGAAGCCGGCTTCCATCTTGCGCACGAACGGCCCGGCGTTGCGCGACAAGCCCTCGCCGACCGCCGTCCGCGCGGCGAGGAACAGGCCGGTGGCACCCACCGTCGCCGCCACGACGACGATGGCGGTGCCGGCCCAGGCGCCGAACAGGAAGCCGCCGACCAGCGTCAGCACGGCGCCGCCCGGCACCGACAGCGCGATCGAGACCGCATAGACCAACGCGTAGACCAGCACGGCCAGAACGAAATGGCGCGAGACCCAGCCGGTCAGATCGGCATGATGGGTCTTCAACAGGTCGAGCAGACTGTCGGTGTCGACACCGAACACCAGCGCCGCGCCGAAGCCGGCGACGATCAGCCCGATCGGCAGCCAGCGCAGCCACAGCCTGCCGCGGCCGCCGGCCGGCGGCAGGGCGTCACGGCCATCGCTTGCCGGCGATTCCAGCGTCGTCATCGGGGGCCGCCCTGCCTCTCGGTTCATGGTCCGGTCGGTGCGCTCAATCCCGCACAGATGCGGGATCATGGGCTAGCAAGGTGTCGACTGGGCGGGTCAACTGCCAGTCAACCTCGCGTGACCCGCGACCGCGCGCGACCTGTCCGCGCCCGGGGCGCGTCAGCGTGGCGTGGCGGGCCGCCGCG